>NZ_CP045144.1:3420000-3720000 GCF_009223885.1 Ancylobacter sp. TS-1
GTTGACCAGCATGCAGCCCTTGTGATCCTGGTCACTCAGCGAGCGGTTGAGAATCTCCGCGAAGAAGGCGCCGATCGCCGCGCGCGGCGCCATGCCCTCGCACCGCCGGATGCGATCCGCGATGCTTTCCTGGACATAGTGGGCGAGCGCCTTGCGGTAGAAGGTCCGCTTGTCCCCGAACGCATTGTAGATGCTGGCCCCGGTCAGCCCCGTGCTCTCGATCAGATCGCGAACCGACGTCGCCTCATAGCCGCGACTCCAGAAGCACTGGACCGCCGCGTCCAGCACCGCTTCTTCGTCAAATTCCCTCGGTCTGGCCATTGCTTCGTCCGTCCGTTCGTTTCGCGAGCAGCATGCCAGCATTCGCGGAGGAGCACATTATAGAACGAACGAACTAAAATGCGAAACGCCTCTTATTCCCGGCGCCCGAGCCGAAGGACGATCCCATGTCTCTGGATCACGACCTCGCGGCGTTGAAAGCGGAGTTCGCGTGTACCGCGCCGGCGGCCGGCCGGCTCGCTATGAGGCCAGGATCGAGGAATTGCGCGCCGGCTTCGTCCTCGGCGCGGCCATCGACGTGGGCGATCCTGGCCACCTATGTGGTCGACCCTCATCGGCGCATCACGGCGCTCAACCGCGACAACCCGGCGGCGGTCGACGGGCGGTTCTTCGGGCTCAAGGCGGCGCTTGAGGAGGCTGGGAGGAACCACTCCGCGCCGCGAGCGGGTCCGGGCGGGAACCGCCCAAGGAGGGCGTCGCGACGTAGACCCGCCACGCCTCGGGCTCGGTCTCGGCCAGCTGATAGAGCGGGCTGTCCGCGAACGGATCGCGCGCCCAGGCGCCGTCGCGGGCGGTGACCAGGACGACATCGCAGCCATAGGCCTCGGCCAGCGCGCGCAGATCGTCCGCCGATCCCTCGCCGGCGAAGACCCGCAGGAACCGGTCGGAAATCTCGCCGCGCCGCTGCCGCGAGAGCGGCGCGAAGGCGATCGCCAGTTCGTTGCCGGCGAAGCAGGAGCGGCGGTCGGCGAGCAGCGCCCAGGAAATGTTGACCGGCCACGGAGTCATATCAGCGAACAGCGCGGGATTGTTCGCCACCCGCGCCTCTGCCGGCGCATGCCGCTGCACCGCCGCCCACATGGCCGGCGCGCGCGCGAACCCGGCGGCGTCGGCGGACACCTCGCCCCGTGCATTGCCGGTAGCGATGATGGCGCCGCCGATGAGGCTCGCCACCAGCGCGGCGCTGGCGCCCGCGACGGTAATGCCGCGACGACGCGCGACCAGTCGTGCGAGCCCCGCCGCAGCCGCCGCCGTCAGCACCATGAGTGCCGGCAGCACCGCGCGCCATCCGAGATCGTTATTGTCGCCGACCGTGCTGACCAGCAGCCAGCTCGCGGCAAGGCTGACCAGCGTGAGCAGCCCGAGCGCCCGCGCCTCGCAGCCGGCTAGCGTGTGGGCGTCGCTGCGCGAGGCCAGCCGCCAGAGCGCTACCGCGCCGACGGGATAGATGAGCGGGAACTCGACCACCAGCAGCACCAGCCAGTAGGCGGCAAGATCGAGCGGACGCCCTAAGGGGCTGAAGGCGGCCTCGGCGAGGACCGGGAACGGCGAGAGGGCGACGGGGCTGCCGCCACCGCGCAGCATGCCGGCGTGATATTGCTGGACCAGAAGAGGCGCGACCAACGCAAGCGCCAGCAGTGCCGCCCCGCAGGCGAGCGGAAGCAGGCGCCGCAGGCCACCCGGCGGGCTCATGCGCAGCAGTAGCGGCACCAGCGCCAGCATGGCGAGGGCCAGCACGAGGCCGCCGACCCAGATCGAGCTTTGATAAGCCCCGGCGACCACCAGCCCCAGCACGGCGGCCGTCAGCGCCCGGGGATTGGCGGCGAGCCGCACCGCCAGCAGCGTGGCGATGACCAGCGCGCCGGCCGCCGCGACATGGTGCGGGCTCCAGCTCGACTGGAAGAGCCAGCCGGCAAAGCCGGTGGCCGGGCGCAGGACCGTGCCGAGCGCCTGTTCGCCGAACAGCGCCTCGAGAACCGGCCGCAGCGACCCGCCGCAGCACAGGGCGATGGCGAAGGCGGCCGCAAGGCGCGAACCGGCGAACCGCAGCGCCAGCCCCGCCATCAGCATCAGCGTGGAGAAGGCGGTAAACCAGCTCGCCGCCGCGTCGGCCTCCCAGCCACGGGCACCCGTGAGACCGGCGAGCTGGGCGGCGCCGAAGTGCCAGAGATAGTAATAGGCGACGCCCGCCGGCTCGCCGGGCGGCCCATAGAACGGATTGACCGGCGGCACCCCGTCGCGGACGAAGGCGTCGATCAGGGCGATCTTGGAATGGTCGAAGATGGCCGGGGCGAGGGCGATGCCCGCCGTCGTCTCCTTCGGCACCACCGCCATCGCCGGCACCAACGCAAGGAGGCCGGCGGCGAGGAAGATCCAGAAGGGTATGACAGGCGTGTCGTCGGGCGGCGTGTCCGCTCGGCCGTCGCGGAGCAGCCAGGCGCCGCCCACCAGCGCGAGGGCACCCAGCGTCCCGGCCAGCGGCAGTCCGACATGCCGCGCGATCTCCAGCGCCAGCGCGTTCAGCACGGTCCAGCCGAGAGCCGGCGCGAGCGGCAGCGCCAGCGCGCGGCTGATGCCGAGCGCGCGCGCCAGCACATAGCCCGCGCTCGTCCACAGGACGAGACCGACCGCGCCGGCGAGAAAGGTCGCTCCGAAGGAGAACATCACGGCTCCGCAGCCGCGCGGCGGGGCCCGCGAAGCCGATGCGCGCCCACCTTCCTCGCATTCACAGCCCGCTGTACCAGTTGAAGCCCTGCTTCTCCCAGAACCCCTCCTGATAGGTGTTCGTCACCTCGATGGCCCGGATCCATTTGGGATTCTTGAAACCCAGCTTGACGGCGGTGCGCAGGCGCAGCGGCGCGCCGAACGGATCGGTGATCGGCTCGCCGGCATATTTGGTGGCGAGGATGGTCTGCGGGTGCAGGGCGGAGGCCATGTCGATGCTCTCCATATAATCGTCCTGGCCATGGAAGGCGACGTATTTGGCCGTCAGGTCCGCGCCGATCCGCGTCAGGAACTGCCGCAGATTGGGCCCCGACCACTGGCCGATATAGTCCCAGCCCTCGACGCAGATGTGCTTGATGATCACTTCCTGCTCGGGAAACGCATGTATCTGCTCGAGACTCCACGGGCGCTTGTCGGCGATGAGCCCGCTCAGCTCCAGCTTCCAGCTTGAGATATCGACCGGCTTGACGTTCTCGATCTCGTAATAGGCGTTGAAGCGGGGCGGCTTCACCACCTGATCGGGCGAATAGGTCGGGGCCAGCTTGTTCGGATCGAAGATTCTGGCCTGCACCCAGTCGTTGAAGGAGGAGACCGTGCGCAGCGCGCTCTGTACCTGGCTCTGCTCGGCGATGTCGCAGCCGGTGAGCATGGACAGCGCCCCGAGGCTGACAGCCCCGCGCAGCAGCTTGCGCCGGTCGATATCCTCGATCAGGGAGCGGTTTTCGGTGAGCAGGCTCTGGTCCGGGCCGCGACGCGGGCGGAACAGCGAGGTCGGGCGTCGAAGGATGGACATGGCTCGATCTCTCACATGTTCGAGGCGTGGGCCGATGGCGTGCGGGGGGCGGGGTCGTCGTCGATGCGCGGCCCGCCGGTGACCATGGCGAGCAGCGTCTTCGGCACCAGCAGGGCGAGGGCGACATGCACGACCATGAACAGGCAGATCGCCGTCATGCCGAAGAAATGCGCGAGCCGCGCACCCTGAAAATCGTAGAACAGTGCGGTCAGGAAGGAGAACTGCACGGGTTTCCAGATCGCCAGACCGGAAATCACCTGCAGGATGATCACCAGTATCACCCCGACATAGAGTGTCTTCTGGACCGCGTTGTAATGGGTGAGGTCGGCATGCTGCAGGCGGAAGCTCAGCGCGGCCAGCGCCTCGCGAATGACCTCGCGCGGCGATATCGGCAGCAAGAGGCGCCGGAAACGGCCCGTGACGATGCCATAGACCAGATAGGCGAGGCCGTTCAGCCCCAGAACCCACATGCCGAAGAAGTGCCATTGCAGGCCGTGCTGCGCCCAGGGGCCGAGCGTGATCGCATCGGGAAAGTGAAGGAATCCGAAGATAACTTCATCGTTATAGATCTTCCATCCGCTCATGATCATAATGATCATTGCAACGGCATTGGTCCAATGCATTATTCTAATAACTACAGGATGCATCTTCTTCATTTCTGACTCTATTTGTTGTAGTATTCAGGAGATTTATGCGAAATAGTCTTGATGATTTTGTAAATCAACATTACATATCTCTCCGCATCATCGAAGGAGATAGCCATCATGCGTCGTAAATTTGCTCATTTTCTTCTTGGGGCTTCGCTTCTGTGCGGCATGCCGGCAGTCGCTCACGCCGAGGACCCCAAGCCGATGCGCGCGGAAGGTGGGGCGCATACCCAGCCGGGACCAGAGCAGGACGCGCTGACGCCGCAGCAGCGGATGGAGCGCCGCTTCCCGCAGAAGGTCCGGGTTGGCGACCTGATCGGCCTGCCGATGCAGGACTATGACGACCGCGTGCTGGGTTATGTGAAGCAGGTCGTGCGCACCCCCGACGGCCACATCGTGCTGGTGATGCCGTTCGGCGGCTGGTTCGGCTATGGCGGACGCCCGGTCGGCGTGCCGATCGAGACCGTGGCCATCCTCGCCCGCCACCTGAACGTGCTGGACCTGCCCCGGGAGGACTTCCCCAAGCTGCCGACCTGGAAGGATGGCGAGGGAACGCCGATCCCGCCCGACGACATCATCCGGATTGCCATTTCGCGCCGTTGAACGGCGCACCCCGCTGCCGGAGGACCGCACGCCCGTCATAGGTCGCGGCCCTCCAGCCGGGCGATGAGGGTGCGCACTTGCCCGATGGCGGCCAGGCGCCCGCGCTCGACCGCCAGCACCCGCCCGGCCATCAGCGCCCGATGCTCGCAGCCGGCCCGCAGCGCCTCGTCGGTGATCGTCTCGAATTCGGGGATATGGGCGAGGCCGAGAATGCGGCGGTGCATCTCGATGCCGGCGAAGCCCACCGCGTCACGCCAGATGCCGGCGATCATCGTGTTGAGCGCGAGTTCGCTGCCGATGGCGTCGCCCTGGTCCTCGAACAGTTCCCGCCCGCCGAGAATGCCCTGGCGCTCGCCATGCCACAGCCGGGTGAATTCCTCGGCGAAGGTGTCCCAGATCGTCTCTGCCGTATCGAGGATCCAGTCGCGATAGGCGCGCCTCTCCTCGCTGTCCGGCTGAAGGCCGGGCAGGGCGAAAACGGCCATCCAGAGATTGGCGAGCAGCGAGCCGATGTCGAAGCCCATCGGCCCATAAGTGGCGAATTCCGCGTCGATGACGCGGGTATCGCCCGCACAGACCATGATCGACCCGGTGTGCAGATCGCCGTGCAGCAGCGTCTGCGCGCTGCCGCAGAAGTGCGCTTTCAGTTCGAGCGCGGCGAGCTTCAGATCGCGGTCGGCGCGTATGGAGGCGACGGCGCGGTCCAGCGCCGGGCTGTGGCTGTTGCGCGCGCACTCATGAAACGGATCGGTGAAGAACAGGTCCTCGGTGATGCCGCACAGTTCCACATTGCCGGCAAACAAGGCGAGGTCCGCCTTCCGCCGCGCCGTCTCCATCGCCCAGTCGGACCCGCGGAACAGGGTTCGCGCGAGATAACGCCCGAGCTGCCCGGCCAGGAGCGGGAAACGCTCTCCCGCCATCAGGCCCTTGCGCAGGATGATGTGGGGGCGGAGGTGCTCCATGATCTGGATCGCCTGATGGCGATCGAAATAGTAAAGCTCCGGCAGCCGGCCCGGATCGCGGCTGCCCAGGCGCAGCAGCGCCTCATGCTCGAAGAAGGATCGGTCGAGCGACATCGGCCAGCTTTCGCCGACCACCCGCGCATAGGGCAGCGCCTGCTTGACCACCACCGATCCGGCCGCGCCCTCGACGATGAAGACAAGGTTGAGATTGCCGTCGCCGATCTCGCGGACCTGCCACTGCGCGGGCGGGCCGATACGTGCCGTCATTTCCGGCAGACCGCCCAGCCGGTCGGCCAGCGTCTGCGCCTGCAGCGGCTCGTAAGGCGAATGAGTGAGCATTCCGGTCTCCGCGTCGCGTGTGCGAAGCCCGGCAGGGTTTCCGATGCGCCTCGCATAAGCGGTACGGCGAAACGGCGGCCCACATTACAGCGATCACGGCTTCGTGAAGTGAGCGGCAGGGCACCTCCCTGTGCCGCCTGCCGCGACACGAATGCGTGAGTCCGTAACAAGCGGGAGCGCAAACGCGAAGACGGGTTGAACGCCCTCTGCCTGGGCATCAACGCGAAACCGGAGCGACCACATGAGCCTTTCCTCGCGCGTCCTGATGGCAGGGACCCTGCTCGCCCTGTCGGGACCGGCCTCCGCGACGGAGTTCGTCACGCCCGATCGGCAACCCATCGTGGTCGAGCTGTTCACCAGCCAGGGCTGCTCGTCCTGTCCGCCCGCGAATGCCAATCTGATCAAACTGGCGGAGCGTCCCGATGTTCTCGCCCTGTCCTTCAGCGTGACCTATTGGGACTATCTCGGCTGGAAGGACGTGTTCGGCCAGCCGGCATACACACAGCGGCAGGCCGTCTATGAGCCCAGGCTCGGCGAGTCCGGCCCGTTCACGCCGCAGATGGTGGTCGACGGGCGAGCTTCCGCCATCGGCTTCAATCTCCGGGAGATGCAGGCGCTCATCGCCAGCAGCCCGCCCAAGACCGGGCCCTCGATCGCGCTCGCTTCCGACCGCGTCGACATCGGCAAGGGGCGCACGGGCAGCGGCGGCTCCGATGTCTGGCTGGTATGGTTCGATCCGGCGACGGTGCAGGTTCCGGTGCGCCGCGGCGAGAATACCGGGCGCACGCTGCCCCACAGCCATGTCGTCCATCACCTGGCCCGGCTCGGCGCCTGGAATGGCGAGTCCGTCGCCTTCAGGACGCCCGCCATACCCAAGGGGCTGAAGACTGCAATACTCGTTCAAGAGCCTGGCGGCGGGCCGATCCTCGCCGCGGCGACCGACTGAACCGGTCCTTGCCGGGTCCACAGACAACCGACCTGGCGGGTTGCGCCGCGAACGATTGATGGCATTGGACACCTGCGCGCGCTGGCGCAGCGTGTCGAAGTCGCCGACGACGAGGTTCGCATCATGGGGTCGACGTCGGAATTGCTGCGAACGCTGGTCGCCGCCTCAAGCGTAGGAGCGGCGGCGAACGGCGTTCTCAGATTTGTACCGAAATGGCGCACCCGGCACGATTCGAACGTGCGACCTTTGCCTTCGGAGGGCAACGCTCTATCCAGCTGAGCTACGGGTGCCTGCGGCGCGGGAGACGCACCGATGCTGCGCCTTCATAGTCGAACGGCCGGGCGCCGGCAACCGGGTGATGCGGGGCCGAGCAGGCTGTTTGCAGCGGTGCCACAGGTGCCGCTGCGCTGGCGCCGTGTTGCCGCGAGGGGCGGCCCCAACGGGCGGCGCGATCGGCGGGCCCCGCACGCTCTACCGGACAATGCTTCGCGTCCCGGCTCAGCGGGGCGCCAGAAGGGCGGCGATGCAGGCGAGGGTGGCGTGCTGCGCCTTCGCCTCCCGGGCGGGCGGGCGCAGGAACACGCCGTCCTCGCCTTCCAGCAGCCCCGCGATGAGATCGGCCACCTCGTCCATGCCGTCCGCCTCGAGACCGAGCGTGGCGAGGAACTGGGTGCCGACGCGCAGCGCCGAACGTCCGGGGCGGGTAATGTCGGCGCTGGTGCCGACCACGACGCCGTGGCGCGCCAGTGCCGCGATCAGTGCGCGCGGGTCTTCGCTCGCGGCGATCGGAACCAGCATCTGGTGGGTATGCTCACCTGCCTGCGGGGCGATCACCGGCAGGTCGCGCGCGCGGACGGCGGCGGCGAGCGCGGCGGTGTTGGCGACCACGGCCCGCGCATAGGCGGTGCCGTGCGCCTGCATGTGGTCCAGCGTGCGCAGCAGCGGCGGCAGCAAGGCGGCGTTGTAATTGGCGAGGAAGCGCGCATCGAGCAGCCGCGCCAGCGCCTCGCCCTGCGCCGGATCGCGGCCGAGCACGAGGCCCTGCGGCAGGCCGGGAATGGTCTTGTAGGTCGACGTCACCAATATGTCGGCGCCGGCCTCGAGCGGGTTGGGATAGGCGCGACCGGCGATCAGCCCGGCGACATGCGAGGCATCGAACACCACCAGTGCGCCGACGCGGCGGGCCGCCACCACCACCGGGCCGATCTCGTCCGGCCGCACCATCACGCTGCGCCCGAGCATGACGAGGCGCGGGGCGCGCTCTTCCACCATTCGGGCCGCGCCTTCGGCATCGAGGCACAGCGCGCCGGCGTCGAAGGGCAGCTCCTCGCACACGAGGCCGGCGAGTTCCGGCGTGCCGCCGCGCCGCTGGCTCAGATGCCCGCCATGGGCCGGGGCGGGGGCCAGCATCAGGTCACCGGGCGCGGCGAAGGCGTGGAACACGGCGAGGTTGGCGAGCGTCGCCGAGGGCAGGCGCGGCTCGGCCCAGGCGGCGCCGAACAGCGCGCAGGCCCGCGCCCGCACCGCGACCTCCAGCTCGCTGACGAGATCGGAATCGGGCTGCTCCTTGTCGAAGCTGCGCCCCATGGCCGGCATGGCGCCGAGCCCGGTCGCGTAGGCTTCGAACACGCCCGGCGTGGGCAGGTTGGCGCCGGCATAAAGGACGAGCCGGCGCTGCCGGAGCGCCTCGGCGCGGGCGAGCGCGGCGGCGACCAGCGCGTCGTCTGCCGCCGGATCGGAGCGTGAGTCGGTCGGGGTCAGGGTCGGGCTCATGCGGCTTGATAGCGCGATTCGCGCGCCATTCCTCGCCCCGGGCCGCTCCGCCGTGTGGTCCGCGCCGGTGCCCGAGCCCCGGCACGGGCCGTGGGCAGGCCGTGGCGCGGGGCCGGATCGTTGCTATATAGCGGCGGTGATGAGCACCGATGCCCCCGCCTCCACCCCCGCCGCGCGAAAGCCCTTCTTCTCGGCCGAGGAGGTGGAGCGCTATGCGCGCCATCTCGTGCTCGGCGAGATCGGCGGGCCGGGCCAGCAGAAGCTGAAGAAGGCGAGCATGCTGGTGGTCGGGGCCGGCGGCCTCGGCGCGCCGGCGCTGGTCTATCTCGCCGCTGCCGGCGTCGGCCGGCTCGTGGTGGTCGACGACGACGTGGTGTCGCTGTCCAACCTGCAGCGGCAGGTCATCCACACCACGGCGGATATCGGCCGCTCGAAGATCGAGAGCGCCGCCGACTTCATCGCCGCGCTCAACCCGCATGTCGTGGTCGAGGGCATCGCCGGCCGCATCGACGCCGCCAACGCGCTTGAGATGATCGCCGACGTCGACGTGGTGATCGACGGCTCGGACAATTTTTCCACGCGCTACCTTGTCTCGGATGCCTGCGCGCTGGCGGGGAAGCCGCTGGTGACGGCGGCGCTGGGCCGCTTCGACGCTACGGTGACGACGCTGCGCCCGCACGAGAAGGGGCCGGACGGCACGCCGAACCCGACCTATCGCTGCCTGTTCCCCGAGCCGCCGCCGGCCGGCACGGTACCGAGCTGCGCGGAGGCGGGCATCCTCGGCGCGCTGGCCGGCGTGGCGGGTTCGCTGGTGGCGCTGGAGGCGATCCGTGCCGTCGTGCCCTTCGGCGAGAGCCTTGTCGGCCGCCTGCTGATGATCGACACCAAGTCGATGCGCTTCGAGACGCTTAGCTATGGCTGGGACCCGGACAACCCGCTCACCGGGAAAAATCCGACGATCACGGATCTGTCGGGGCACGTCAGGTAGCGCCTCATCGCTCCGCTGGCGTCGTCATCCCGGCCGAAGGCGCAGCCGCAGAGCCGGGATCGCTTTCCATTCGGCCTACGATCCCGGATCGGCCTTCGGCCGTCCGGGATGACGGGCAGGGACCGGCGCGCGGCCCCTCACAGCATCGCGGGCAGCACGCGGTCGGGCGGGCGATGGCCGTCCATGAAGGCGCGGATGTTCACGATCACCTTCTCGCCGGTGTCGATGCGCGCCTCGACCGTGGCCGAGCCCATGTGCGGCAGCAGCACCACCTTGCCGGAGCGGGCGAGCTTGAGCAGCTTCGGGCTCACCGCCGGCTCGCGCTCGAACACGTCGAGGCCGGCGCCGGCGATCTCGCCCGCCTCGATCATGCGGATCAGCGCGTGCTCGTCGATCACCTCGCCGCGCGCGGTGTTGACGATATAGGCGTCCGGCCGCACCAGCTTGAGCCGGCGGGCCGAGAGCAGGTGGAAGGTGCCCGGCGTGTGCGGGCAGTTGATGGACAAGATGTCCATCCGCGCCAGCATCTGGTCGAGGCTGTCCCAATAGGTCGCCTCCAGCTCCTCCTCGATATGGGCGGGGAGCGGGCGGCGGTTGTGATAGTGGATCTGCAGGCCGAAGGCGCGGGCGCGGCGGGCGACGGCCTGGCCGATGCGGCCCATGCCGATGATGCCGAGGCGCTTGCCCCAGATGCGATGGCCGAGCATCCAGGTCGGCGACCAGCCGGGCCAGTTGCCGTCGCCATTAGTAAGGAGCGCGGCGCCCTCGGTGAGCCGGCGCGGCACGGCGAGGATCAGCGCCATGGTCAGGTCGGCGGTGTCCTCGGTGAGCACGCCGGGCGTGTTGGTGATGACGATGCCGCGCTGGGTGGCGGCGGTGACGTCGATATGGTCGACGCCATTGCCGAAATTGGCGATCAGCTTGAGGTTCGGACCCGCCGCCTCGATCACACGTGCGTCGATTCGGTCGGTGAGCGCCGGCACCAGCACATCGGCGGTGGTGGCGGCCTCGATGAGGGCCGCCTGGCTCATGGGAACGTCGTCGACGTTCAGCCGCGCGTCGAACAATTCGCGCATGCGGGTTTCGATCTTGTCGGGTAGCCGGCGCGTCACAACCACCAGCGGCTTCTTGCGGGCCATGTCGCTCCCCGTACAAATCCCCGTCGCGGTCAAGCTCCCGTTAACGCTACGGGCCACACACTCGCGCCAAACCGGGCGACGCGTTCCTTAGCAGACGGGTCGACGAAACACAAAAATGCACCGATTCGGGGTGCAGGCGTGTTTCGGGGGGAGCGCCGCTTCCGGCGGACGAATGGGTGATCTGGGTGATGTTCAAAGACTGGCTTCGGGGCAGGGCGAAGCTGCGGAAAGTGTTTTGCGTTCTGGCGTTCGGGCTGCTCGTCCTCGGGCCGCCGACATCCGTGCGCGCGCAGGAAGGCGGAGCGGAGGAGGCCGGCGGGCCGGTCGGGCGCACCAGCGGGCTGCCGGTCCCACGCTTCGTCAGCCTCAAGGCCGACAAGGTGAATGTGCGCTCGGGTCCGACCCGCGACCATGCGGTGGCGTGGGTGTTCACCCGCGCCGGGCTGCCGGTCGAGATCACCGCCGAGTTCGAGACCTGGCGGCGGATCCGCGACGCGGACGGCACCGAGGGCTGGGTCTACCACTCCATGCTGTCGGGCCGTCGCACGGCGCTGGTCAGCCCGTGGAAGGGCGGCGAGCCGACCGCGCTCTATGCCGAGCCGAGCCGTTCCTCCGCCGTCCGCGCCCGGCTCGAGCCCGGCGTGCTCGGCAAGGTCGATCATTGCGACGGGCGCTGGTGCCGCTTCTTCGACAGCGGCTTCGACGGCTTCGTCGAGCAGGAACGCCTGTGGGGCGTCTATCCCGGCGAGAAGCTGGAATAGCGCCTAGCCGGGCGAAAGCGGGCGCGCGGCGATGTAGCGGCGCTCCTGGGTGAGCCCGCCATAGCCGTAGGAATCCCCGCGCGCCTCCACCACGTGAACATAGCTTTCCGGGTGGAGCGGACCGAGCAGTTCGCCCATCGCCGCGAAGGTCGCCGCGACGAAGGCGGCCTTCTCGTCCTTGGTGTTGGTGCCCTCGGTCACGCGGATATCGAGCCAGAAGCCGGAGAGGCCGTCCTCGGCGAGCGTGCGCCCGCCGCAGAACCAGGCGGCCGGATCGGCGCGCTCCACCAAAACGGCGGTGACGGACGGGTCCTTGCCGAGATGGGCGGAGGACAGCGCGGCGGCGCGGGCGGCGATGCGGGCTTCCAGCTCCGGTGCGGGAGCGAGAGCGGCGAACTTTATCTGGATCATCGGCATGGCAGCCTCCTTCGTTGGCGAGGAGGATTGTCTAAGTCGTTCGATGAGATAATATAATCATATCAATTTAACTATCAGTGATAACAGATTGATATGACCGAACGGCCGCTGGACCTCGAACTCGTGCAGGCCTTCGTGCGGGTGGCGGAACTCGCCAGCTTCACCCGCGCCGCCGAGGCGCTCGGCACCACCCAGGCAGCGATAAGCCTGCGGCTGCGCAAGCTGGAGGCGCGCCTTGGCCGCTCCCTGCTGGAGCGTTCGCCCCGCCATGTCCGCCCCACCGCCGACGGCGTCGCCTTTCTGGAGCGTGCGCGGCGCCTGCTGGCGGCCGACCGCGAGGCGCGAGACTGGCGGCGGGAGGCGCCGGCCCGGCTGCGGCTCGGCATCTCCGACCACACCACGGGCGACACGCTGCCGGGTCTGCTGCGCCGCGTGGCGGCCGCCTGCCCGCAGGTGGTGTTCGACGTGCGCATGGGGTTCTCGCGCCACCTGCTCGACGCCTATGATTCGGCCGAACTCGACGCGGTGGTGGTGCGCCGCGAGGGCGACCGGCGCGACGGCGAGGAGGTGCGCCGCGACGCCTATGGCTGGTTCGCGGTTCCCGAGGCCCTGCCGCCGCTGGGTGCGCCACTGCCGCTGGCGCTGCTCGCCGCGCCCTGCGGCGTGCGCGCCACCGCGACCCGCGCGCTGGACACGGCCGGGATCGGCTGGCGGGAGGCGTTCGTCGGCGGCAGCGTATCCTCGGTGGCAGCCGCGGTGGCGGCGGGGCTGGCGGTCGCTCCCCTCGCGGCCCATCTCGCCCCATCGGGTACCGCTGATGTCGGCCCGCGCCTCGGCCTGCCGCCCTTGCCGCCGGCGCGGGTGATGCTGATCGGGCGTGCGGGCGCGCCGCCGGCGGCGGAGGCGCTGCGTGCCCTTGCGGCGTTCCTGCGGGCCGGCTGAGGGCGCATGAAAAAGGCCGGTCGCGGGACCGGCCTTCGATCATCCTGAATGGCGTGCCGGCCTACTGCTTCTTCAGCGTGAAGCAGGCCACCACCTTGTTCTTGGGGTAGAGGTGATC
Source organism: Ancylobacter sp. TS-1 (assembly GCF_009223885.1). Lineage (NCBI taxonomy): Bacteria > Pseudomonadati > Pseudomonadota > Alphaproteobacteria > Hyphomicrobiales > Xanthobacteraceae > Ancylobacter > Ancylobacter sp. TS-1. Next base: position 3,433,213 of record NZ_CP045144.1, read on the forward strand.
GTAGCAGACGTCGATGGTGCCGGCGTCGCGCACATTCACGCTGTAGCGCCCGTCATCGTCGAGCATGACGCCCGCCGTGAAGCTGGGGGGCTGGAGCGCGCCGATGATGGTCTCCTTGCCGCTGCCCGAGGCCATGGTGCCGATGAAGCGTGCGCCGTGCTGCTCGGTGACGGTGTAGGTGAACTCCATGTTCTGGTCGAAGAACACCGGCCCGGGGCCGTCCGGCAGCCGGTAGGGCGTCGGGCCGATGCCCACCGCCTGGGCGGTGCCCTTCCACACGCCGACCAGATTCGGCGGCTCCTGCGCCTGAGCAATCCCCATCGTCGACAGCAGCAGTGCCGCCGCGATCGCATATGTCCGCATGACGTTTCCCCCGGAAAATTCGCGGCCGGATGCTAGCACGGGCGCTGCACCCGGCAAGCGGAGCCGCAAACGAAAAACGCCCCGGCGGAGACCGGGGCGTCGTTCATCGCAAAGGGTAAAAACTCAGGCCCGGCGCTTGGGCCGCAGCCGCACCACCACGTCGACGCGCGCCACCTCGTAGCCTTCCGGCGGCTCGGGAATGCGCTCCACCTCGACCGAGGCGCTCGGAATGTCGACGAGGTTGTTCTCGCCTTCGAGGAAGAAGTGGTGATGGTCCGACGGGTTGGTGTCGAAATAGGTCTTGGAGCCATCGACCGCCAGTTCGCGCAGCAGGCCCACTTCGGTGAACTGGTGCAGCGTGTTGTAGACGGTGGCGAGCGAGACCGGGAAGCGTGCCTTGATCGCTTCCTCGTGCAGGATTTCCGCCGAGATGTGGCGGTCGCCCTTGGCGAACAGCAGCCAACCGAGCGCCAGACGCTGGCGGGTCGGGCGCAGGCCGACGTCGCGCAGCATGTGGCGCACGTCATGGAACGGGCAGCCGGTGCGGCTGGTGCCGGCACCGTCGCGCAGGCGGGCAACCGGCAGCACGGGCTCCTCCTCGTCGATCACGACGCGGGAGATCGCTATGTTGTGGGGGCGCAGGCCTTCACTCATCTCGCATTCCGAACCATTGTAAATCGGCGCTCCGGCAGGCCCCTGGGGCTCCGGCGCGACCGATCCGCAACATGTCTTGCACCGCTGCCGGCGATGGAACGAACCTGTTCCGCTGCTTCCAGCCAATGCGTTTTTCAGCTGTTATTATATCTATACGCCACGCGCCGGGGCAATATCGGGAGCGATAATCGTAATTGTTCCAATCTGTGGCGGTGTCGGACAGGGCGCCGGAGCTTGGCGCCGGGCCTGTCATGGCCGTGACATTTTGATTGGCGTGCGGGTTGCCGCGACGGCTTTGAGCGGGCAGGACGCTGTGATAGGAAGCGCCGAGCGATCGGCGGCCTGTCGGGGCGGACCCCGGCGACCGCTGCTGGGGAGCTGGCGGCGAGGCCGCTCAAGGCAAAGAAAGTGGCAAGCGTGGGTAGCACCGATACGATGGTCGAGCGGCAGTCGAGCTTCACTTACGAGGAATTGCTGGCGTGCGGGCGCGGCGAGCTTTTCGGCCCCGGCAATGCGCAGCTTCCCGCGCCGCCGATGCTGATGTTCGACCGCATCACCGAGATTTCCGAGACCGGCGGACCGAACGGCAAGGGCCATGTACGCGCCGAACTCGACGTGAAGCCGGACCTGTGGTTCTTCGCCTGCCACTTCCTCGGCGACCCGGTGATGCCGGGCTGCCTCGGCCTCGACGCCCTCTGGCAGCTCGTGGGTTTCCATCTCGGCTGGCTCGGCGCCCCCGGGCGCGGGCGGGCGCTCGGCGCCGGCGAGATCAAGTTCTCCGGCCAGGTCCTGCCCAGCGTGAAGAAGGTGGTCTACGGCATCGACTTCAAGCGCGTGATGCGCTCCCGGCTCGTGCTCGGCATCGCCGATGGCTGGCTGGAGGCCGACGGCGAAGTGATCTATCGCGCGAGCGACCTCAAGGTCGGCCTGTTCCAGACCTGAGCCCGCGACCCTTGCGGGGCGCCGGTTCCGGCGCCATCTCGCCTGCTTTGAAAGAAAGGAAGCCTATGCGCCGTGTTGTCGTAACCGGAATGGGCATCGTCTCGTCGATCGGCAACTCGACGCAGGAGGTTCTCGCCTCCCTGCGCGAGGGCAAGAGCGGCATCACCCGCAGCGAGCGCTATGCCGAGCTCGGCTTCCGCAGCCAGGTCCATGGCGCGCCCCAGCTCGACGCCAGCGAGATCGTCGACCGCCGCGCCATGCGCTTCCATGGTGGCGGCACGGCATGGAACCACGTCGCGATGGATCAGGCGATCCGCGACGCCGGGCTCGAGGAGAACGAGGTCTCCAACGAGCGTACCGGCCTCATCATGGGCTCGGGCGGCTCCTCCACCCGCACCATCGTCGAGGCGGCGGACATCACCCGCAAGAATTCGAACCCCAAGCGCGTCGGTCCCTTCGCGGTGCCGAAGGCGATGGGCTCGACCGCCTCGGCCACGCTGTCGACCTGGTTCAAGATCAAGGGCGCGAGCTATTCCATCTCGGCCGCCTGCGCCACCACCAACATCTGCATCGGCAACGCCGCCGAGCAGATCCGCTGGGGCAAGCAGGACATCGTCTTCGCCGGCGGCTGCGAGGACCTCGACTGGACGCTGTCCTGCCTGTTCGACGCCATGGGCGCGATGTCGTCCGACTACAATGACCGCCCGGCGGTCGCCTCGCGGCCCTATGACAAGAACCGCGACGGCTTCGTGATTTCCGGCGGCGCTGGCGTCCTCGTGCTCGAGGAACTGGAGCACGCCAAGGCGCGCGGCGCGCGCATCTATGCCGAGATCGTCGGCTATGGCGCGACCTCGGACGGCGCCGACATGGTGGCCCCCTCGGGCGAGGGTGCGGCCCGCGCCATGCGGCTCGCGCTGCAGGAGGCCGGCGGCGCCGGCATCGACTACATCAACCCGCACGCCACCTCGACCCCGATCGGCGATCTCAAGGAGATCGAGGCGATCCGCGCCGTGTTCGGCGACAAGGCCCCGCCGATTTCGGCCACCAAGTCGCTCACCGGCCATTCGCAGGGCGCCACCGGCGTGCATGAGGCGATCTACTCGATCCTGATGATGCAGAACGGCTTCATCGCCGCGAGCGCCCATATCGACGAGATCGACCCCGCCTTCGCCGACATGCCGATCGTGCGCGAGCGCGTCGACCATGCCAAGCTCGGGCGCGTGCTCTCCAACGGCTTCGGCTTCGGCGGCACCAACGCCGTGCTGGTGCTGCAGCACCCCGAAGCGGCGTGAGCGCCCGAGCGGAAGGAACATCGAGCATGAGCCTGATGCAGGGGAAACGCGGCCTTATCATGGGCGTCGCGAACGATCACTCCATCGCCTGGGGCATCGCCAAGGTGCTGGCCGCGCAGGGCGCCGAACTCGCTTTCACCTACCAGGGCGAGGCGCTCGGGCGCCGGGTGAAGCCGCTCGCCGAGCAGCTCGGCAGCGATACCGTGCTCGCCTGCGACGTCGAGGACATCGCCTCGGTCGACGCCACCTTCGAGGCGCTGAAGGAGAAATGGGGCTCGCTGGACTTCCTTGTCCACGCCATCGGCTTCTCCGACAAGAACGAGTTGAAGGGCCGCTACGCCGACACCACGCGCGCCAATTTCACGCGCACAATGGTGATCTCGTGCTTCTCCTTCACCGAGCTTGCCAGGCGCGCCGCGCCGCTGATGACGAATGGCGGCTCGCTGATCACGCTGACCTATGGCGGCTCCACCCGGGTCATGCCGAACTACAACGTCATGGGTGTCGCCAAGGCGGCGCTTGAGGCAAGCGTGCGCTACCTCGCCGCCGATTACGGCCCGCAGGGGATTCGGGTTAACGCCATTTCCGCCGGCCCGATCCGCACGCTGGCGGGCGCGGGCATCGCCGATGCGCGGCTGATGTTCAACTACCAGAAGCGTCACGCCCCGCTGCGCCGCACCGTCACCCTCGACGAGGTCGGCGGCGCCGCGCTCTATCTGGTCTCGGACCTGTCCTCGGGCGTGACCGGCGAAGTGCACTTCGTCGATTCCGGCTACAACATCATCTCGATGCCGCATCCCGACGCGCTGAAGACCATCGAGGACGCCGAGGAACGCGCCGCCGGCGAAGCCGCTGCGGAGTAGGCCCTGGATGGTGCGTCATCCCGGACGGTCCGCAGGACCGATCCGGGATCGCGTGACACGCGGGGCACGGGGCACGATCCCGGCTCTCGCTGCGCTCGGCCGGGATGACGCCGACAGGGCAGCGGCCGGCGCGTGAACGCAGACGGTGCCGGGACTACGCCCTCAGCGCGATGCGGTAGGGGTGCGCGGGATAGACGCCGAGGATGCGCACTTCCTTCGAGAAGAAGGACAGTTCCTCCAGCGCCAGCCTGAGGCCCTGATCGTCCGGGTGGCCATCCACATCGGCATAGAACTGGGTGGCGAAGAACTCGCCGTCGAGCTGGTAGGATTCCAGCTTCGTCATGTTCACGCCATTGGTGGCGAAGCCGCCCATCGCCTTGTAGAGCGCGGCGGGCACGTTGCGCACGCGGAACACGAAGGTCGTCACGGTCGGGCCGTTATTGGCCGGCGCCCATTCGCCGTCCTTGGCGAGAATGACGAAGCGCGTTGTGTTGTGCGCCTCGTCCTCGATGTTCTCGGCGATGATGTCGAGCCCGTAGATCTCCGAGGCCAGCCGCGAGGCGATGGCGGCGCGGGTGACATCCTGCGCCTCGGCCACCAGCCGGGCCGAGCCGGCGGTGTCGGCGCCCACGACCGCCTTCAGCCCGAGCTTGCGGATGATGTTGCGGCACTGGCCGAGCGCCATCACATGGCTTTCCACCGTCTTCACCGTGGCGAGCGAGGCCCCCTTCACCGCCATGAGCTGGTGCGACAGCGGCAGGAAGAACTCGCCGATGATGGTGAGGCCCGATGTCGGCATCAGATGATGGATGTCCGCCACGCGGCCGGCGACCGAGTTCTCGATCGGGATCATGCCGAGATCGGCCTCGCCGTTCCGCAACTGGGCGAAGGCGTCCTCGAAGGTGGGGCAGGGCACCGCCTCGTGGTCGGGATAGACCTCGCGGCAGGCGATGTGCGAGTTCGCGCCCGGCTCGCCCTGGAAGACGATGGTGCGGCGGCTGGTCATGACGGCTTTCCTGTCGGGCTCGTTTTCAGGCTTGTTTCGCGCGCGAGGAAGGCGCGGGCCTTGTCCAGATCCTCCGGCGTGTCGACGCCGAGCGGCACGGTGTTCACGATGGCGACGTCGATCCGCATGCCGGCCTCCAGCGCGCGCAACTGCTCCAGTTTCTCGCGGCTCTCCAGCGGCGAGGGGGGCAGGGCGACGAAGCGTTCCAGCGCGGCACGCCGGTAGGCGTAGAGGCCGATATGGTGGAACAGCGGGCCCTCGCCATAGGGGGCGGTGGCGCGGGTGAAATAGAGCGCGCGCAGCCGGTCCGCCCGCAGCGGGCTGCCGACCACCTTCACCACGTTCGGGTTGGTGCGCTCATGCGGGTCGGTGATCTCGGCGGTCAGCGTGCCGATGTCGACGGCCGGATCGTCGAGCAGATCGACGGCGGCGCGGATCAGCGCCGGGTCGATGGTCGGCAGGTCGCCCTGCACGTTGACGATACGCGAGGCGCGGCCGTCCGGGTCGACCTGGCCGAGCGCCTCGAAGATTCGGTCCGAGCCGGAGGCATGGTCGGTGCGGGTCATGGCGACGGTGAAGCCGGCCTTCTCCACAGCCTGACGCACGCCCTCGTCGTCGGTGGCGACCACCACGCGGCCGATATCCGCCGCGGCGGAACGCCGCGCCACCTCGACGATCATCGGACGGCCGCCAATGTCGGCGAGCGGCTTTCCGGGCAGCCGGGTCGAGGCCATGCGGGCTGGAATAAGTATAAGTGTGTCCCGGGAGGACATTTCAGGGCCTTGTCATCGTCACGCGCGGCACCGGAGTGCCCGCCTTCAGAGTGGCGAAACGTAGCACCGCGGCGCGCTTATACGGGTTGCACGCCAACCGTCAAAATGATTAGTTCCGCCGCGCCATTGGCGGTCGACGCAGGCGGCTGTTACATTTGCGCGCGGGGCGTTGGCGGACCAGCCGGATGGTCGCCGCGCCGGGTGAGGGAGCTATAATTTCGATGGACAGCTTCGAGCTGAACAAGATTGCTGGTGCGGTGCTGGGCGTGCTCACCTTCACGCTCGGCCTGAATGTGTTCGCCGACATTCTGTTTTCCAGCCACGCGCCGGAGAAGCCCGGCTTCGAGATCGCGGTGCAAGAGGCTTCGAGCGGCGAGGCCCAGGCTGCCGCCCCGGCCGCCGTGCCGCTTCCCGTGCTCCTGGCCGCCGCCAGCGCCGAGAAGGGCGCCGCCGTCGCCAAGAAGTGCGCTGCCTGCCACAACTTCGTCGAGGGCGCCGGCGCCAAGGTCGGCCCGGACCTCTACGGCATCGTCGGCCGCCCGGTCGCCAGCGCGGCGGGCTTCGCCTATTCCGGCGCGATGAAGGCGCATGGCGGCGAATGGACCTTCCAGGACCTGTCCGACTTCATCAAGAATCCGAAGGCCGACATTCCCGGCACCGCGATGGGCTTCGCCGGCATCGCCAAGGACACCGAGCGCGCCGACCTGCTGGTCTATCTGAACACGCTCTCGCACAGCCCGCTGCCGCTGCCCAAGGCTGAAGAAGCGGCCAAGCCCGAAGCCGCCGCGCCGACCCCGGCCGCCGCTCCCGCGCCGGCGGCTCCGGCCCCCGAGGCTGCCCCGGCTCCGGCGGCTCCCGAGACGGCTCCGGCTCCTGCCGCGCCGGCCCCCGAGGCTGCGCCGGCTCCCGCCGAGCCCGCGCCCGCGGCGCCCGTCACTCCCTGATAGAAGGCGCGCCACGCCGCGCGCCTTTTCACGATCACGTCAGGCCGACGACGCAATGCGTCGTCGGCCTTATTCTTTTCCGAAGACCGCCCTTCATAGTCGCTCCCGTTCGCGGTCGTCGCCAAACGGGCAGCGTCCGGTATTGTGGAACGGATGCGCCTGTTGGCGCGCAAAAGGGATATGTGCATGCAGAACCGGCTCCGCCGCTCCGACCTCCCCGCCTCCGCCGCCCGGCCGATGCCGACGCGTCGCCTGCCGGTGCGTGGTTTGCCGGCGATTGGCGCCGCCCTGCTCGGCGCCGCCCTCTTCGGAATGTGCCTCGCTGCCGGACCGCTCGCGGCACAGGAGAACACCGCCTCCGCGCCGGCGCCGGAATGGCGGCACGGCCTCTCGCTTATGGGGCAGCCGAAATACCCCGCCGGCTTCAAGCATTTCGACTATGTGAACCCGGAGGCGCCGAAGGCCGGCCTGCTGCGGCTCTCGGTCGACGGCACCTTCGATTCGCTCAACGACATCGTGCCGCGCGGCACGCCGGCATCGGGGCTCCAGCTCATCTACGACACGCTGATGACCACCGCCTATGACGAGGTGGCCACCGAATACGGCCTGCTGGCCGAGGCGGTGAGCTTCCCGGCCGACTTCTCCTCGGTGACCTATCGCCTGCGCCCCGAGGCGAAGTGGCATGACGGCCAGCCGGTGACGGCGGACGACGTGGTGTGGTCGTTCGAGCAGGTCACCAAGAACAATCCGCGTCAGGCCTATTACTACAGCCATGTGAAGTCGGCGGCGAAGACCGGCGAGCACGAGGTGACCTTCACCTTCGACCAGGCGGGCAACCGCGAACTGCCGCAGATCGTCGGCCAGATCCGCGTGATGCCCAAGCACTGGTGGACCGGCACCGACGCCAATGGCAAGCCGCGCGACATCAGCCAGGGCACGCTGGAAATCCCGCTCGGCTCCGGCCCCTACAAGGTCAAGCAGGTGATCCCCGGCCGCTCCATCTCCTTCGAACGGGTGCCGGACTATTGGGGCGCCGACCTGCCGGTGAATGTCGGCACCAACAATTTCGCCGAGCAGCGCTACGAGTATTTCCGCGACAGCACCGTGGAACTGGAGGCCTTCAAGGGCGACCAGTACGATTTCCGCGTCGAGACCTCGGCCAAGGACTGGGCGACCGCCTACGACTTCCCGGCGGTGAAGGCCGGAAAGGTGATCCTCGAGGAATTCCCCGACCGCGCCTCCGGCTCCATGCAGGCTTTCGTGCCGAATCTGCGCCGGGAGAAGTTCCAGGATCAGCGTGTGCGCCGCGCGCTCAACTACGCCCTCGACTTCGACGGCATGAACCGCACCCTGTTCTTCGGCCAGTACAAGCGCACCTCAAGCTATTTCCAGAACACCGAACTTGCCTCCTCCGGCCTGCCAACCGGGAAGGAGCTGGAGATTCTGGAGAGTGTGAAGGACCAGGTGCCGGCCACCGTCTTCACCACGCCCTATGCCAACCCGGAAGGCTGGAGCGAGGGGCTGCGCCGCGCCAATCTGCGCGAGGCGGCCAAGCTGCTGCGCGAGGCCGGCTACGAGATCACGGGCGGCAAGCTGGTGAACGCCAAGGGCGAGCTCTTCACCATCGAGTTCCTGCTGTCGAGCCCGGCTTTCGAGCGTGTCGCGTTGTTCTACAAGCCGGCGCTGGAGCGCCTCGGCATCACGGTAAGCGTGCGCCAGGTCGATATCTCGCAATACATCAACCGCCTGCGCGCACGCGATTTCGATATCATCATCACCGGCTGGGGCCAGTCGCTCTCGCCCGGCAACGAGCAGCGCGACATGTGGGGCTCGGCCGCCGCCGACCGCGAGGGCTCCAGCAACTATGCCGGCATCAAGGACCCGGGCATCGACGCGCTGATCGAGAAGGTCATCTACGCAAAGGACCGCGAGGAGCTGGTCGCCGCTACCCATGCGCTCGACCGCGTGCTGCTGGCGCATGACTATGTGATCCCGAGTTGGAACTACCCGGCCACCCGCACCGCCCGCTGGAACCGCTTCGGCCGACCCGAGAAGCTGCCGGCCTATTCCTTCGGCTTCCCGGATATCTGGTGGTGGGACGCCGAACTCGCCGCCAAGACCGGGGGTACCCAGTGAGCGGGGCGGGAAGGGGCCCGTCGTCCTCTCGGCCCCTCGGGTCTTGCCTTCGGCAAGCCCAAGGACCGGCTCCGGCGAAGCCGGAGAGCCGGGATCGTCATCCGCTGGGCCTGACTTCGGCACGCGATCCCGGATCGGCCGTTTCGGCCGTCCAGAATGACGGCTTCGCCGTTTCCCGCCGCGCCCTTCTTGCGCTGGCGGCCGGGGCCGGATCGGCGCTCGCTTTGCCGCGCGGCGCCTTCGCGCAGGAGACCGCGCCGGCTGGCGCGCCCGCCGGGGCCGAGCGCCACGGCCTCTCGGTGTTCGGCGACCTGAAATATCCCACCGACTTCGCCCATTTCGACTATGTCGACCCCGCCGCGCCCAAGGGCGGCACCTTCTCGCAGATCGGGCCGACGGCGGCCTTCAACCAGTCCTTCCAGACCTTCAATTCGCTCAACGCCTACATCCTCAGGGGCGACGGCGCGCAGGGCATCGACTTGACCTTCGACACGCTGATGACGCGTGCCAATGACGAGCCGGACGCCATTTACGGTCTGGTGGCGCAAAGCGTGTCGGTGTCGCCCGACGGCACCGTCTACCGCTTCCGCCTGCGCCCGCAGGCGCGCTTCCACGACGGCTCGAAGCTCACCGCGCAGGACGTCGCCTTCTCGCTGAACCTGTTGAAGACCAAGGGGCATCCGATCATCGCGCAGAATCTGCGCGACCTCATCGGCGCCGAGGCCGAGGGCGACGATATCGCCGTGCTGCGCTTCGCCCCGACGCGGGCGCGCGACGTGCCGCTGTTCGCCGCCTCGCTGCCGATCTTCTCCAAGGCCTATTACAGCGTGAAGCCTTTCGACGAGAGCACGCTGGAGACGCCGCTCGGCTCGGGTCCCTACAAGGTCGGCCGCCTCGAGCCGGGCCGCTACATCGAGTACCAGCGTGACACCGGCTACTGGGGCAGCGACCTGCCGGTGAATGTCGGCGTGAACAATTTCGACGTGGTGCGCTACGAATATTTCCGCGACCGCGAGGTCGGCTTCGAGGCCTTCAAGGCGCGCACCTATTTGTTCCGGCAGGAATTCACCTCGCGCACCTGGGCGACCGGCTACGATTTTCCGGCGCTGCGCGAGGGGCGGGTGAAGCAGGCCGTGCTGCCCGACCGCACGCCCTCGGGCGCGCAGGGCTGGTTCCTCAACCTGCGGCGCCCGTATTTTTCCGATCCGCGCGTGCGCGAGGCGCTGTCCTATGCCTTCGATTTCGAGTGGACCAATAAGAACCTGATGTTCGACGCCTACCGGCGCACGACCTCGTTCTTCGAGAATTCCGACCTCAAGGCCGAGGGCCCGGCCGGCCCGGACGAGGTCGCCCTCATCGAAACGCTGGGCGGCCGCATCACGCCGGAAGAGGCGGCGGTGCTCAAGGCCGCGCCGTGGTCGCCGCCGGTCTCGGACGGCTCTGGGCAGGACCGCACGCTTCTGCGCAAGGGCACCCAGCTTCTGCGCGAGGCGGGCTGGACGATCCGGGACGGGCGCCTGGTCGACCCGCAGGGCAAGGGGCTCACCATCGAGTTCCTCGACGATGAGGGCTCGCTGGAGCGCCACACCGCGCCCTTCATCAAGAACCTCAAGCTGCTCGGCATCGAGGCGCATTTCCGCCTCGTCGATCCGCCGCAATATCAGCGCCGGCTCAACGAGTTCGACTTCGACACCACGGTGCGGCGCTTCTCGGTCTCGACGGTGCCGGGCGAGTCGCTGCGCAACTATTTCGGCTCCGTCTCGGCGAAGACGCCGGGCTCCAACAACCTGTCCGGCATTTCCGATCCGCTGGTCGACCTGCTGATCGAGCAGGCGATCGCCGCGCCGAACCGTGCCGCGCTGCGCACCGCCTGCCGGGTGCTCGACCGCCGGCTGCGGGCGGGGCGTTACTGGGTGCCGCAATGGTATTCGGCGGAGTTCCGTATCGCCTTCTGGGACGAGTTCGCCTGGCCCACGGCCGAGCGCCCGACCTATGCGCGCGCCATCCCTGAGATCTGGTCGGCGCGCACCCGCTCGGCGGGGTGAGCCCTCAAGGCGTCATCCCGGCTCTCGCTGCGCTTGGCCGGGATGACGAGCCTCACGCGAATGCCTGCATGAACGGACGTTAAGTTGACGCGGGTGCGCCCGACCGCCACCTTGAGCGCCATGGCCGACGAGGCCGGAGGAAGCCTGATCGCATGCTCGCCTATATCGTCCGACGCCTCGCGCTGATGGTGCCGACCGTCATCGGCATCATGCTGGTCTCCTTCGCGGTGGTTCAGTTCGCTCCCGGCGGTCCCGTCGAGCGGGTGATCGCGGAACTGACCGGGCAGGGCACTTCCGCCACCGCCCGCATTTCCGGCGGCGGCGGCGACTTCGGCGGCATGCCGCAGAGCGGCCCGGCCGGTGATCCGGTCTCCTCGAAATATCGCGGCGCGCAGGGGCTGGACCCGGCCTTCATCCAGCAGCTCGAGAAGCAGTTCGGCTTCGACCGGCCGGCCCATGAGCGGTTCCTGAAGATGATGTGGGACTATGCCCGCTTCGACTTCGGCCGTTCCTATTTCCGCGACATCTCGGTCATCGACCTCATCGCGGAGAAGATGCCGGTCTCCATATCGCTCGGCCTGTGGATGACGCTGATCACCTACACCATCTCGATTCCGCTCGGCATCGCCAAGGCGGTGCGCGACGGCTCGCGCTTCGACATGTGGACCTCGGCGATCATCATCGTCGGCTATGCGATACCGAGCTTCCTGTTCGCCGTGCTGCTCATCGTCCTGTTCGCCGGCGGCTCGTTCTTCTCGTGGTTCCCGCTGCGCGGGCTGACCTCGGACAATTGGGACCAGCTCTCGCTCGGCGCCAAGATCCTCGACTATTTCTGGCACCTTGCCCTGCCCATCACCGCCATGGTGCTCGGCGCCTTCGCGACCATGGCGCTGCTGACCAAGAATTCCTTCCTCGACGAGATCCGCAAGCAATATGTCGTCACGGCGCGGATGAAGGGGCTGTCGGAGCGGGCGGTGCTCTACCGCCACGTCTTCCGCAACGCCATGCTGATCATCATCGCCGGTTTTCCGGGAGCGTTCGTGGCCGCCTTCTTCTCCGGCTCGCTGCTGATCGAGACCATCTTCTCGCTCGACGGGCTCGGCCTGCTCGGCTTCGAGAGCGTGCTCAACCGCGACTATCCGGTGGTGTTCGCCAATCTCTACATCTTCTCGCTGGTCGGGCTGGTGGTGAACCTCATTTCCGACCTCACCTACACCTGGGTCGATCCGCGCATCGACTTCGACACGCGGGACGTCTGACGATGGACGCCGCCACGACCGCCCTGCCGCCGACCACGCCCGCCGGAACGCCTACCGCCGCGCCGGCGCCGCGCCGCCCCCGGCTGTCGCCGCTCAACCAGCGCCGCTGGGCGAACTTCAAGCGCAACCGGCGCGGCTGGTGGAGCTTCTGGATCTTCTCGGTGCTCTTCATTCTGAGCCTGGGCGCGGAGTTCATCGCCAACGACAAGCCGTTCCTGGTCGAATATGACGGCGGCTATTATTTCCCCGGCCTCATCGCCTATCCCGAGACCACCTTCGGCGGCGATTTCGAGACCGAGGCGGACTATCGCGATCCCTATCTCCAGAAACTGATCGCCGAGAAGGGCGGCTGGATGGTCTGGCCGCCGATCCGCTATTCCTACTCGACGCACAATCTCGACCTTCCCACCCCGGCGCCTTCGCCGCCGACCTGGATGCTGACCGAGGCGCAATGCGCGCCGGTGGTGGAGCGGCTCGGCCGCACCGGCGGCTGCGGCGCGCTGGAATGGAACTGGCTCGGCACCGACGACCAGGGCCGCGATGTGCTGGCCCGGCTGATTTACGGATTCCGGCTCTCGGTGCTGTTCGGCCTCGTGCTGACCATCATCTCCTCGGTGATCGGCGTCGCGGCCGGCGCGGTGCAGGGCTATTTCGGCGGCTGGACCGACCTCATCTTCCAGCGCGTCATCGAGATATGGACCTCGATTCCCGCGCTCTACCTGCTGCTGATCATCTCCTCGATCCTCGCGCCCGGCTTCTGGGTGCTGCTCGGCATCCTGCTCCTGTTCTCCTGGGTGTCGCTGGTCGGGCTGGTGCGCGCCGAGTTCCTGCGCGCGCGCAATTTCGAATATGTGCAGGCGGCCCGCGCGCTCGGCGTGTCCAATCCCGTCATCATGTGGCGGCACATGCTGCCGAACGCGATGGTGGCGACGCTGACCATGCTGCCCTTCATCGTCTCCTCCTCGGTGATGACGCTGACCGCGCTGGACTTCCTCGGCTTCGGCCTGCCGCCCGGCTCGCCCTCGCTCGGCGAATTGCTGGCGCAGGGAAAATCCAACGTGCAGGCGCCCTGGCTCGGCCTCACCGGCTTCTTCACCGTGGCGATCATGCTGAGCCTGCTGATCTTCACCGGCGAGGCCGTGCGCGACGCCTTCGACCCGCGGAAGACCTTCCAGTGAGCGAGACCCCGTTGACCGACATCCCCCTCCTCTCCGTCCAGGACCTCTCCGTCGCCTTCACCCAGGGCGGGCGGACGACGTTGGCGGTCGACCAGGTGTCGTTCGACGTGAAGCGCGGCGAGACCGTCGCGCTGGTGGGCGAAAGCGGGTCGGGCAAGTCCGTCACCGCGCTCTCGGTGCTGAAGCTGCTGCAATACCCGGCGGCCAGCCACCCGTCCGGCCGCATCGTCTTCGATGGCGAGGACCTGCTCGCGATGCAGGAGCACGAGATCCGCCGGGTGCGCGGCAACGACATCACCATGGTGTTCCAGGAACCGATGACCTCGCTCAATCCGCTGCACACCGTCGAGCAGCAGATCGCCGAGATCCTGTTCCTGCACCGGGGCATGCGCGGGCCGGCGGCGCGGGCGCGGGTGATCGAGCTGCTCGACGAGGTCGGCATCCCCGATCCGGCAACCCGCCTGGGCTCCTACCCGCACCAGCTTTCCGGCGGCCAGCGCCAGCGCGTGATGATCGCCATGGCGCTCGCCAACGAGCCGCAGCTGCTCATCGCCGACGAGCCGACCACCGCGCTCGACGTCACCGTGCAGGCGCAGATCCTCACCCTGCTGAAGGATCTTCAGCGCCGGCTCGGCATGGCGATGCTGTTCATCACCCATGATCTCGGCATCGTACGCCGCATCGCCGACCGGGTCTGCGTGATGAACCACGGCAAGATCGTCGAGGCGGGGCCGGTGGCGGACATCTTCGCCCGGCCGGAGCATCCCTATACAAAGGCCCTCATCGCCGCCCAGCCGCGCGGCAATCCCGCCCCGCCGCACCCGGAAGCCCCCGTGGTGCTGGAGGCGAAGAACCTGAAGGTCTGGTTCCCGATCAAGGCCGGCGTGCTGCGCAAGACGGTCGGCCACATCAAGGCGGTGGACGGCATCTCGGTGGAGATACGGCGCGGCGAAACGCTCGGCGTCGTCGGCGAGAGCGGTTCGGGCAAGACCACGCTGGGCCTCGCTTTGCTGCGGCTCATCTCCAGCGACGGGCCGATCGTCTTCATGGGCCGGCAGATCGACGTGCTCAACTTCAAGCAGATGCGCGGCCAGCGGCGCGAGATGCAGGTGGTGTTCCAGGACCCGTTCGGCTCGCTCTCCCCGCGCATGTCGGTCGCCGACATCATCGGCGAGGGGCTGCGCGTCCACCAGCCGGGGCTGAGCGAGGACGAGCGCGAGGCGCGGGTGATCGCCGCGCTCACCGATGTCGGGCTCGATCCCGAGGCGCGCCACCGCTACCCCCACGAATTCTCCGGCGGCCAGCGCCAGCGGGTCGCCATCGCCCGCGCCATCGTGCTGGAGCCGTCCTTCGTGGTGCTGGACGAGCCGACCAGCGCGCTCGACATGATCGTGCAGGCGCAGATCGTCGACCTGCTGCGCGACCTGCAGAACAAGCGCGGCCTGACCTATCTGTTCATCAGCCACGATCTGCGCGTCGTCGCCGCTCTGGCCTCGCAGGTGATGGTGATGAAGGGTGGCGTGGTGGTGGAGGAGGGCCCGGCGGCCGACCTCTTCGCCGCGCCGAAGTCCGAATACACACGCGCGCTGTTCGCCGCCGCCTTCAACATCGAGGCCGCCGCCTCATGAGCGGGCGTGCCCGGGAAGGGGAACTGGCCGACCGCACGATTTCCGTCGAGACCAGCGCGCCGGAATCGGTCGGCGCGGGGTTCCGGCCCTATCATCGCATCCGCGCCACCTTCGCCGGGGCCGGCGGCGCCCCGCTGGTGCAGCAGCGCGACATATTGCGGGTCGGGCCGGTGGTCGGCGTGCTGGCCTATGATCCGGCGGCCGCCTGCTTCGTGCTGATCCGCCAGTTCCGTCTCGGCGCGGAACTGGCCAACGGCGCGGGCGAACTGGTCGAGATCGCCGCCGGACTCATCGAGCCGGGTGAGGACCCGAAGCTCGCCGCTCTCCGCGAATGCCGCGAGGAGATCGGCGTCGCCCCGCGCGCGCTTCTGCCCATGGTGCGCTTCCTGCCCTCGCCGGGCGTCACCGACGAGTACGCCACGCTCTATCTCGGCCTCGTGGAGTCGCGCGACGTGCCGGCCGAGGCCGGCGAGCCGGGCGAGACCGAGCACACGCTGCCTTTCCTGGTGCCGGTCGACGAGGCGATGGCGAGCCTGACCGCGCCGTTTCCGGCCCCCTTCGCCAATGGCTTCGTGCTGATCGCGCTGCAATGGTTCGCGCTCAACCGGGCGCGGGTCGACGCTTTCGTCGCCGAAAAGGGCTAGAGCCTTCTGACGCTGCGCAGCGGGGTGCCGCCGGCCTGGATGCGGGCGAGCGCCGCCGCGAGGGGCTCGCGTACCACCGACATGAAGAAGGCGGTGGCGTGCAGCAGGGTCTCGCCATCCTCGACGATGCCGACATGGCCCGGCCAGAACAGCAGGTCGCCGCGCCGGAGTTCACCGAGCGCGCCGGAAAAGGCGACCGGCGCGCCGACGGCCTTCTCCTGCATATCGGTGTCGCGTGGGGCTTCAATCCCGGCGGCGGCGAGCGATACCTGCACCAGTCCCGAGCAGTCGAGCCCGAGGCTGGAGCGCCCGCCCCAGAGATAGGCGGCGCCGAGATATTGGGCGGCGACGGCGACGAAATCCGTCTCATGCGTGCCGAGCGAGGCGAGATGGTCGGCGAAGACGAATCCGCCGCCTGCCGTCACCGCGAAACGCTCCCGCGTGCCGGTTATGGCAACGCGGCTTCCAAGCGACAGCAACTCGGTCGGCGGCAGCTTGATGGAAGGGCCGGGAAACACCGGCGTGCGCAGCGCGCGCACGCTGTGGGTGGCCCGCGCGCCGGGGGCGGACAGCGCCTCGGAGGGCAGCCAGCCGACATAGAGGTCGCCGTCGAGCTGGCCCCAGGCCCAGCCCTCCATCGTCGTCTCGTAGACGGTGACGGTCTCGCCGAAGAGCGCCTCCGTCACAAGCGGCGCCAGCGGGTCCGGCTCCTTGCGCACCGGCACGCCGGGCCGGGTGACGGCGAACCGTTCGCCGGCGACGAAGCGGGCCGCCTCGACCATGCCCTTCAGGTGCAGGGCGGCGAGGTCCGGGCGGGCGGCGGTGAGGCGGGGATCGAGGCCTTCGGGCAGATGCGTCATGGCGCAGGCTTTATGCTGGCGGGAGGTCAGCGCGGGAGCGAACGGGCGGTGGCGACCACGAGGTCGCCGAGCCGCTCCACATGGAGCGCGCCTTCCACCGTACGCTGGATGATGACGTTTCGTCGATCCGCCTCGTCGCGCCGGCGCGAGAGCAGGCCGAGCTGGCCCATCGTGTCGAGGGCGCGGGTGATCACCGGCTTGGTGACGCCGAGCCGGGCGGCGAGGCCGCGCACCGTGTGCGGCGGCGCCTCCAGATAGACGCTGAGCAGGATGGCGAGCTGGCGCGGGCTGAGGTCGGGCGCATCGTCCCGCACCTGCGCGAGCGAAAGCTCGTGCAGAAGGCGCAACGCCTGCGATGGTCGCAACTCGACCGCCATGTGGCCCGTCCCCGGCCTGTAACCGCGCCGTAATCGTTACGGCTACGGATTGTTCCCGGGACTATGACGGTTGCGCGCCGAAGAAATCCTTAACGGGCGGGCGAGATGACGCAGCGTCTGCGGGCGCACGCCATGGGCGCGAGGAAGCTGCGGATGGTCGCGTGGTCCGGCGTCAGCCGAAGCGTTCGGCGATCAGCGCATCGAGCGCGCGGATGGTCTGGGCTTCGCCTCCTTCCGGCCGCCCGGGCCGGGAGGAGGGGTTCCAGGCGTAGATGTCGAGATGCAGCCACGCGCCGGCGCGCTCGACGAAGCGCTGGAGGAACAGCGCGGCGGTGATGGAGCCGGCGAAGCCCCCGGCCGGCGCGTTGTTGAGGTCGGCGATCTTGCTGTCGAGCATCGAGGCGTAGGGCTGCCAGAGCGGCAGCCGCCAGGAGGGGTCCGCCTCGGTGGCGCCAAAGCGGGCGAGGTCGGCGGCCAGCGCTTCGTCCTCCGTATAGGCGGGGGCAAGCTGCGGGCCGAGCGCCACACGCGCCGCTCCCGTCAGCGTGGCGAAGTCGATCAGCAGTTCGGGCGCCTCCTCGTCGGCGAGGCTGAGCGCGTCGGCGAGGATCAGCCGGCCCTCGGCGTCGGTATTGCCGATCTCGACGGAAAGGCCCTTGCGGGAGGGGAACACGTCGCCGGGGCGGAATGCCGAGCCGTCGATGGCGTTCTCCACCGCCGCGATGATGAGGCGCAGCCGCACCGGCAGCGCGCGGCCCATGATCATCTGCGCGAGGCCGAGCGCGTTGGCCGCGCCGCCCATGTCCTTCTTCATCAAGAGCATGCCGCTCGACGGCTTGATGTCGAGCCCGCCGGTATCGAAGGCGACGCCCTTGCCGACCAGCGTCACCTTGGGCGCGCCCGGCTCGCCCCAGCTCAGGTCGATGAGGCGCGGGGCGCGCGGCGAGGCGCGCCCGACGGCGTGGATCAGCGGGAAATTGGCGGCGAGCAGGTCCTCGCCGGTGGTCACGCGGATCTCGGCACCGTAGCGGGCGGCAAGCGCGCGCGCCGCCGCCTCGATCTCGGCCGGGCCGAGGTCGTTGGCCGGGGTGTTGATCAGGTCGCGGGTCAGCGTCACCGCCTCGGCGGTGCGGCGAAGATAGGCCTCGTCCACGCCTTCCGGCACCACGAGGCGGATATCGGGGCCGGTCCGCTTGCCGTAGCGGGTGAAGCGGTAGCCGCCGAGCAGGAAGCCGAGCGCGGCGAGGCGCGGATCGGCGGGCGGGTGGGCGATGGCATAGTCGCCGGCCGGCAGGGAGGTGGCCAGCTTGCCGAAGGCGAGCGGGTCGCGCAGCGCCGCGACACCGAACAGCACACCGGCGATGGAACCGTCGGCGGCAGGCAGCACGAGCAGCGCGCCGGGCTCGGCCTTGAAGCCGCTCGCCTCGGCGAAGGCGAGCGCGGAAGCGGGCAGCCCGCTATCCGCCCCGCCGGCGACCTCGCGCCAGTTCTGCGGGTTCACGCACCAGATCGGGCGGGGATTGGCGGCCTCTTCGGCCCGGATCAGCTCGGCGCCCATGGCGACCTCTCCCGAAACGCCGTCAAGCGACGGCCAGTTCGAACGCACCGTTCTCGATCAGATAGACCGCGCCCTGGCGCACCGGCAGTTCCACCGCATCGGTGGTTGGCATGCCGGCGAAGGCGTGCAGCATCGCCCGCACCACGCCGCCATGCGTCACCACCACGCTGTCGCCGGTCAGCTCGGCGATAGCGGCAAGCACGCGCGCCGAGAGTTCCGCATAGTTCTCCCCACCGGGCGGCGTGAAGTGCCAGGGGTCGGCGTCGCGGGCGGCAAGGTTCACCGGGTCGCGCCGGCGCAGTTCCGGCCAGGTGGAGCCCTCCCAGCGGCCGAAACCGATTTCGCGCAGCCGCGCGTCACGGCGGAAGCCGTCCGGCGGCAGGCCGAGCTCGGCGCGCAGGATCGCCATGGTCTGCGCGGCGCGGCTCAGCGGGCTCGACACGAAGTCGAGGCCGCTGGCGCCACGGCTCAGGCGCTCGACCACGCGGGCGGTGTCGGCCGCCTGCTCGCGGCCGAGATCGTTGAGCGGGATGTCGTGCGACCCTTGAAGCCGGCCCGCGAGGTTCCAGTCGGTCTCGCCGTGCCGGACGAGGAAGATGCGCCGCGTCATTTGGAGGGCAGGGCCACGACGTGCGTGTAGCTGGGTCCGTTCAGCGGGTAGGTGACGCGCAGGGTCACGGTGGATCCGCGCGGCGCGCGGCCGGAGGCGAACACCCGCGTCCCGCCCGCCGTCGTGCCGACGCAGCGGCGCGAGCCGGCATCGGTGCCGGTGGCGAAGAAGGAGCCGATGTCCTGGGTGATCTTTACGCCCGCCGGGGCGCTCAGCACCCGGATGCGGGGCGCCTGTCCCATCTGGCAGAGCCGGTCGGCGGTGCCGGCGGCGAAGATCATGCGGCCCTTGGGGCCGCCGGTGAGATAGGCGAGGCGGTCGCGGTCGTTGCGCCCGCTGCTGGGGCTCACATAGCCGGGAAAGACCGCGCCGCCGAAGCCGAAGATGCGGCTGAGCAGCGGGTATTGCTGGAAATTCGGCGGTACGCCGCGATCCTGCGCGCCCGGACCCGGCACGAAGGGCAGGCCCGAGCCCGGGGGCGGGCCGATGACGATCGAGCCATCCTGCTGCGCGCCCGCCGGTGCGACAAGGGCGGGCAGCGTCACGGCTACCAGCGCGGCCGCCGTCAGCAGGGAACGGGACATCCGGAAAAGGCCGGCCTTCGACATGACGCCATGCTCCACGATTGGGCGCTTCACTCGCGATCGAGGGTAAGGTCGGGCGCGTCGGGATTCTTCATCCCGACGATATGATAGCCGGCGTCGACATGATGTATCTCGCCGGTCACAGCCCGTCCGAGATCGGAGAGGAAGTAGACGCCGGCGTCGCCGACCTCGTCCACAGTGACCGTGCGGCGCAGCGGCGCGTTCAGCTCGTTCCACTTCAGGATGTAGCGGAAATCGCCGATGCCGGAGGCGGCCAGCGTCTTGATCGGGCCGGCGGAGATCGCGTTGACGCGGATGTTCTTCGGGCCGAGATCGGCGGCGAGGTAGCGCACGCTCGCCTCCAGCGCCGCCTTGGCGACGCCCATGACGTTATAGTGCGGCATCCACTTCTCGGCGCCGTAATAGGTCAGCGTCAGGATGGAGCCGCCTTCCGTCATCAGCTTCTCGGCGCGCTGGGCGACGGCGGTGAAGCTGTAGCAGGAGATCAGCATCGTCTTGCTGAAATTGTCGGCCGTGGTGTCGACATAGCGCCCGTCCAGCTCGTTCTTGTCCGAGAAGGCGATGGCGTGCACGAGGAAGTCGAGCCCGCCGAGCTGGCGCTGGGTCTCTTCGAACACAGCGTCGATGGTCGCGGGGTCGGTGACGTCGCAATGGCCGACGACGGCGGCGTCGAGTTCGGCGGCCAGCGGCTCGACACGCTTCTTGAGCGGTTCACCCTGATAGGTGAAAGCGAGCTTGGCGCCCTGCGCATGGGCGGCCTTGGCTATGCCCCAGGCGATGGAGCGGTTGTTCGCCACTCCCATCACCAGGCCGCGCTTCCCGCTCATCAATCCGCCCGATGCCATGCTCACGCCATGCTCCGTCCACGTTACCCACCTCGCGGTGGCGTCGGTTCCTATCGCACAGCAGCAAGACCCGCTCAAGCGAGCGGTGGAAAAGGCGCGCGGCCGGCACGCCCGCCATGCGCCGGGCGCGGGTCCCGCAGGCGCCTCGGGCGCCGGCCTTGCGGCGAGGTTTTCTGTCTCAGGCGCCGCCGTCGCGGCGAAGTCTTCTGTCTCAGGCGCCGCTGTCGCGGCGCCGGCGCATCAGTTCCTCAAGCTCGGGGTCTGGCGTCTCCGGCAGCACGATGCGCGTCGTGGCGAGCAGGTCGCCGGACCCACCGTCCGCCTTGGGCAGCCCCTTTCCGCGCAGCCGGAAGGTGCGGCCCGAGCTGGTGCGGGCCGGCACCGACAGCTCGACCTCGCCGGCCAGCGTCGGCACACGCACCTTGCCGCCGAGCACGGCCTCCGTGAGCGGCAGCGTCACGTCGGCGCGCAGATCGGCGCCCTCGACGCGGAAATGACGGTGCGGGGCATAGGCGACGATGACATAGGCGTCGCCCGGCGCGCCGCCGAAGGCGCTCGGCTCTCCCTGTCCCTTCAGCCGCATGCGGTGGCCCTCCGCCACATTGGCGGGGAGCTTGACCTCCACGGCGCGCCCGTTCGGCAGATGCACCTTGACCGGGCCGCCCTCGACGACGCGCTCCAGCGCGACAGGGACGGTCATCTCGATGTCGCTGCCACGCGGGGGCTCGCCGCCGCCGGCCCGGGCACGTCCGCGCCCGCCAAGGCCGCCGAGAATATCGGCGATCACGTCGTCGAACCCGCCGGCCTCGTGCGGGCCGTGGCCGGAGCGGCGCGCGCCCTCCGGGCCGTAGGAGAAGCTCTCGAAGATGGTTTCGCCGCGCGGTCCGCGCCGGAAGCCGCGCGCGCCCGGCCCTCCGCCGCCGGGGAAGCCCTCGAAGCCGCGCGGCTTGCCTTCGGCGTCGATCTCGCCGCGGTCGAATTGCCCGCGCTTCTCCGTGTCGGACAGAATCTCGTGCGCCGAGTTCAACTCGGCGAACTTCTCCTGCGCCTTCGGATCTTCCGTGTTGGCGTCCGGGTGCAGCTTCTTCGCGAGCTTGCGGAAAGCCCGCTTGATCTCGGTCTGGTCGGCGTTGCGGGCGACGCCGAGGATTTCATAGGGATCGCGCATGGATGACGTTCTCGTCCGGCGGTTCCGGCTCACCCGACCATGTAGTCACCGTGTTGCCGCGATGCAACGGTCGGTGGACGTCCTTGACCGGCGTCGGACGTCAGCTTCGTTCCAGCAAGCGCGCCTGATCGACTTTCCAGGCCCCCTTGGCGGCGCGGCAGGCCTCGCCCTGCAGCCATTCCTCCCGCTCGTCGCGCACGAAGCTCATGAGGAATTCGCGGCACTTGCCGCCCCCGTCGGCGCTGCGCTCGCCCAGCGGAGTGACGGTGCCACGCGTGGCGCTGGAAAGGTTCTCCCAGGGAACGCTGGGCGCTGAAGCCTTGGTGCCGAGCGCCTCGGCCAGCGCCGGGCGGGCGGCGGCCCAGTCCTCGACGGCGATGCCCTTCGGCACCGGCTCGCGGGCATAGGCGCTGGCCCGCGTCGTCACCGAGCCGGTCGCCATGGTGTCGACCGGCGCCATTCCGGCGCAGCCCGCGAGCAGCAGGGCAGCGCCCGCCATGCCGGCCACCGATGCTGCTGTGCGGAACGGCGTCACGCGCTTATATGAGGTGTCGGCGTGCGTCGCGGAATCCGCCGTCCGCCCCGCCGTCGCCCGCCGCCTGTGGAACATGCCCATGGGTTCCGTGGTCCAACCGTCCGAAGATGCCCCTATGGAAGCGCCCGAAGAGTTAAAATCCGGTGATTTCACCGCCGCCACGGAGCCGTTTCGGCTTTTCGAGGAATGGTTTGCCGAGGCGAGGGAGTCCGAGCCCAACGATCCCAACGCCATGGCGCTGTCCACCGTCGACGCCGACGGCCTGCCGGATGTGCGCATGGTGCTGCTGAACGCGCGCGACGAGCGCGGCTTCGTCTTCTTCACCAATACCGGCAGCGCCAAGGGGCGTGAACTCGCCGCCGTGCCGAAAGCGGCCGTGGTGTTCCACTGGAAGTCGCTGCGCCGGCAAATTCGGGTGCGCGGGCTGGTGGAGACGGTGAGCGAGGCGGAGGCCGACGCCTATTTCGCCACCCGGCCACGCCTGTCGCAGATCGGCGCCTGGGCCAGCCAGCAGTCGCGCCCGCTGGAAGGGCGCTTCGCGCTGGAGGGCGCCATCGCCAAGGTCACGGCGCAATATGCGCTGGGCACGGTGCCGCGCCCTCCGCACTGGACCGGCTTCCGCATCCGCCCGGTGCAGATCGAGTTCTGGCACGACCGCCCCTTCCGCCTGCACGACCGCATCCTGTTCCGCCGCGAGGCGCCGGACGAGGGCGAGTGGGCGCGCACTCGCCTGTATCCGTGAGCGGCCCCGCACCGGGCCGCTTTCTTCCTGACACCCCCGTCGCGCTGAGCTAAGACAACCGCCATGAGTTCCAATCAGCCCCGCCGCATCCTGCTGCTCACCGGCGCCTCGCGCGGCATCGGCCACGCGACCGTCAAGCGCTTCTCGGCCGCAGGCTGGCGCGTCATCACCTGCTCGCGCCACCCCTTCCCGGAAAACTGTCCGTGGGAGATGGGTCCGGAGGACCACATCCAGGTCGACCTCTCAGATCCGCACGACACGCTGCGCGCGGTCGACGAGATCAAGAGCCGGCTGCCGGACGGCGAGCTGCACGCGCTGGTCAACAATGCCGGCATCTCGCCCAAGGGGACGGGCGGGGCGCGCCTCGGCACGTTGAACACGCCGGAGGAAGACTGGCGGCGGGTGTTCCAGGTGAACTTCTTCGCCCCGATCCTGCTGGCGCGCGGCTTGCTGGAGGAGCTGAAGAAGGCGCATGGCGCGGTGGTGAACGTTACCTCCATCGCGGGTTCGCGCGTGCACCCCTTCGCGGGGGCCGCTTACGCGACCTCGAAGGCCGCGCTGGCCGGGCTGACGCGCGAGATGGCGGCCGATTTCGGCCGGCTCGGCGTGCGTGTCAACGCCATCGCGCCGGGCGAGATCGACACGTCGATCCTGTCCCCCGGCACCGAGAAGATCGTCGAGCAGATCCCGATGCAGCGCCTCGGCACGCCCGACGAGGTGGCCAAGATCATCTATGTGCTGTGCACCGAGACGTCGTCCTACCTGAACGGCTCGGAGATACACATCAATGGCGGCCAGCACGTGTGAGGACTATTGCCGTCATCCCGGACGGCGGCAGGCCGATCCGCGATGACGTTGAGCCTCACAGCCAGCGCTTCCACTTGAAGAACAGGTAGGGCAGCACCGCCGCCAGCGCCATCGCGCCGAGCGCCAGCGGGTAGCCCCAGCGCTCGTCGAGTTCCGGCATGTGCTGGAAGTTCATGCCGTAGACCGAGGCGATCAGCGTCGGCGGCATCAGTACGACCGACAGCACCGCGAAAATCTTGATGATGTTGTTCTGCTCGATGCTGACCATGCCGAGCGTGGCGTCGAGCAGGAAGGTGATCTTGTTGCCGAGATAGCTCAGATGGTCGCTCAGCGAGGCGACGTCGCGCTGCATGCTCTTGAGCAGCGCGCGCTGCTCCTTGTCGAAGCGCTGCGCCTCGCCCTCGGTGGAGAGGAAGGTCACCAGCCGGCCGATCGAGACGAGGCTCTCGCGCGCCTTGGAGGCGAGATCGCCGCGCTGGCCGAGCCGCTTGAGGATGATGCGGAAGCGCTGGCTGTCGCCCGAGCGGACGCTCTCCCGCTCGAACACCTGCCGCGAGACGGCATCGATTTCCTGCGCCAGCCGCTCGATGATGTCGGCGGCGCGGTCGATGATGGTATCGAGGATCACCAGCAGAAGCCGGTTGCCCTTCATGTTGTCCGGGCAGGTGCGGTCGAGCTTCGCCACCACCAGCCGGAAGGGCCTCGGCTCGTCATAGCGCACCGTGGCGAGCCGTCCGCCGGCGAGGATGAAGGTGACCTCGGCGAGGGAGGGGTGCTCGCCCTCGCTGTTGCAGACGATGGAGGCGGTCATGTAGCGCGCGCCGTTCTCCACCCGCAGGCGGCTCGACGGCTCGATTTCCACCATTTCCTCGCGGGTCGGGACGCTGATGCCGAGCGCCGCCTCGACGATGCGGTCCTCGCCGTCGCCGGGCATGAACAGGTCGAGCCATACCGCGTCGGGCGGCACCGGGTCGCCGGGGCCGAGCCGATGGGGGACGAGCGCGCCGTCGCGCACGCTGAAGGCGGTGATCATGGAGTCTCCGACGCTCTCTCGTCACCGCCGAGCATGCGACGGAACCTCAAGGACTACCAGCCGGCCCCTCGTCGCAGACGGGCCGGCATGAAATCGCTCGCCCGTGGAGCCGGCGGATACGCTCCGGCCCGGACGCGGGACGCGTCGGGGCGGCACCCGGTCAGGGGCGTTGCGTCTTCGGTCGGTTCCGGGGGATGAAGCGGCGTCGGCAGCGCGGCCCTGCGGCCGGCGGCGTCAGGCCGCGAAATATTCTACGTCGCGAAGCGTGACGACTTTGGCTTCCGCATCCTCGGTCCGCGCCGCGCCCGTCGCAACGGGGGCATCGGATACCGTCTTCTTGTCGCTGGCGTAGCGGGCCGCGGCGGCAACCGCCGAAATCCCGATCTCGCGCCATTGGCTGGCTTGCTGCGAACGCTCCCAGCGCTCGCTGGGCCGGCTCTGAGGAGCCGGAGACTCTTCGGTAGACATGCCTTCCTCCAGTGTTGCTGCCCGCCTTGTCGGGCAACTGCCGACGAAGTGATCGCCGAGTGCGTCAAAAATATGCAGAGTCGGGGTCGTCGGTAAGGCCTCTCGGCATTGCGGAGGGGTTTTCGGCCGGTTTGCGACCTCTTCCAACGTAACTGAGGTATTTCCGCAACAAGTTCCGCCGACAAACTCATGGCGACGCCGTGGCCCCTTCAAGGCCGAAGCCACATCGGCTAATCGACATACGGGCTGAGAGACACGCACTCAGGCGTGCAGGCGATTCGGAGCATTGAAAATGGTTTTGCGCGGGGCGATGGTTGTCCTGTTGGCGGTCTTGCTGGGTGCGTGCAGCAATGCGCAGCGCCAGCCGGCACCGGAGGCGTCCCTGACGCCGCGTGACAAGAAGCTCCTGGCCGCCGCGCCGTACCAGAAGGTACTGCCGCCGGAGATGTATCAGCGGTCGCTGGTCGACTATGCCGGCACCGAGAAGCCCGGCACCATCGTCGTCGATACCGAGCGCAAGTACCTCTACTACGTTCAGGACGGCGGCAAGGCCATCCGCTACGGCGTGACCGTCGGCGAGGAAGGTCTGGCGTTCAAGGGCGAGGCCAAGGTGGGCCGCAAGGCCGAGTGGCCGACCTGGACCCCGACCCCCGAGATCAAGCAGCGCCTGACCGGCATTCCGAATTTCGTCGGTCCCGGCCCGCACAACCCGATGGGTGCCCGCGCCCTCTATCTCTATCAGGGCAACAAGGACACGCTGTTCCGCATCCACGGCACCAACCAGCCCGAATATATCGGTCAGGCCATCTCCTCCGGCTGCATCCGCATGCTCAACGAGGACGTGATCGACCTCTACACCCGCGTGCCGCAGGGCACCAACGTGGTCGTGCTCTGAGCCGATCCGACACGTTTCGATGCGACAAGGGCGCTGCCGATGGCAGCGCCCTTTTTGTTTGCGCGGAGGGGTGAGGTGAGGCCGGCGGGCCGTCGGTTCGAGGAGCGCGTGGCACCGTCCGGCTTTCTCCATCTCTGGTCGGCCCGATTCCGCCGATGGATGATTCTCCCCGTTGAGCCGGTTGGTTTCTCGGCAAAGGCCCGCATGGCCTCGGCCGCCTTGCGCACCCAGGAGCTTTCGCGGGGGCGGAGGCATCAGCCGTAGCCCGGTGCCGGGTCTTTCAGGCGACGCGATCACAAAGCGCAGGGACTGTGAATGACGAGTGCATAATGACGAATATTGACATTCGTCATTCATCTCGGCATATTGCATCGCAATGGACGACCAAGACGGCGCACAACCGCCCCGGCTTCATACCCTGGCCGTCCGTCACGCCTGTTCAGCACGTCAACAACCGAGGGCGCCATGCGCGGACGGTCACCGCTTTTCCATTTCCTCAATGCCGCCGCTGTCAGTGCGCTCGCCGCCATGCTCGCCGGCTGTGGCCCGGCGGACAGTTCGCAGCCGGAGCCTGAGAAGGCGAGGCCCGTCCTTGCACGGCCCATCGCCTTCGAACCTCGCGTCCGCGAGCGCAGTCTCGTCGGGGTCATCCAGGCCCGCGTCGAAAGTGACCTCGGCTTCCGCGTGCAGGGCAAGGTGGCGAAGCGTTTGGTGAATGTGGGCGATGCCGTTCATCAGGGCGACGCTCTCGCCACGCTCGACGAGGTCGATCTCGGCCTCCAGGTCGAGCAGGCCGAGGCCGAGCGCAACGCTGCGCTCGCCGCGCGGGCGCAGGCCGAAGCGGAGTTCCAGCGCGCCGAAAGACTGTCGAAGGACGGCTGGACGACGGCCTCCATGCTCGACACGCGGCGCGCGGCGGCGGAAGAGGCAAAAGGCCGTCTCGCCCGCGCCGAGCGCTCGCTCGATCTGGCGAAGAACGCGTCGTCCTATGCCGTGCTCCGCGCCGATGCCGACGGCGTGATCACCGCGACTGCGGTCGAGCCCGGGCAGGTGGTGCAGCCCGGCTTCGCCGCCATTCGCCTCGCCCGCACGGCTGAAAAAGAAGCGGTCGTCTCCATACCGGAATCGATCGTTCAACGCGCGCGGACAGCCAAGGCCGTGGTTACGCTATGGTCGAACGCCGATGCCCGCTATGAGGCGACCTTGCGCGAGATGTCGCCGGCCGCTGATGCCGCGACGCGGACTTATCTTGCGAGATTTCCGGTGCCGGCCGCCGGTCCCGACGTGCAACTCGGCATGACGGCGACCGTAACCCTGACCGATCCGAACTCCGAGCGCATCGCCCGTCTGCCTTTCACGGCGCTTGTCGATCAAGGCAAGGGCCCGTTTGTCTGGACCGTCGATCCGGAGGGCAAGCTTGTCGCCAAGCCGGTCACCGTCGCGACCTATGAGGCAAAGGACGTGCTGGTGTCCGGGGGCCTTACCGAGGGCGACCGGGTCGTGCTGATCGGCGCCCAGAAGCTCGACGTGGGCGTGAGCGTCCGGGCCGTCGACCAGTTTTCGTTCTGAGAGGCAGAAACGCCATGGACCGCTCCAACCTGTCGCGCTGGGCGGTCGAGCACCGTCCGCTCGTGCTTTTCATGATTTTGGCTATCGCAATCGCCGGAGCGGTGTCGTTCCAGCGGCTTGGACGCTCCGAGGATCCCAATTTCACCGTCAAGGTCGCGGTGCTGACGGCCATATGGCCCGGCGCGACCGCACGCGAGATGCAGGATCAGGTCGCCGACGTCATTGAGAAGAAGCTTCAGGAGCTTCCGCATTTCGACCGCGTGCAGACCTATGTGAAGCCGTCCTTCACGGCGATGCAGATTACCTTCCGCGATGACACGCTTCCCGCCGAAGTGCCCGACCTATTCTACCAGATCCGCAAGAAGATGGACGATGTCCGCCCCTTTCTGCCGGCGGGCGTGATCGGCCCCAACGTCAATGACGAGTATGGCGATGTCGACTCGATCCTCACCATGCTGACGGGGGACGGAGCCGACTATGCGCAGCTCAAGAAGGTCGCCGATGCGTTTCGCCAGCGGCTGCTCAAGGTTCCGGGCGTTGCCAAGGTGAACATCTATGGCGTGCAGCAGGAGCGCATCTTCGTCGAGTTCAGCCATGCCAAGCTCGCCACGCTCGGCGTGACGCCGCAGGCGATCTTCGACTCGCTCTCCCGCCAGAACGACATCACCCCCGCCGGCATGATGGAGACCGATGCGCGGCGCATTCCGCTGCGTGTCACCGGGGCGCTCGACGGCGTGAAGGCCGTGGCCGAGACCCCGGTGGAATCCGGCGGCCGCACCTTCAGGCTGGGCGATATCGCCACCGTGACACGCGGCTTCGTCGATCCGCCGGACTTCCTGGTCCGCCAGCGCGGCGTGCCGGCGCTCGGTGTCGGCGTGGTGATGGCGCGTGGCGCCAATATCATCGCGTTCGGCGAGGACGTCCTCGCCGCGACGCGCAGCTTTCAGGCGGACGTGCCGCAGGGCATCTCCTTCGAGCAGATCGCCGACCAGCCGGAAATCGTCGAGGAATCGATCTGGGAGTTCGAGCGCTCCTTCGTCGAGGCGCTGGCCATCGTGCTCGGCGTCTCGTTCCTGTCGCTCGGCTGGCGCACCGGCATCGTGGTGGCGCTCTCGGTGCCGCTGGTGCTCTCGGCCACCTTCGTCGTCATGTACACGACCGGGATGGACCTGCACCGCATCACCCTCGGCGCGCTGATCATCGCGCTGGGGCTGCTGGTCGATGACGCCATCATCGCGGTGGAGATGATGGTGGTGAAGATGGAGCAGGGCTATGACCGCATGGAAGCGGCGGCCTTCGCCTGGACATCGACCGCCTTCCCGATGCTTACCGGAACCGCGGTCACGGTTGCCGGCTTCCTGCCCGTGGGCTTCGCGAAGTCCGCGGCGGGAGAATATGCCGGCGGCATCTTCTGGGTGGTGGGCATTGCGCTTGCCGCCTCGTGGATCGTGGCGGTGGTGTTCACGCCCTATCTCGGGGTGCTGCTGCTGCCTTCCTCGCTGGCAAGGGCTGGCGGGCATGGCGATCACGACGCGATCTACCAGACCCGCCTCTATCGCGGCCTGCGGGCGGTTATTCGCGCCTGCGTGCGTTGGCGCATCACCACCGTGGCCATCACCATCGCGATCTTCTTCACCTCGATCCTCGGCTTCGGGCTGGTCCAGCAGCAGTTCTTTCCGCTCTCGGAGCGCAAGGAACTGTTCCTGCAGCTTCGCCTTCCCGAGGGATCCTCGATCAGCGCGACGACCCACATCGTCGCGGAGGCGGAAAAGCTGATCGGGCAGACCGATCCCGATATTCAGACCTTCACCGCCTATATCGGGCAGGGCTCGCCCCGGTTCTGGCTTGGCCTCAATCCCACACTGCCTAACGAAGCTTTCGCGGAAATCGTGATCCTGACCCGGTCCATCGACGGGCGCGAGCGCGTGAAGAAGCGGATCGAGGCGGCTGTCGACGCAGGAGCGCTTGCCGGGGCGCGGGCACGTGTCGACCGTTTCGCCTTCGGCCCGCCGGTCGGCTTCCCGGTTCAGTTCCGCATCATCGGGCCGGATCCGATCAAGGTGCGGGAGATTTCGTACCGTGTCCGCGACGCGATGCGGACCAATCCCAATGTTCTCGACCCGCATCTCGACTGGAACGAGATGTCGCCCTCGGTGCGGTTGGTGGTCGACCAGGAACGCGCCCGCGCACTGGGGCTGAACGTGCAGGACGTCTCCCAGACCCTGCAGACCCTCGTTTCGGGTCTCACCGTCACCACCGTCCGCGATGGCGTCGAGCAGGTCAGCGTGGTTGCCCGCGCGGTCGAGAGCGAGCGGCTCGATCTCGGCCATGTCGGCGACCTGACCATTGTCGCGCGCAATGGCGTTGCCGTGCCGCTGTCGCAGGTCGCACGGCTCGACTATGTGCAGGAGGATCCGATCCTGTGGCGGCGCAACCGCGACACCGTCATCACCGCCCGGGCGGATGTGGCCGATGGTGTCCAGCCTCCCGACGTGACAGCGCGGATATTGCCGGTGCTGCAGCCGATCAAGGGCAGCCTGGAGCCCGGATACCGTATCGAGACCGGCGGCGCGGTCGAGGAGTCCGAGAAGGCGAACGCCGCGCTCTTTGTCGTCTTCCCGATCATGTTCATGGCGATGCTCACCCTGCTGATGATCCAGCTGCAGAGCTTCTCGCGCCTCGCGCTGGTCTTCATGACCGCGCCGCTCGGCCTGATAGGCACCTCGGTGGGCCTGCTCATCGCCCACAAGCCGTTCGGCTTCGTTGCGTTGCTCGGCGTGATCGCGCTTGCCGGTATGATAATGCGCAACACGCTGATCCTCGTGGACCAGATCGAGAGCGACGTCGCTTCCGGCTCGCATACGCGCGGCGAGGCGATCGTCGAGGCCACCGTCCGGCGGGCGCGGCCGGTGGTACTGACGGCGCTGGCCGCCATTCTCGCCATGATTCCTCTCTCCTCCAGCGCGTTCTGGAGTCCGATGGCGGTCACCATCATGGGGGGCCTGTTCATCGCGACCTTCCTCACCATCCTGTTCCTGCCCGCGCTCTATGCGCTGTGGTTCCGGAACTCGCTCGACGCGCGCGGCGTGCCGGCGGCGCGCCCGCGCGATGGCGCCAAGGCAGGCCAGGTCGAGACTCTCGTTGTTGAGGGGCATGGGTAGGCCCATGTCCTCCAAAACCGTTTCGGAGTAGCCTTCATGGATCATTCCTCCAGTGTCCCGGCCCGAATGACTGCCCAGATCCAGACCGCCGGCCGACGTCAGGACGGCTCCGAAGGCCAGCGCGAGATTCTCGCGGTCGCCCAGAAGCTCTTCACCACGATCGGCTACCGGAAGACCACAGTGGCCGACATCGCAGCCGAACTCGGCATGAGTCCGGCGAACGTGTACCGCTTCTTCGACAGCAAGAGGTCGATCAACGAGGCGGTTGCGGAGCTTCTGCTCGACGGGATCCAGGCCGAGCTGGACGCGATTGCGACGTCGCAGGCGCGGCCGTCGACAAGGCTGGCCAACTTCATGCGGGAACTCGCGCGGCTCAGCGATGAACGCTTCATGACCAATAGCCGCGTGAATGACATGGTCGAGGATGCCATGACGGAGAGCTGGAGCGTGTGCGTGCGCTATGCCGAAAACGTCCAGGCGATGATCGCGCGGATCGTCGAAGAGGGCCGGGCGTCAGGCGATTTCAGCGTCGAGAATGCCGTCGTCGGTGCGGCGTGCGTGAAGGCCACGATGACGTGCTTCATGCACCCCACCATGATGGCGCTGAGCGCCGGTCTTGGCAGGCCCGACATCGAGCAGGTCATTGTCTTCGTGCTGCGCGGCCTCGGCCACAAGCCGGGCGATTGAATCGCCCGGTCCGACCCGTGCGCCGTCTCCGGTCCCTTCATCGAGGGGTTCTTTGCCGGGGCCGACCACGCAAGCCTGCGCGTCGCGACCGCAACCCGCGTCGCCGTCGAGATCGTCCGCCGCATCGCGCTGCGGGTCCCGCGTTTCGGAACGGATTTGCACGTCCATCCGCTTGGAGCACTCGCAGGAAAGTTTAGCCTACACATTCGTGTAGCAAGCTCACAATTTTCGCGTCGAGATTGCGGGCGACGTCGAAAGCGTCCGAACTACCGTAAGAGAGTAGATAACTCTCCATTTTGTCATAGGAGAGATGCACGCCATCGGGACGTTCATCAATGAGGATTGTGACTGGAGCGTAAGATCCAGCATCCGGAAGATGCCTGACCATTTCTTTCATGATGAGTGGATTGCCCACCACCAACCGTATGATCTTAGGCGTCGTGGATCCCGTTTCGCGGCGCAGAATGGCGCCAAGATCGAATTCTGCGAAGAGCATAAGACCTGTTCGGCCGAGGGCGCCGTGCACGACGCGCTCCACATCCGCGAAGGAATTTGCAGCCTTCGTCGCCTTGAAGAATTCGACGATGTCAGGTTGCCCGATTGCCGACTTGAGCGCGGCCACAACATCGTCGAACGGTTTCGAGCTGGTGAGGCTGAAACGTTCCACCTCGACCTTGGCAACGGCCATATTATCCTCCGTAACAACTCGCATGGATAAAGTGCCTCCGATCGCATCGGAGCGTGCCGGGCTCATGCGACCTCCCGACTAGGCTTCCAGGAAGGTCCGGACGTGGCTGACGAACACTCCATGGTGCTGAAACAGGGCGCCGTGCCCTGAATCGGGATAGAGGATCAGCTGAGCGTTACTGAGGGCCTTGAACATTGCGTAGGCATTGTTCGCCGGCAGCATGGTGTCGTGGCTGCCGCTGACGACAAGAGCGGGCTGGCGGATGGCGCGCAGAAGGGCGTGCCCGGGATCGGGCGTGGCGCACCAGGTGATCAGCGCCTTGGCCTGCGGATCGGTCACCGCGCTGCCGTTATCGGTGTCACGATCATCCTTGCGCATCTTCGTCCGCTCCAGGAACGCGAGGCCGGACGACTGGCTGGCGGACGATTTCGTGAAGAACAGCGGTAGGCGGAGGTCCGGCGCATCGGTTTGGGAGAATGCCTCCTGGAGAACCGCCAGCAGGTGTTCCTCTCCGCCTTTCAGAGCGGTGCCGACGAGGATGAGCTTGCGGACCAGCGATCCGTGCTCGGCAGCGATCTGCTGGGCGATGCAGCCGCCAAGGGAAAAGCCCAGCAGGTCGACTTCGGAGAGGCCGAGCAGGTCGATGAAGTCGACCGCGTCTCGTGCCATTGCCGCGACATTGTCGGGCGTTTGACCGGTCGAGCGGCCGACTCCGGCGTTGTCGAAGGCGATGACAGGACGATCGGCGGCTAGGGCGTTGACGACGGCGGGATCCCACGCGTCGATGGTGCCCGAGAAATGCTGCAGGAGAACCAGCGGCGTTCCGGTCGCGGGGCCGAGGCGGCGATAGGCGAAGCGAATTGCGCGACCTTCGATGTACCGGGTCGGCGCCGTTTCAAGCGTGGCGGTATCCTGGCCCGCGATGTCGCGTTGAGTCATGTCGTCCTCCGGATGGGCTGTATTGTTCCGAGCAGGCATGCGCGCTCCCGGCGCGAACGCACCGGGAGCGGTCGCGTCATTTCGCGAGCGCGGCCTTTTCAATCACCGCGGCGACTTCCTTCGCATGGACGACAAGCGAAGCGTGGCTGCCGGCGACTTCCGTCGTCTGGGCCTTCATTCTGGTCGCGAAGAACTTCTGCGCCTCGGGCGCGATCACCTTGTCCTTGGTGCTGATCACGTAGAACGTCGGCTTGTCGCGCCAGGCGGCCGTATCCACCGGCGCCTCGAACGCCGTGTGGCTCAACGGAAGCTGATGGTTTGCCAGGGATTCGGCGATCTGCGGGGGAAGGTCGGCCGCAACCGCCGACGGAAACACCTTGGGGTCGATGGTGAGGTTGCCCTTGTCGTCAGGATGAATCGCCGCCGTGCCTTCGGTCGCCGGCCCGCTCTTGGCGAGCGTCGCCAGGGATTGTCCGACGTCGGGTGCGAATGCGGAGACGTAGACGAGCGCCGAGACCTTGGGATCGTCACCGGCTTCCGTGATGACCACGCCACCCCAGGAGTGGCCGACGAGAACGGTCTTGCCGCTCTGCTTCGCGAGCGCCTGTTTGGTGGCCTCGACGTCAGCGGCAAGGGAGGTCAGCGGGTTTTCGACGAGCGTGACGTTGTAGCCCTTCTTCGTGAGGATCTCGGCAACCGGCTTCCAGCTCGTCTGGTCGACGAAAGCGCCGTGGACGAGGACGATGTTGTGGGCTGCCCCCTTGGGCAGTTCGGCGGACTGGGCGGGGGCGGCGACGGTTGCTCCGGCCATGAGGAGGGTGGCGACCGATAAGAGAAGATTTCGCATTGATTGCTCCTGCTGAGATGATGGGCGACGCCGGTTCCGGGGAGGGCAGGCGTGTCGGCAACGTCGCGCCTCTTCCATCCGCCGTTATGCGAAATGGCTTGCCGCGCGATCTGCCAGCTCGACATGAGATGAAGTGGGATGGGTCGTTTTCGGACGTCAGGCCCCAATCGTCCGAATATTGTGTCTAACCGTCCATCGCATTAGGATCGGAAAGATGGACATCCTCGCCCAAGTGCTCGATCGCGTCCGCTTGGGTGGGACTCTGCTGTTCCACTTCGAGCTCGGGCATCCATGGAACCTGGCATTGCCGGCGCGTCCCTACGCCCTGTTCCATTATCTCAGTCGCGGCTCGGCTACCCTGGTGCTCGAACAAGGACGAGAGCTTCATATGGCCGAGGGCGACTTTGTCGTCGTCACGCGCGGCGAGCCGCACCTGATTTATTCGGATCGCCGGGCGAAGCCGTTACCAATTCTGGACCTCGATCGGCTGCCCGGGCGTCTTGGCGTCGTTCGTCATGGAGGTGACGCCCAACCGCTCTCGACGATGATCTGCGGCAATTTCACCGTGGAGCGGCCCTCGCGCGGCAGCGTCCTGGAATTGCTTCCGCCCTTGCTTCTCCTGAAGCCGGCGGAAGACGGCGGATGGCTCGATGCGATTCTCCAGCGCATGGTGAGCGAGTCGGCGTTTGCCCGTCCCGGCCAGGATGTCGCACTCTCACGCCTGACAGAAGTGCTCTTCGTCGAGGTGCTGCGGAGCTGGATCGCGTCTCTCGATTCCGGAGAGGGCGGGTGGCTGGGGGCGATGGCGGACCCGCACATAGGACCGGCGCTTCAGTTGATTCACGAACGGCCGGATCAGCCCTGGACCCTTGGCGAACTCGGGCACCACGTGGGGCTCGGCCGCTCGGCGTTTTCGGCTCGGTTCACCAAGCTCGTTGGCGAACCTATGTACCGCTACCTGATCGCGCGCCGGATGTCGGAAGCTGCGTTTCTGCTCGAAACAAGCGACGAGGCGATTGCACGGATTGCGACCCGTGTCGGCTACGAGACCCCGGCCGCATTTTCGAAGCTGTTCCATCGCCATCACGGAATATCGCCTGGGCGGTACAGGACAGTTCGCCGTTCCGACGGTGGCCGCAGGCAAAGGGACCTTCTGGAAGCAGAAGCCGCCGATTGATCTGTGGCGCCCGTGGTCGCGCCGCGATCGACAGCGCCGACTTCGACGCGGACGGCAAGGAAATCCGCCTTCTCGGAAAGCGGACGGTTCCGGAGGTCTGGCGACGGGCGGCGGATCAGCTTTGGCCAGCGTTCCCAGTTCTGTTCCGGGCTGGTGGATGGCGCGCCGAAGGCACTTCGAACTCGCGCCGCTTTACCGTTTGATAGATCCCCACGATCTCGGATCTCGCTGACGGGCCTCTACCGGAATCGGTCGAGGCCCGCCCGGGGGTTATGCCGCGAAGCGGGACGATCCTGACGGGGCGGAATCGTCCCGGGAAGGGGCGGCGCCTCACGCCGCCAGCAGCTTCTCGCGCACCGCCCAGTCGAGCGTCTTGTCGAGCGCGCGGGTGAGGCGGTCGAACAGTTCGTCGATCTCGGCCGGGGAGATCACCAGCGGCGGGCAGATGGTGACGGCATCGCCGAACACGTTGCGCAGGATCAGCCCCTCCTGCTGGCAGAAGGCAACGGCCTTGGCCGCTACGCCCAGCTTGGGGTCGAACTGGTGCTTGGTCTTCTTGTCGGCCACCAGCTCGATGCCGGCGACGAGGCCGGCGCCGCGCGCCTCGCCCACCAGCGGATGGTCTTCCAGCGCGGCGCGGCGGGCGTCGAACTGCGGGATCTTGGCCCGCACCCGCTCGAAGATGCTCTCGCGCTCGTAGATCTCCAGCGTCTTCACCGCGACGGCGGCGGCGACCGGGTGGCCGGAATAGGTGTAGCCATGGCCGAAGCTGCCGAGCTTGGCGCTCTCCGTCAGCATCGCCTCATACATGATCTCCGGGATCAGCACCGCGCCGATCGGCTGGTAGGCGGAGGACAGTGCCTTGGCGATGGAGATGGAATCCGGCTTCATCTCCATGGCTTCCGAGCCGAAGGCGGTGCCGAGCCGGCCGAAGCCGGTGATCACCTCGTCGCCGATGAAGAACACGTCGTACTTTGCCAGCACGGCCTGGATCTTCGGGTAGTAGGTCTTCGGCGGCACGATGACGCCGCCGGCGCCCATCACCGGCTCGGCGATGAAGGCGGCGACCGTCTCCGGCCCCTCGGCGAGGATCAGCGCCTCCAGATCGGCGGCGAGGCGGGTGGCGAAATCCTCCTCGCTCTCGCCGGCTTCCGCGAGGCGGTAATGATGCGGGCAGGTGGTGTGCCGCACGCCGGCGATCGGCAGGTCGAAGTCGTTATGGTTGCCGGCGAGGCCGGTCAGCGAGGCCGAGGCGATGGTGACGCCGTGATAGGCCCGCATGCGCGAGATGATCTTCTTCTTCTTCGGCCGCCCGAGCGCGTTGTTCATGTACCAGACGAGCTTCATCTGGGTGTCGTTGGCCTCGGAGCCGGAATTGGTGAAGAACACCTTGGAGATCGGCACCGGAGCCATCTCCTTCAGCTTTTCCGCCAGCTCGATCGCGGGATCGTGGCTCTTGCCGCCGAAGATGTGGGTGAAGGGCAGCTTGCGCATCTGCGCCGCCGCCGCCTCGACCAGTTCCTCGTTGCCGTAGCCGAGCGCCGTGCACCACAGGCCGGCCATGCCCTCCAGATAGGGCTTGCCGTCGACATCGCTGACCCACACGCCCTTGCCGCGCTCGAGGATGAGCGGCCCCGCCTCCCGCACCGCGACGAGGTTCGTATAGGGGTGGATCAGGGTCTCGACGTCACGAGCCTGAAGATTGGTGAGCATGGCCGTAACTCCGCCGGCAGGGTGTAACCTGCGCTCACCCTAGATCGCCGGACGCCGCGCCGGAAGCGCACCCTTGGTCGGAGGGCGCGGCTATTGACCGGAATCGGTGCCTGACGCGGCGGTATCGGGGGCGGATGCGTCTTCCGGCGCGTCTTCCGGCGTCTCGTACGCCTCGGCATCGCCCGGCGCCTGCGGCGGTTTCGCCATGGGCGTGGGCACCCGCGCCACGGCCGGGCCGGTCGCCCAGCGGCACAGCACCGCACCCGAGCGCCGCTCGGCGCGGTCGACATGCAGGTGCTCCTCGTGGAAGCCGTCCGAGCCGGGGCCGAGAATGGTGGTGAAGTCCGTGCAGGCGCTCGCCTTCAGCGCTTCCTGGAAGGCGACCGGCATCGGCTTCTCGGCGCTGCCGGCGCGCGGCGTGCCGATGACGAAGCGGGCACCGTCCTTCAGCACATAGCCGCGCGTGTCGAGCGCGTTGCCGCGCCCGTGCTCGCTGATTTTGGCTCCGGCGACCCGGTTGCGGGACCGGCACTGCTGCGCGGCGGCCACCAGCACCTTGTCCAGCGGCGCGCCGAGCGTGGCGACCGCCGGGTCCACGTCGTCGCGCACCCAATGCGCCACGGCGGCCGCCATCTCGCAGCGAAGCACGGCGGCCGGCTCCAGCGTGACGAGCCGGCCATCCTTCATCCGCACGGCGGAAAGGCTGACGCCCCGGTCCACGGTGCAGGCGGCGTTCGTCGCCGTCACCGTGACGGCGGTAAAGACGCCGATATCGTCATTGGAGAGTTCGGGACAGACGGTCGGTATCGGCACCGGCGCGTCGGCGCGCGGGGTCGCCTCGGCAGCGGGCTCCGCCGGCGGAAGCGCCGCCAGACGTTCCGGCGCGGGCGGCGGCAGCGGAACCTCGGCGGTCTCCGGTGGCGGCACGGCAAGCGCCGCCACGGGCGGCGTGGCGACGGGCTTCATTTCGGCCACAGGAGCGGTCGCAGGCGGGGGAGGCAGCGCCTCGGCCGCCGACACTTCGGGCGCCGCAGCGGGAGCAACTGCCTTGGGAGTCTCCACCTTGGCGGCGTCGGTCTTGGTGGCATCGGTCTTGGCGACATCGGTCTTGGCGACATCGGTCTTGGCGACATCCACCGCCTGCCTGCTCGCCTCAAGGGGACGACGCGGCGGAAGCGGAATGCGGGTGCTCACCGCCTCCGCCGGCCGGGCCGATGTGGCGGCCGGAGGCCGCTTGCTGCGCGCGGCGGGCTGTTGCGGCGCCACGCCGAGCCAGTCGCCGAGCTGGCGGTTGATGGCGGTGCCGGTCTGGTCGATGGACTGCTGTAACTCCGTCGCCCGGGACGGCGACGCCGCGCCTGCGAGGATCAGGGCGAGCCCGCCGGCGGCGGCTCCAAGCCGCAATGGGAGACGTTCGAATTCCATGCTATCAGGCCCCCTCGATCGACTGCAAAACGGCTGCACCCTCTAGTGAACGCCCCACGCGCCATTCTGTTCGACAAGGACGGCACTCTTGTCGATTTCGACCGTACCTGGGGTCCGGCCGCCGGTTCGGTCATGCGCCGGCTGGCGGGTGCGGATGAGGGTGCGCTGGAGCGGCTGTGGCAGGCAAGCCACTACCTGCCGGGCGAACAGCGCTTTCTCCAGACCTCGCCGCTCATCGCCGGTTCCTCGCGCCAGTATGGCCCGCTCTGGGCCGATATTCTCGGCCGGGTGGCGGGCACGGAGTTCTATCACGAGGTGGATCGGCTGTTCCGCGAGGAAGGCGAGCGCCATCTGACGCCGCTCGGCCGGCCGGCCGAGTCGCTGGCCCGGCTGCACGCGCTCGGCCTGCCGCTCGGCATCGCCACCAATGATGCCG
Source organism: Ancylobacter sp. TS-1 (assembly GCF_009223885.1). Taxonomy (NCBI): domain Bacteria; kingdom Pseudomonadati; phylum Pseudomonadota; class Alphaproteobacteria; order Hyphomicrobiales; family Xanthobacteraceae; genus Ancylobacter; species Ancylobacter sp. TS-1. The sequence continues at coordinate 3,472,085 of NZ_CP045144.1, forward strand.
AGCGCGGCGCGCGGCTGCAGGTCGGGCGGCTCGGCCTCGAGGCCTATCTCAGCGCGGTCTACGGCCATGATTCCGGCTACGGTTCCAAGCCGGCGCCGGGCATGGTGGAGGCGTTCAGCCGCCTGACCGGCCTGCCGCCCGGTGACATCGCCCTTGTCGGCGACACCCGCCACGACCTCGACACCGCCCGCGCCGCCGGCGCCCGGGCGATACTGGTGCGCTGCGGCCCCGGGCCGGTCGACGCCTTCGCGCACGAGGCCGACCTTGTCGTTGACACGGTCGAACAGCTGGCCGACATCATCGTCGGGCAGGCCGACGGAGCGGCACGATGACGGGCAGGAGGAGCGACGCATGGCGATGATCCGCCGGCGGCTCTACATCGACGAACGCATGTCCCGGCTCGCCGTGTGGAGCCTGCGCACGGCCGTCTTCGCTTTTCCCGTCACCTTCATCGGGGCGATGCTCTACGCCACCGAGACGCTGGATTTCCGCACCGCCGCCTACACGGTGCTGGCCGGCGTCGGCGTGTCGGTGGTGGCGCTGCTGTTGGCCTTCGCCGGCTTCGTCGTCATCTGGAACGAGGGGCTTAAGGGCCTTGGTCGCGTGCTCGGCGCCGCCGCGCTGGCGCTGGTGCTGATCATGCCGACGGCGACCATCGCCGCGCTCGGCATCGGCAAGCGCGCCTTGCCGGACGTGACCACCGACACCCAGGACCCGCCGGAATTCGTCACCCTCGGCGCGGTGCGCTCGCGCGCCTCCAACGGCCTCGCCTATCCCGGCGAGGTGCTGGCCGAACGCCAGCTCGACATCTATCCCGGCATCAAGCCGCTCAGCTTCGACGCGCCGCCCGAGGAGATCTACCGGGCGATGCTGTCGCTGGTGACGCGGCACAAATGGCTCGTCGTCGATGCCGTGCCTCCGCGCGGCGAGCGCGACGGGCGGATCGAGGCGGTGGCCCGCAGCCTGCCCTTCGGGCTGCGTGACGACCTCGTGGTGCGGGTGCGCCGCACCGCCGGCGGGGCGCGGGTCGATATCCGCTCGGTGGCGCGCAATGGCGACCGCGATTTCGGCTCCAATGCGCGCCGCGTCGACCAGCTGCTTTCCGAGATCGCCGACCAGCAGGGCCGCCCGCGCCGCCAGTGACCGCCGGCATCTACCGGCTGCTCAGGGCAGCCGGTAGATGCCGCTGAGGATCGCTGGGCCCTCGGTGAGCACGTCGCCGCGCTCTACCAGATCCTCCATATGGGCGAGGGTGGAGAGCCCCGCCGCGTTGGCGAGGCGCGGGTCGAGGCCGAAATAGATCGCCCGCACGATGTCCGGTATCGCCATCGGCCCGCGCTCCAGCGCCCGCAGGATCGCCCTCTCGCGCGACTGCCGGTGGCGCAGGAACCGCTCGACGAAGGCGGGCCCCTGCGGCACCGCCCCGCCATGGCCGGGCAGGTAGAGCGTCTCCGGGCGGGCGAGGAGCCGGCGCAGCGACTCCATATAGGCGCTCATCGAACCGTCCGGCGGCGCGACGACGGTGGTCGACCAGCCCATCACATGGTCGCCGACGAAGATGACGCCCTCGGATTGCACCGGCTCGGCTTCGAGGATGAAAGCCATGTGGTTCGCGGTGTGGCCGGGCGTCGCCAGCGCGGCGAGCGCCCAGCCCGCGCCGTCCACGCGGGCGCCGTCGGCGAGCGCCACGTCGGGCAGGAAGGAGCGGTCGCCGGAGCCTTCGAGCGTGTTGGCCTCCTGCGCGTGCAGGGGCCGCGCGGCGCGGTGGGGGCCCTCGGCATAGGTCGGGGCGCCGGTGGCCGCCTGCAGCGCCGCCAGCGCCCCGCTGTGGTCGCGATGGGTATGGGTGAGGAAGATGTGGGTGACGCGCTCGCCCGCGACCGCCGCCAGCAGCGCGGCGAGATGATCCGCATTGTCCGGGCCGGGGTCGACGATGGCGACCTCGCCCGCGCCGACGATGTAGGTGCAGGTGCCGGTGAAGGTGAACGGGCCGGGATTGGGCGCCAGCACGCGCCGCACGCCGGGCGCCACCGTCTCGACCACGCCGGGCACGGCGTCGAAGCGCCGGTTGAAGGGAATGTCCTCTGCCATCGTCTGGTCCCCCGCCTGCATCCGGTCCGGCGTTTGCGGCCGGATCGGGCACGACCCGTTTGCGCGTCGGGCTGGCCGCCGCTATTGACTCATCAGCGGCCTGCCTATCGCAAGGGTGACGGATGGACAAACTACTGGATGGCTATCGCCGGTTTCGCGCCACGGCCTGGCCGGAACGCAAGGCGCTCTTCGAACAGCTCGCCGCGATTGGCCAGCGACCGAAGACGCTGGTCATCGCCTGCTCCGACAGCCGCGTCGACCCCAGCATGATCTTCGATGCCGGACCGGGCGAGCTCTTCGTCGTGCGCAACGTCGCCAATCTGGTGCCGCCCTATTCGACGCCGGACCACGCCCATCACGGCACCAGCGCGGCGATCGAATTCGCCGTCCGGGTGCTGGAGGTAAGCGAGATCGTGGTGCTCGGCCATGCTCTGTGCGGCGGCGCCGGCGCGCTCATCGACGGTGCACCGGAGCAGGCGCAGGACTTCCTGTCCGACTGGATCCGCATCGCCCGCCCGGCGCGCGACATCGCGCTGAACCTCAGCGACGATCCGGGCGAGCAGCGCCGCATCGTCGAATATCAGTGTGTCAAGCTCTCGCTGCGCAATCTCGAGACCTTCCCCTGGGTGCGCGAGCGGATCGAGGATGGGCGCCTTTCGCTTCAGGGCGCCTATTTCGCGGTCGCGACGGGTGTTCTGGAGCGGCTGCGGCCCGACGGCACCTTCTCCCCGGCCTGACCGCCGGCGGCACCGGCGCATAGCTGGCGACGCGTCCCGGGTGCGGGACGTCGCCGGCTTCGCGCCATCCCATTACGCCGATCCGTCGCACAACGCCGCCGCCAGCCGTTCCGGGTCGGCGGCGAGCTGCTCCACCTCCACCCAGCGATTCCAGTCGGGTGCCAGCGACCAGCCGGGTGCGCCGACATGGGCGACCGGCAGACGGTAATGCAGAACCGCGCGCGGCTTGGCCTTGCCGCTTATGCGCGGGACGACGCGTTCGGGGAACAGGTGCAGGAACAACGGCAGCAGGTCGAGCGCGCGGTGACGCGTCGGGTTCGACCGCACGTAGTCGTCGCAAAGTTCGCGAAGATCGGGCCGGTAGTCCGGCGACAGCACCCGCGCGGTATAGACGGCCGGGTAGGGCGGCGGCGCGTGCCAGCGCGCGGCCGGGCTCGTCAGGCATTGCGTCCGCAGCCGCGCCTCCAGCAGCAGGAAGGCGCGCAGCACGGCAAGCACCGTCGCCGCCTCAAGCGTCGCCGGCACGATGTTGAAGTGAAGCCCGAGCGAGCCGAGCGCGGAGGCGCCGCGTCCCCCGGCGCCGGCCTGGCGCAGCGGCGCGATCACGGCGTCGAGCTCCGGCAGCGCCCGCGGGTCGAGCGGCCCCGTCACCAATTCGCGCGGCACGAAGGGGCGCAGGGCCACGCCGAGCCAGCGGGCATGGGGGCGCAGCCACGGTAGGGGATGGTCAGGTCGGTGAGGATGGACATGCCGGATGTCGAGCTCGACGCCAAGATCGCCGAGGCGCGATCCGCGCAGGAGGAAGGCGTGTGCGTCCTCCTCCTCCACCGTGCCGCCGAGCACCTGGGAAAGGCACAGGGCGGCCGCGCGCTCGGACAGGCCGGTGAATTCGATCTCGACGCCGACCCGCCGCGCACGCCCGTCCGGGCCGTCTGGAACCGGCAGGGGATGAAAGCTCGAGGGGGGTGTTTTCACGCGCGTGGCGCCGGCGGGAATGTCATGACGCGGATATGGGAGCACCGCCGGACTTGTCCAGACGCACGCGCCGGCCCCGGCGCCCGCAGGCGGGCCGGCCGGTTCGTCAGGCGGTTGGAAAATCTCGGGAAATTAATTGGTCGGAGTGGCAGGATTTGAACCTGCGACCCCCTCGTCCCGAACGAGGTGCGCTACCAGGCTGCGCTACACTCCGACGCGGCGCGAGCCTGTAGCATGCTGATGCGCAGGCCCGCAAGGGGCGGGCGTCGCATGCCGGTGGATGAATTTGGCGCGCAGGCCCGCCACGGCCGCAACCGCCTGCCTTTGCGCGTGATCGGCCACCGCGCATCTTCGCCGTGCCAACGCCTTGTCAGCACCCTCGCGCGCGGTGAGCGAGGTTGAAAGCCACCGCAAGCTGTGGCTATCTCCGCGCCCACGGCCGGCGCCCGCCACGGGTGCCGGTGCGTTGGGGCGTCGCCAAGCGGTAAGGCAGGGGATTTTGATTCCCCCATGCGGAGGTTCGAATCCTCCCGCCCCAGCCAATGCCCGTGCTAGAAGCCGGAAATATCCAACCTCACCCGGCGGGCCGACCGTGCGCATCCATCTCGTCAATCCCAACACCACCCGTTCGATGACCGACAAGATCGCGCTGGCCGCGCGCGCGGTGGCCGCGCCGGGAACCGAGATCGTGGCGGCGACCTCGGCGATGGGGCCAGCCTCGATCGAGGGCCATTATGACGATGCGCTGGCGCTGCCCGGGCTGCTGGCGGCCATCGGCGAGGCGGAGGCGGTCGGCGTCGACGCCCATATCATCGCCTGCTTCGACGATACCGGGCTCGATGCCGCCCGCACGCTGGCGCTGGCGCCGGTGGTGGGCATCGGCGAGGCCGGCTTTCACATGGCCAGCCTGATCGCGCACCGTTTCTCCGTGGTGACGACGCTGTCGCGCTCGATCCCGGTCATCGAGGCGAATCTGATGCGTTCCGGGCTCGACCGGCGCTGCGCCGCCGTGCGTGCCTCCGAGGTGGCGGTGCTGGAGCTGGAGGACCCCGCCTCCGATGCCCGCGCCCGCATCTCCGCCGAGATCGGCCGCGCGGTGCGCGAGGACCGGGCGGAGGCGGTGGTGCTCGGCTGCGCCGGCATGGCGGACCTTGCCCGCGCGCTGGGCGAGGAGCACGGCGTTCCGGTCATTGACGGGGTGGCGAGCGCGGTGGCGCTGGCCGAGGGGCTGGTGCGGGTCGGCCTCGCCACGTCCAAGGCGGGCGCCTATGCGCCCCCGCGCCCCAAGGCCTATACGGGAATGCTGGCCCCCTTCGCGCCGCGTGGAGACTGAAGAACGGTCAGCCGAGCTTGCGGAGCAGGTGGACCACCTGGATGCGCTCTTCCTCGGTCAGCGGTGCGAGCGTCGCCTCGGTGATCGCTTGCGCGACCAGTGTGGCTGCGTCGGCGACCGACCGGCCGCGCTCGGACAGGCCGACGGCGCGGCGCCGGCGGTCGAGCGGGTCGTCCGCCGTCAGCACGAAGCCGCGGGCGCGCAGGCGGTCCACCACGCCCTTGATGGTGGCGGCATCGAGATAGACCAGCCGGCCGAGACGATTCTGCGAACAGGGGCCGACCTCCCGCAGCTTGGCGAGGGTGGCGAACTGAGGCGGCGTCAGCCCCTCGATCATGCGCGCGGCGAACAGCGCGGTGTGGCGCTGGTTGGCGACGCGCATGAGAAAACCCACCTGCTCGCTGAGCCGGTAGGCGTCGATTGCCGAAGCCTTGACGTCCGCAACCTCGTCAGGGCTGTCCGGATCCATTGGCCCTCTTCCCCCCGAAGACAACCGTTACCGTTGCATCAGAGCACAATTGAGCCGGCTCGCAAACGCAAGACTCGGAATATTGGTAAATCTAATCAACCAGACCCAATAGTCCTGTCGATTCTTCGCGCCCTGCCAGCGCATCCATCTCGCCTTGCCAGCGCATTTCTCCCTGCTCGATGACATAGGCGCGATTACAGATCGCCCGGCAGAGAAAAGAATTCTGCTCGGAGATCAGGAAGGACATTCCCCTTGCCTTGAGCCGGGTCAGTGCGTGGATCATTTGTTCTACAACAATAGGCGCAACTCCTTCCGATGGCTCATCGAGCATCAGCAACGCAGGGTTGCCGACGAGGGCCCTGGCGACCGCCAGCATCTGCTGCTCGCCGCCGGACATCCGTCCGCCGGGCCGCGCGCGCAGATCGGCGAGATGGGGGAAGAGTTCGAAGATGGCGTCGTCGGTCCACGGCGAGGCGGTGTGGGGCGGCGCGCGGCGCCCGAGGTCGAGATTCTCGGTCACGGTGAGGTCGGTGAAGATCCGGCGGTCCTCCGGTACGTAGCCGATGCCGAGCCGCGCGATCGCGTGGGTGGGAAGGCCGGACAGGTCGTGACCGTCGAAGACCATGCGGCGCGCCCGCCGCCGAGCCAGTCCCATCAGTGCCTTCATCGTGGTCGACTTGCCGGCGCCGTTGCGCCCGACCAGGGCGACGGCTTCGCCGCGTCCCACGGTGAGGGACAGGCCGAACAGGATGCGCGCCTCGCCATACCAGGCGTCGAGGCCGTCGACGTCGAGCAGGGGGACGGATGCGGTCATGGCCGTGCTCCCGCGGGAGCGCTGCCGCCGAGATAGACCTCGCGCACCAGCGGGTCGCGGCGCACATCGTCGACGCTGCCATCGGCGATGAGGCGCCCGCGCGCCAGCACGATCACCCGGTCGGCGTGGCCGAACACGACATCCATGGAATGCTCGGTGAACAGCACGGCAAGCCCGTGCGAACGGGTGAGGGCGCGCACCAGCGCAATCATCTCGCGCCGCTCCGTGCCGGCCATGCCGGCGGTGGGCTCGTCCATCAGCAGCAGGCGGGGCGCACCGGCGAGCGCCATGGCGAGTTCCAGCCGCTTCACGTCGCCATAGGCGAGGGCGCTGGCCGGGCGGTCGGCCTGAGCCGCCATGCCGGTCTGCGCCAGCAGGTCGAGGGCCTCGTCCCGCCCCAGAGAGCGCGCCGGGCGCCAGAGATCGAACACGCCGCCCCGCGCGGCGGCGAGTGCCGTCTGCACGTTCTCCAGCGCCGTCATCGAGCCGAACACGGCGGCCACCTGGAAGGTGCGCCCGACCCCGAGCGCGGCGATGCGGCGGGGCGGCAGGCCGGTGATGTCGCGCCCGGAAAGGCGCACCGTGCCGGCATCCGGACGCAACTGGCCATTGACGATGTTGAAGCAGGTCGACTTGCCGGCCCCGTTCGGCCCGATAAGCGCGAGCAACTCGCCCGCCGCGATGTCGAAGCTGACGCCGTCGAGCGCGCACACGCCGCCATAGCTGCGGGTCAGGCCGCGCACCTCCAGCACGGTTCGGCGCGGGGCGGCGCTCATCGCGGGTTCCCCGACAGGCTCCGCGCGCGGCGCAGGCCCCCCGCAATGCCGGCGGGAAACAGCAGCACCACGGCGAGGATGACGGCGCCGAGCAAGGCGCGCCAGTAGTCTGTCTCGCGCATCACCATGTCCTGCAGCAGGGTGAAGCCGCCGGCGCCGACGATCGGTCCCATCAGGCTCTGCACGCCGCCGAGCAGCACCATCACCAGTCCGTCGATGGAGCGGCCCACCGAGATCGCCTCGGGCGAGATCGAGCCCTTGGCGAAGGCGAACAGCGCGCCGGCGGCCCCGCACAGCGTGCCGGCCATCACGAAGGCGAGCCAGCGCACCCGCGCCACCGGGATGCCGGAGGCTTCCGCCCGCAGGCGCGAATCGCGCGCCGCGCGCAGCGCATGGCCGAAGGGCGCGAAGACGAAGCGCCGTATCAGGAAAAGGCCGATGAGCGTCACTGACAGCGCGGCGAGGTAGAGCCCGGCCGGCTCGTCGAACGGCGCCTGCGGCCAGACGCCGAACAGGCCGTTCGAGCCGCCGGTGACGTCCTCCCACTGATAGACGATGGACCAGACGATCTGGGCGAAGGCCAGCGTCAGCATGGCGAAATAGACGCCTTCCAGCCGCACGCAGAACCAGCCGAACAGGGCCGCGCCCGCGCCCGCCGTGCCCACCCCCACGGCGAAGGCGAGCGGGGTGGAGGCGCCGAGCTGGGTGGCGGCGAAGGCGGTGCCATAGGCGCCAAGGCCGAAATAGGCGGCGTGGCCGAAGGAGGCCATGCCGCCCGGCCCCATGATGAAGTGCAGCGAGGCGGCGAACAGCGCTGCGATCACCATGTCGAGCGCCAGCACCGGGGCGTAGGCGAAGAACTGGCCGATCAGTGGCACGGCCGCGAACAGGGCCACGGCGACAAGGGCGAGAATCCGCCCGCGCCCGCCGAGCGGGGCCAGCGGCGGCTCGGCCGCGCCGCGCACGGTCGAGGGCGGCTGCGGCCGACCGAACAGGCCGTGCGGGCGCACGATCAGCACCAAGGCCATGACCAGGAATTCGGCCACCAGCGTCAGGCGCGACATGTTGAAGGCATGACCGGCGATCTCGACGACGCCGAGCGCGGTGCACAGCGCCTTGACCTCGGCCACCAGCACGGCGGCGAGATAGGCGCCGCTGATCGAGCCCATGCCGCCGACCACCACCACCACGAAGGCATCGCCCAGCACCGACAGGTCGATGGAAAGGTTCGCCGGCTCGCGCGCCATCTGCAGCGCCCCGCCGAGCCCGGCGACGCCGGCCCCGAGCGCGAAGACCGCGGTGAACAGCAACGCCTCGTTGATGCCGAGCGCGGCGACCATCTCGCGGTCCTGCGTGGCGGCGCGGATCAGCCGGCCGAAGCGGGTGCGCTTGAGGATCAGGTGGAGGACGATGAGGACGATCGGACCGATGAGGGCGAGGAAGATGTCGTATTCCGGCAGCCGGCGGCCGAGGAATTCGACGGAGCCGGAGAGCCCCGGCGCGCGCGGCCCGAGAATGTCCTCCGGTCCCCACAGGAACAGCACTGCGTCGTTGATCACCAGCAGCAGGGCGAAGGTGGCGAGCAACTGGTAGAGCTCGGGCGCGGCATAGAGCCGGCGCAGCAGCACGACCTCGACCAGCGCGCCGAGCAGCGCCACCGCCAGCGTGGCGGCGAGGATGCCGCCCCAGAAGCCGGCCGCGCCGCCGATTGTCCCCGACAGCGCCGGCGCCAGCGTGACGGCGAGGTACAACCCCAGCATGTAGAAGGAGCCGTGCGCCATGTTCACGATGCGGGTCACGCCGAAGATGATCGACAGGCCGGCGGCGACGAGGAACAGGCCCGATGCCGAGGCGAGGCCGTTGACCCCCTGGAACAGGAGCGAATCGAGCGACATCCGGTCTTCCCGCCCTTCGCGGCCGTGCGGTCAGTCGGCCGCCGGTCGCAGCTTCGCCACCTCGGCATCGGAGGGCAGCACGCTCGCGCCGTCGACATAGACCGGATCGAGCATCACGCCGCGCCCGTCCTTTACCGCCAGCGTGCCGACATAGGCGCCGAGCGTCGCCTGATGGTCGCTGGCGCGGAAGGTGAAGGGGCCGAACGGGCCATCCACGGCGAGCCCCGAAAAGGCGGCGACCAGCTTCTCGGTGTCGGTGCTGCCCGCCCGCGCGATGCCGGCGGCGATCGACTTGATGGTGGTGTAGCCGACGATGGAGCCGAGCCGGGGATGGTCGCCATAGGCGGCGCGGTAGGCGTCGAGGAAGGCTTTGTGCTCGGGCGTTTCGATGGCGTACCAGGGATAGCCCGTCACCACCCAGCCGGCCGGCGTCTCGTCCTTCAGCGGGTCGAGATATTCCGGCTCGCCGGACAGAAGGCTGACGACGAAGGCGCCGTCCAGCGCGCCGCGCGTATTGGCCTCGCGCACGAATTTGGCGAGGTCGGGCCCGAACAGCACGTTGAACACGCCATCGGGTTTGGCGTCGGCGATGGCCTGCGCCACCGGGCCGGCGTCGATCTTGCCGAGCGGGGTCGCCTGCTCGGCGACGAACTCGACATCGGGCTGGGCGGCCCGGATCAGCTTCTTGAAGGTCTCGGCGGCGGACTGGCCATATTCGTAATTGGGATAGACCAGCGCCCAGCGCTTGCGCTTGGCCGCCGTCGCGGCCGGCAGCAGCATCGCCACCTGCATGTAGGTGGAAGGGCGCAGGCGGAAGGTGTAGCGGTTGCCGTCGGCCCAGGTCAGCTTGTCGGTCAGCGGCTCGGCGGCGAGGAAGAACACCTTGCGCCGCTTGGCATAGTCCGCCACCGCGAGCCCGACATGCGACAGGAAGGTGCCGGTGAGCAGGTCCACCTTCTCGCGCGTCACCAGTTCCTCGGCGACGCGCACGGCGTCGCCCGGATTGCCGCCATCGTCGCGGGAGACCAGTTCGAGCGGCCGGCCGAGTACGCCGCCGCTCGCGTTCACCTGGTCGAGCGCGAGCTGCATGCCCTTCCGGTATGGATCGAGAAAGGCGGGTTGCGCCTTGTAGCTGTTGAGTTCGCCGATGCGGATCGGCTCCGCGCCGGCGGGCAGGAGCGCACCGAGAAGGAGTGCCGCCGCGCCCGCCAGCGTGGCGCGCAGCCGGCGCGGACAGCCCAGGCTCGAAGGACGCATGAAGGCTCTCCGGTTCACTCCGCCGACGGGGGTGGCGGCGTTGCCGTCAGCCTATCGCCTCCCGGCCGGCGGTCCAGTCCCGTCTTGCGCCCGCCCCGCCCTCACGGGCCGATTTCGACATCCGGCTCGGGCACGGCGGGGGCGCGGCGCGAGGCGATGAGCGCGCCGCCGACGATGAAGGCGGCCCCGAGCAGCGTGCCGGGCGAGGGAATCTCGCCGAATGCCGCCAGCCCGATGCCCACCGCCCAGACGAAGGCGGTGTATTCGAGTACGCCGAGCCGGCTGGCGTCGGCGCGTCCATAGGCCCAGGCCATGCACAGGTGCCCGGCCGTGCCGAGCAGGCCGATGGCCAGGAACACGACCAGCTCGGCGGCGGACGGCGCTGTCCACTGCGCGATGCCGAGGGGTGCCAGCAGCAGGCCGGCGAACACGTTCTGCAACAGCACGATGGTCGGCAGCGGGTCGCGCGCGGCGCGGCTCTTCAGCGTCACCATGGCGAGCGCATAGGTGATGGCGGAGGCGATGGCGGCGGCGAGGCCGAGCGCGTTGGCGCCCTCGCCGGTGGCGGCGGAGGGCTCCAACTCGCTCCACAGCACCACCAGCACGCCGACGAAGCCGAGCGTCAGCGCGATGAAGATGGCCCGCCCCGGCCGCTCTCCCAGCAGGGCAGCGGCGAAAAGGGCGATGAAGATCGGCGAGGTGAAGGACAGCGCCAGCGCCACGGCGAGCGGCAGCACCGCCAGCGAATAGAAGAAGAACAGCGCGGTCATCGCCACCACGACCGAGCGCCAGGCATGCGGGCGGACGATCGCCATGGTCGGAAGGGCGGTGCGCATCGCGCGGAAGACGGCGAACGCCGCCAGCGCGCCGAAGAGGTAGCGCAGCAGCGCGATCTGCCCGATGCCATGCGCGCCGGCGACGTATTTGATCAGGCCGTCCATCACCGACAGCAAACCGATGCCCGCCACCGCCATGAGGGCGGGGCCGGACTGAAACCGGGCCATGGTTCAGCTTTCCATCGCGGGCTGGAGGGGGACGGCGCCGACCAGCACGCACCGGTAGTCGTATTCCCAGGTGGCGGACAGGTCGTGGCACTCGCGCGCGGCGCCAACGCGCGCGAAGCCGCTCACCTCATAGAAGCGGTGGGCGTCGACGAAGCGGGAGTCCGTCCACAGGCGCACTTCCGGGGCGTCGCGGGCCGTCGCCTCCGCCAGCGCCGTCGCCATCAGCGCGCGGGCGACGCCGCGCCGGCGCGCGGCGCGGGCCACATAGACCTTGGAGACTTCCATCGTCCCTTTGGGCGCGGCGTCATCCCGCATCGGGAAGAGGCCGAGCGAGCCGATCACCGTCCCGCCGTCCTCGGCGACCCAGATCGTCCCGCCGCGCGCGGCGAAGTGGCTGGCGATGGCGTCGAGTTCGGGAAACTCGGCCGCGCGGTCGAACACGCAGCCCTCATATTCGGCAAAGGCGGCGGCGATCAGCCCGGCGATGGCGTCGCCATCGGCGTCGGTCGCCGGTCGGATAAGGAAATCGTTCACGTCGGACACTCCGGCCCGACGCTCGGCCCAATTTTCCGCCACAGCTTGCGGAAGGTTCGACGTCGGGGCGCGGCCGGACTATGTTCGGCTGGCCTTCTGGCGTAAAGCTCAATCATTATGCTGGAGTCAGATTCCGGGAGTCTGTCGCCTTCGCGCGTTGCGACGGTCTTCCGGCAGCCATCCGTTCCGGAGTGCTCAATGATCGCATCCTACCGCGTCGTCCGTCTGGCCCTCTTCGCGGCTTTCGCGGCCGTCCTTGCCGGCTGCGCCGGCACGCAGACCCCGCAGCGTGTGGAAACCTCCATGCCGCGATTCACCTCACCGATCACACCCCAGCAGGTGGTCGGCAAGTGGGGGCTGGCCGCCTACCATCGGCCGGAGGATGCGGCGCGCACGGAAGCGCAGGCGCGGCAGGGCTGCCGCCAGCCCTATGTGATCAATGCGGGCCCCTCGGGCGGCTTCATGATGTATCTGGCCGACGATTCGCAGCCTTCCGAAGTGGTCTCCAAGCAGGTCGGCACCGGCCCGATCTATATCGGCCTGCCGGACGAGCCGCCGGGCGCGCAGTCCGACCGCGAGGTCGTGCGCTTCGACGGCCAGGTGATGGTGCTCAAATGGCTCGATCCCGAAGTGGCCGGCCGCTACGGCACCATGGTCTATATTCGCTGCCCGTGACGGCGAACTGAGACGCGGCGCCGGCCTGCGGGCCGGCCCGCAGGCCGGATTCCCCTGCGCTCCTAAGGGTCTATTAACCATAAGGTACCATCCTGCGGTTAATTCCCTGGGAGCCTCAGCGACATGCGCGGTGATTCGCCTTCCGCCTCGTCCCGTCCGGACCTGACCGCCGGATTTCGCGCCGCGCTTCGGACGGTTGGCGCGGCCATGATCGCCTTCGCGGCGGTGGCCGGCGGTGCCGGGCCGGTTGCGGCGCAGAGCGGGGGCGGCGTCTACGGCTACCAGTCCTCCTATCAGCTCTATTCGCGCGCCGCCGCGTCCGGCGCCTCGGCCTGGCGGCCGGGCTCCGGCGTCGTCTATCCCAGCGGCAATGTCTACCAGCCCCCGCGTCCCGGCGCGGATGTCGGCGGAGGCGGCGTCTATGGCTATGCCGGCTCGGCGGGCGGCGCCGCGCCGGCGGCCGCTCCCGCGCGCCCGGCGACCCGCTCCACCGGCGGTACGCGCACCGCCGCCCTGCCCACGACCTATACCGAGGCCGAGCCCGACTATTACGACGACGATGCCGCGCCCATGCCGGTCTACCGCCGCGCCACCGGCGCCAAGGGCATCGACCGCAAGTTCGACCGCAAGCTGGTGCGCTACACCAGCTCCGACCCGGCCGGCACCATCATCGTCGATACCGGGGCGCGCTATCTCTATCTGATCCAGGGCAACGGCACCGCCGTGCGCTACGGAATCGGCGTCGGCAAGGAAGGCTTCCAGTGGTCCGGCAGCGAGCGCATCGCCCGCAAGGCGGAATGGCCGGAATGGCGCCCGCCCACCGAGATGATCCAGCGCCGGCCCGACCTGCCGCGCGTCATGGCCGGCGGCGAGGACAACCCGCTCGGCGCCCGTGCCCTCTATCTCGGCAACACGCTCTACCGCATCCACGGCTCCAACGAGCCGGAGACCATCGGCCAGGCGGTCTCCTCCGGCTGCATCCGCATGCGCAACCCGGATGTCATCGACCTCTACGACCGGGTGAAGGTCGGCGCGCTGGTGCGGGTGATCTGACCCGCCCGGCGCTTTCCTGCGGCGTCGCGTAACCACGTGCCCGTCCGCCGCTTGGATGCGCGCGGCCTCTCCGCTATGGTCCCGCCCGATTTCGGATCGAACGCGGGAGCCGCGAGCAGATGGCTCAGGACACTTTGGCCGATGGCGGCCGCAGCGACACCCATTTCGGCTTTCGGACCGTGCCGCTGGACGACAAGCAGCGCATGGTCGACGAGGTGTTCCACTCGGTCGCGCGTCGCTACGACCTGATGAACGACCTGATGTCGCTCGGCCTGCACCGGGCGTGGAAGGACCTGCTGGTTTCGCGCCTGCGTCCGCCGCGCAATGACCGGCCGTTCCACCTGCTGGACGTGGCGGGCGGCACCGGCGACGTCTCCTTCCGCACCGTCGAGGCGGGCGGGCCGGCGACCCGCGCCACCGTCGCCGACATCAATGGCGGCATGCTGGCGGTGGGCCGCGAGCGCGCGAGCGCGCTCGGTCTGGCCGACCGGGTGGAGTTCGTCGAGGCGAATGCCGAATCGCTGCCCTTTCCCGACCGGAGCTTCGATGCCGCCACCGTCGCCTTCGGCATCCGCAACGTGCCGCGCATGGACAAGGCGCTGTCCGAGATGCGCCGGGTGCTGAAGCCCGGCGGCAAGTGCTTCGTGCTGGAATTCTCGCGCGTCGACGTGCCGGTGCTCGATGCGATCTACGACGCCTATTCGTTCAAGCTGATCCCCGGCATGGGCAAGCTTGTCACCGGCGACGCCGATTCCTACCAGTACCTCGTCGAATCGATCCGCAAGTTCCCGGCGCCGGAAGTGTTCGCGGAGATGATGCGGACGGCGGGATTGCAGCGCGTCGCCTGGACGCCGCTCACCGGCGGCGTCGTCGCGCTGCATTCCGGCGTGCGGATCTAGCGGCGTGGCCAGTCCCCTCGGCGATTATCTGCGTCTGGCGCGCGCCGGCTTCGTGCTGGCCCGCGAAGGCGTCGCCTCGCGCATCGACCCCGGCATGCGCCCGCCCGGCTCCGAGCCGCTTTTCTCGGTGGCGCGGCTGATCGAGCGGCGCGGCCCCGCCTCCAGCGCCGCCCGCCTCGGCGCGGCGCTGTCCCGGCTCGGCCCGTCCTATGTGAAGCTCGGCCAGTTCCTCGCCACTCGCCCCGACGTGGTGGGCGCGCAGATGGCGCGCGACCTCGAACTGCTGCAGGACCGCATGCCGCCGTTCCCGCAGGAGGTGGCCGAGGCGACCATCGCCCGCAATTTCGACCGGCCGGCCAGCGCCGTCTATGCCCGCCTCGGCCCGCCGCTGGCGGCGGCCTCCATCGCGCAGGTGCACCAGGGCGAGGTGGTCGATCCCGACGGCACGGTGCATCGCGTCGCGGTGAAGGTGCTGCGCCCGGACGTGCAGCGCCGCTTCCGCATCGACCTGTCGTCCTTCTACCGGGCGGCCCGGCTCGGCGAGAGCGTCACGCCCGAGGGCAGGCGCCTGCGGCTCGTCGCCGTGGTCGACACGCTCGCCCGCTCGGTGACGATGGAGATGGACCTGCGGCTGGAGGCGGCCGCGCTCTCCGAACTGGCGCAGAACACCGGCGAGGACGACGAGTTCCGCGTGCCGGCGGTCGACTGGGACCGCACCGGGCGCGAGGTGCTGACCACCGAGTGGATCGACGGCATCAAGCTGAACGATCTCGACGCCCTGCGCGCCGCCGGCCACGACCTGCCGCGCCTCGGGCGCATCGTCATGCAGTCCTTCCTGCGCCACGCGCTGCGCGACGGCTTCTTCCACGCCGACATGCACCCGGGAAACCTGTTCGTCGATGCCGACGGCCGGCTGGTGGCGGTGGATTTCGGCATCATGGGCCGGCTCGGCCCGAAGGAGCGGCGTTTCCTCGCCGAAATCCTGTTCGGCTTCATCACCCGCGACTGGCTGCGCACCGCGCAGGTGCATTTCGAAGCCGGCTATGTGCCGCCCCATCATTCGGTGGAGGATTTCGCCCAGGCGATCCGCGCCATCGGCGAGCCGATTCATTCGCGCCGCGCCGACCAGATCTCCATGGCCAAGCTGCTCACCTTGTTGTTCGAGGTGACGGCGCTGTTCGACATGAAGACGCGTCCCGAGCTGCTGCTGCTGCAGAAGACCATGGTCGTCGTGGAGGGCGTCGCCCGCAATCTCGATCCCCAGCTCGACATGTGGAAGACCGCCGAGCCGGTGGTACGGACGTGGATCGAGCGCAATCTCGGCCCCGCCGGGCGCATCGAGGAGGCGGCGGCCGGCGTCGGCGCGCTCGGCCGCTCGCTGCAGGCGCTGCCGGAGCTGATCGCCCAGGGCCAGCGCATCGCCGCCCAGCTCGACCTCGCCACCCGCGACGGGCTCGCCCTGTCGCCCGAGACCACCGAGGCCATCGGCCGCGCCGAGGGGCGCGGCAATCGCTGGATGACGATCGGCCTGTGGGTGATCGCCGGCCTGCTGGCGGGGCATCTGCTGTTCTGAGGGGGAGGCGCTGCGATGAGCCTCGTTCACAATGAGCGGACGAAGCTGTCCGCGACGTTTCTGAACGGCGTTGCCATTGCCGTGATGGCCGTCGGCGGGCTTGGTCCGGTCGTGTCGGTGCTGAACGGTGGCGCCGCACCTGTGCTGGGTATCGCCGCCGTCAGCGTGATTTGCCTCGTGGGCAGCATCGCCCTACATTTCCTTGCGAGGCGTCTCCTCGGGAGTCTCTTGCCATGACCACAGCGGACTTCCTGCTGCTGCTGATCATGCCGGTCGGCGCCCTTGTCGTCGGCGGCATCGTCTATCTGGTCGCTTCGCGCGGCCATCATCCCCACGCCGGTCCGGCCGAATGATTTCGCTTCCTCGCCCGGCCGCCTCTGGGCTGCGCCGCGCGGCTGAGCTATAGGCCACGCAGGCAAGAAGAAGGCGCAGGCTCACCCGCATGCTCGCCGGCAAGCGCATCCTGCTCGTGATAGGCGGCGGCATCGCCGCCTATAAGAGCCTCGACCTGATCCGCCGGCTCAAGGAGCGCGGCGCGTCGGTGCGCGTCGTCATGACCGGCGCCGCCCAGCATTTCGTCACCCCGCTCGCCGCCGGCGCGCTCAGCCATGACCGTGTCTTCACCGAGCTGTTCGACCGCGAGGCCGAGCACGATATCGGCCACATCCGCCTCTCGCGCGAGGCCGACCTGCTTGTCGTCGCGCCGGCCACCGCCGATCTGATGGCGAAGATGGCAAACGGGCTGGCCGACGACCTCGCCTCCGCCGTGCTGCTGGCGAGCACGCGGCCGATCCTGCTCGCCCCGGCGATGAACCCGGCGATGTGGGCCAACCCCGCCACGCGCCGCAACGCCGGGCGCCTTTCGGCCGACGGCATCGCCTTTGTCGGCCCCAATGCCGGCGCCATGGCCGAGCGCGGCGAGGATGGGGCGGGCCGCATGGCCGAGCCGCTGGAAATCGTCGCCGCCATCGAGGGCCTGCTGGTGCCTTCCGGCCCGCTGAAGGGCCGGCACCTGCTCGTCACCTCCGGTCCGACCCATGAGCCGATCGACCCGGTGCGCTACATCGCCAACCGTTCCTCCGGCAAGCAGGGCCACGCCATCGCCGCCGCCGCCGCCCGCGCGGGGGCGCAGGTCACGCTGGTCTCCGGCCCGGTGAGCCTGCCCGATCCCGCCGGCGTCGATGTCCGCCATGTCGAGAGCGCGCGCGAGATGCTGGCGGCGGTGGAAGCCGCGCTGCCGGCGGACGCGGCCGTCTTCGCCGCCGCCGTCGCCGACTGGCGCGCCGCCAGCGAGGCGGGCGAGAAGATGAAGAAGGACGGCGGCGCCCTGCCGCCGCTGGCCCTCACCGAGAACCCGGACATCCTGGCCACCATCGCGCATCTGTCCAACCGGCGTCCGCGCCTCGTCGTCGGTTTCGCGGCGGAGACGCAGAACGTGGTCGCCTATGCGCAGGCCAAGCGCGCCCGCAAGGGCTGCGACTGGATCGTCGCCAACGACGTCTCCCAGCGCAGCGGCATCCCCGGCGGCGTCATGGGCGGCGACAGCAACGAGGTCCATCTCATCACCGGCGAGGGCGTCGAGCACTGGCCGCCGGCCTCCAAGGCCGAACTTGCCGAGCGCCTCGTCGGCCGCATCGCCGCCGCCCTCGGCCCGCGGGAGGCTGCGCCGTGAGCCTTGAGGTTTCCGTCGTGGTGCTGCCGCATGGCGAGGGCCTGCCGCTGCCGGCCTATGCGACACTGGGCTCGGCCGGGCTCGACCTGATCGCCGCTCTGCCCGAGGGCGAACCGCTGATCCTCGCCCCGCTCGCCCGCGCGGCGGTGCCGACGGGGCTGTGCATCGCTCTGCCGGAAGGTTACGAGGCGCAGGTGCGGCCGCGCTCGGGCCTCGCGCTCAAGCAGGGGCTGACCGTGCTCAACGCGCCCGGCACGGTCGATTCCGACTATCGCGGCGAGGTGAAGGTGCTCCTCGTCAATCTGAGCGACGCGCCCGTCGTGCTGGAGCGCGGCCAGCGCATCGCGCAGATGGTGGTGGCCCCCGTCACCCGGATTCATCTGACCGAAGCCGGTAGTTTAACTGAAACAACACGGGGTGATGGTGGATTCGGTTCGACGGGGCTCGACGGCCGGCAAATATCGCGCTAGCCAAGTGGCATGCCGCGTCTGTCCGACAAGAGTCTTCTCGCCATCGCCGCCGTCGTCGACGTCGCGCTGCATGCCCGTGGCATGCCGGTCGCGGCCAAGGCACTGGCCGCCCGTCACGATCTGCCGCCGCGCCATCTGGAGCCGGTCCTGCAGGCCCTGGTCCATGCCGGCGTGCTCAAGGGCGTGCGGGGGCCGCGCGGGGGCTATGAACTGGCGCGCGAGCGGCGGCGCATCACCGTCGCCGAGGTGGTTCGCGTCGTCGAGGCGGAGAGCGACGCGGCACTCGACGGCTTCCCGCCCATCGTGCACGACATCGTGCAGCCCGCCGTCGCCGAGGCGGAGCGCGCCTTCGAGGCGGCGCTCGACGCGGTGACGGTCGAGGACCTGTGCCGCTCGGCGGCGCAGAACACGCTGCGCAAGGGTCTGCCCGAGGGTATAGATTTTACAATTTGATTTTGTTTATATTTTGCTTTCTCGACTTGATCTCGTGAATATGCTACCGGACCCGGCGAAAATCGTCCGCCAATAAAGGGGCCGGGGCGCCCGATGCCCGGCTCCGCTCATGCTGGAGACACCCATGGCCGAGACCGTTGCGAAGACCCCGGGGCGTGGCCGCGTCTACGGATCCATCACCGAGACCATCGGTGACACCCCGCTGGTGCGCCTCAACCGCCTGCCCGCCGAACGCGGCGTCAAGGCGACCATCCTGGCCAAGCTCGAATTCTTCAACCCGATCGGCAGCGTGAAGGACCGCATCGGCGTCTCGATGATCCAGTCGCTGGAAGAGGCCGGCCTCATCCGCCCCGGCACCGTGCTGGTCGAGCCGACCTCCGGCAACACCGGCATCGCGCTCGCCTTCGTCGCCGCCGCCCATGGCTACCGCCTCATCCTCGTCATGCCCGAATCCATGTCGGTCGAGCGGCGCAAGATGCTGGCCCTGCTGGGCGCCGAGCTGGTGCTGACCCCGGCGGCGCAGGGCATGCGCGGCGCCGTGGCCCGCGCCGAGGAACTGGTGAAGGAACTGCCGGACGCGATCATCCCGCAGCAGTTCCGCAACCCCGCCAATCCCGCCATTCACCGCCGCACCACGGCGGAGGAGATCTGGAACGACACCGACGGCGCGGTCGACGTGGTGGTTTCCGGCGTCGGCACCGGCGGCACCATCACCGGCATCGGCCAGGTGCTCAAGCCGCGCAAGCCCGGCCTGCGCATGGTCGCGGTCGAGCCCGAGGACAGCCCGGTTCTGTCCGGCGGCCAGCCCGGCCCGCACAAGATCCAGGGCATCGGCGCCGGCTTCGTGCCGGAAGTGCTCGACCGCTCGGTGATCGACGAGGTGGTGACGGTCGGCAACCAGACCGCCTTCGAGATGGCGCGCGCCATTGCGCGGCTGGAAGGCATCCCGGTCGGCATCTCCTCCGGCGCGGCCATCGCCGCCGCGCTCGAGGTCGGCGCGCGGCCGGAGAACGAGGGCAAGACCATCGTGGTGATCATCCCCTCCTTCGCCGAACGCTATCTTTCTACCGCGTTGTTCGAGGGCCTTTGAGCCCAAGATCGCCCTGCGGTGCGGCGGCCCTTCTAGTGCGACTCCGGCTTGGGTAAAGTCTCGGTGATTCGGTGTGCGCCCGTGAGGGCGCCGCCAGCCGGGGGACGGCGGTCGGCAAGGGGGAGGCGGGCGCGGATGGCGCATCCGGCCGGCATGGGCGGAGACGGGGACGAGGCAGGCCGTGCGGCGTCCGCGCGGCGCCTGCGTCGGCTCCTCCGCCCCACGGTCGCGGCTCCCCTTTCCTTGCCCGCGACGCTGCTCGCCCTGGGGTTTTCCGCCGTCGGCTCGTCGCCAGCCCGGGCGGAGACCCGCCTGCCGGCCTTCGCCTCCGACGCCTTCGCCGTGCTGGCGACGCAGGACCCCAGCGCGCTGATCGGCCTGGCGCTGGTCGTCGGCCTCATCGTCTTCGCCACCACGACCGCCATCGTCCATCTGCGCTTCCGGCGCCAGTCGCTGCGCCGCGAGGCCGAGGCGTTCGGCGAGATTTCCCGGCTCGAATCCCAGATCGAGGAAGCGCGCGCGCTGCTGATGGCGGAGCCGCAGATCGTCGTGGTCTGGCGCGATCCGGCCGCCGATCCCGAGATCATCGGCAACACCCCGGCCTTCACCGGCGTCGCCGCGCCCTCGCGCATCCTCGCCTTCGGAGCCTGGCTGACGCCCGGTTCGGCGCGCGAGATCGAGGCGGCGGTGGACCGGCTGCGGGCGCGCGGCACGCCGCTCGCCGCCACGCTCGCCACCCAGGACGGACGCTTCGTCGAGGCGGATGGGCGGCCGGTCGGCGCTGCGGTGGTGCTGCGCCTGCGCGACATTACCGGCGTGCGGCTCGACCAGGCGCAGCTCCAGGAGGCCTATCGGGCGCTCGGCGAGGAAAGCTCGGCGCTGCGCACCCTGCTCGACGCGCTGCCCGCGCCGGTGTGGGTCGGCCGCGAGGATGGCCGGCTGCGCTGGAGCAACGCGGCCTATGCGCATGCGGTGGAGGCGCGCGACGGGCAGGACGCCGCTTCCCGCGACCTGTTCCTGCTCGACCGGCAGAGCCGCGAGCAGGCGCAGCAGGCGCACGGTGCCGCCATGCCCTTCAAGGCCCGCCTGCCGGTGGTGGTGGCCGGCACGCGCCGGGTGCTGGACGTGCTGGAAGTGCCGACCGGCGGCGGCGCGGCGGGCATCGCGCTCGACGCCACCGAGGCGGAGAGCGTGCGGGCCGAACTCGCCCATGTCGTCGGCGCGCACCGGCGCACGCTCGACCAGCTCGCCACGGCGGTCGCCATCTTCGGCGCCGACCGGCGGCTGGTCTTCCACAACGCCGCCTACGCCAGCCTGTTCGACCTCGACCCCTCCTTCCTCGACGACCGGCCCGACGACGGCACCGTGCTCGACCGGCTGCGCGCCGCCCGCCGCCTGCCGGAGCAGGCCGATTTCCGCGTCTGGCGCGAGGACCTGCACTCTGCCTACCGCGCCATCGAGCCGCGCGAGCACTGGTGGCACCTGCCGGGCGGGCGCACGCTGCGCGTGGTCACGACCCCCAATCCCGAAGGCGGCGTGACCTATCTGTTCGACGAGGTGACGGAACGCCTCGCGCTGGAGAGCCGCTACAACTCGCTGACCCGCATCCAGAGCGAGACGCTGGACGCGCTGGCCGAGGCGGTGGCGGTGTTCGGCAGCGACGGGCGGCTCGGCCTGTTCAATTCGGCCTTCCGCCAGCTTTGGCACCTCGACACGGCCATGCTCGACGCCCGGCCCCATATCGACACCGTGGCGCAGGCCTGCCGCCGGCTCACCGCCGATGCTTCCGTGTGGACGAAGCTCAGTGCCGCCGTCACCGGCATCGAGGCGCGGATGCCGACCGATTTCCGCATGGAGCGCAACGACGGCACCGTTCTCGACGGCTCGACCCAGCCGCTGCCCGATGGCGGAACGCTGGTGACGCTGCGCGACGTGACCGACAGCGCCCAGGTCGAGCGCGCGCTGGTGGAGCGCAACGACGCGCTGGTCGCCGCCGACCATCTCAAGAGCACCTTCGTCAGCCATGTCTCCTACGAGCTGCGCTCGCCGCTGACCACGATCATCGGCTTCGCCCAGCTGCTCGACGACACCGGCATCGGCCCGCTCAATCCCAAGCAGCGCGCCTATGTGAACCACATCACAGAGAGCAGCGCGGCGCTGCTGGCGATCATCAACGACATTCTCGACCTCGCCACCATCGACGCCGGTGCGATGACGCTCGACCTTGCCGAGGTGGATGTGCGCGCCGCCATGGAAGCGGCGGCCGAGGGCGTGCGCGACCGTCTGGCGGAAGGCGGCATCCGCCTGTCCATCGAGTTGCAGAACGCCGCCGGCAGCTTCCGCGCCGATGCCAAGCGGGTGCGGCAGATCCTCTACAACCTGCTCTCCAACGCGGTCGGCTTCACGCCCGAGGGGTCCACCGTGACGCTCTCGGCCGAGCGGCACGAGGACAAGGTGGTGTTCCGCGTGCGCGACCTCGGGCCGGGCATCCCGCCGGAGATCGGCGCCCGGGTGTTCGACCGCTTCGAGAGCCACACGGCGGGCTCGCGCCATCGCGGCGTCGGGCTCGGCCTGTCGATCGTCCGCTCGCTGGTGGCGCTGCATGGCGGCACGGTGAGCATCGGTCCCGCGCAGGGCGGCGGCACGCTCGTCACCTGCACTTTCCCGCTGGAAGCCGGCGCCAGCCGCGACGCGGCGGAGTAGGGGCATGATCGACAGCCGCAACACCGGCCCCGTCCCGACCAACCCGGTAGCGCACTGGGACGTGACGCTGCCCGATGAGGCGGCCACCGGCCGGCTGGCCATGGACCTCGCCGCCATGCTGCGGCCGGGCGATCTGGTGACGCTCGACGGCGATCTCGGCGCCGGCAAGACGACGCTGGCGCGGGCGCTGATCCGCGAGCTGGCGGGCGACCCGGAACTCGAGGTTCCCAGCCCCACCTTCACCCTGCTGCAAACCTACGACCTGCCGCGCCAGCGCGTGGTGCATGCCGACCTCTACCGTCTCGGCGACCCGTCCGAGCTCGACGAACTCGGCTGGTCGGAGCAGACCGACGGCGCGGTGACGCTGGTCGAATGGCCCGAGCGCGGCGGCATCGCGGTGCTTCAGCCGGATCGGCTGGAAGTGCACATCACCCTGCCGACCGGCGGTTCCGAGACGATGCGCCGGCTGCGCCTGTTCGGCTTCGGTCGGCTGGCCGGCGCGCTGTTCCGCATGAAGTCGATCCGCGCGCTGATCGACCAGACCGGCTTCGGCCCGGCCCAGCGCCGCCATCTTCAGGGCGATGCCTCCAGCCGCAGCTATGAGCGCCTCATCGGCCCGCGCCGCAATGCCATACTGATGAACGCCCCGCGCCGGCCGGACGGGCCGGCGGTGCGTGGCGGCAAGCCCTACAGCGCCATCGCCCATCTCGCCGAGGACGTGAAGCCCTTCGTCGCCATGGCGCGCGGCCTGCGCGAGCGTGGCTTCTCGGCCCCGGCCATCTATGGCGGCGACCTCGAGGCGGGGCTGCTGATCATCGAGGATCTCGGCGACGAGGGCGTGCTCGGCGGCACCCCGCCGGTGCCGCTGCCCGAGCGCTACGAGGCGGCGGTCGACGTGCTGGCGGCGCTGCACGTGCTGGACCTGCCGGCGAGCCTGCCGGTCGCGCCGGGCATCGAGCACCACATCCCGACCTATGACCTCGCCGCCCTGCTGATCGAGGCCGAGCTTCTGCTCGACTGGTATCTGCCCCATTGCGGCGTCTCGCTGGCCGCCGATGCCCGGCAGTCCTTCCGCCAGCTCTGGGCGGTGGCGCTCGGGCCGGCGCTGGCGCAGAAGAAGGTCTGGGTGCTGCGCGACTATCATTCGCCGAACCTGATGTGGCTGCCCAATCGCGAGGGACTGGCCCGCATCGGTCTGCTCGATTTCCAGGACGCGGTGATGGGGCCGCCCGGCTACGATCTCGTCTCGCTCGGCCAGGACGCACGCATCGACGTGCCGGAATCGCTGGAACTCGCCTTGCTCGGGCGCTACGCCAAGGCGCGGCGCGAGGCCGATCCGACCTTCGACGTGCGCGGTTTCGCGGCTTCCTACGCGGTGATGGGCGCGCAGCGCGCCACCAAGATCCTCGGCATCTTCGCCCGGCTCAACCATCGCGACCGCAAGCCCGCCTATCTGCGCCACCTGCCGCGCATCTGGAACTATCTCCAGCGCTGTCTCGCCTTCACCGACCTCGAGGCGCTGGCGAGCTGGTACAAGGACCACGTGCCGGCCCCCGAGGCGCGCCCGCGCTTCGAGGCGGGCGTGCGCGCGCCGCGGGCCGCCGCCCGCCCGGCCGCCCCCGCCGGCGCTCCACCGGCGCCTCCCGGCCCGACGACCGACGCGACGCCCGAAACGCCGAGAGAACCCGACCCCACATGACCGCGATCACGACCGCCATGGTGCTCGCTGCCGGCCTCGGCAAGCGCATGCGCCCGCTCACCGACCGCATTCCCAAGCCGATGGTCGAGGTGGATGGCCGGCCGCTGGTGGATCGCGTGCTCGACCGCCTCGCGGCGGCCGGGGTGACGAAGGCGGTGGTCAACCTGCACTGGCACGCCGACGTGCTGGAGCGCCATCTCGCGCCCCGCACGCGCCCGCGCATCGTGTTCTCGGACGAGCGCGGCGAACTGCTGGAGACCGGCGGCGGTATCCGCAAGGCGCTGCCGGAACTCGGCGCCGACCCCTTCTTCGTCGTCAATGCCGACACGATCTGGATCGAGGGCATTCGTCCCAATCTGACCTCGCTGGCGAGGAAGTTCGATGCAAGGCGCATGGATTTCCTGCTGCTGCTCGCCCCGGCCGCGACCTCGATCGGCTATGATGGGCGCGGTGATTTCCTGATGGATGGCGAGGGCCGGCTGACCCCGCGTCCCGAGCGCGAGATGGCGCCTTTCGTCTATGCCGGGGCGGCGGTGGTGGCCCCGCATGTCTTCGAGACGGCGCCCGAGGGTGCCTTCTCGCTCAGCCGGCTGTTCGTCCGCGCGGCGGAGGCGGGACGGCTGTTTGGCGAGCGGATGGAAGGGGTGTGGATGCATGTCGGCACGCCGGAGGCCATCGCCGAGGCCGAGGAAGCGATTGAACGCTCCAAGGACTGAGCGGGCGGGAGGCCCCCGATGAGCCGCGCCGCGCCGAATCTCCTGACGATCCCGCCTTCCGCGCCCTTCCTCGCGACGCTGGCCGACGCCCTGCTCGACGGGCGGCTGGTGGAGGGCTTCGCCCCGCGCGGCGATCCGATGGCGCTCGCCGCCGCCACCGTCTTCCTGCCGACCCGCCGCGCCGGGCGCCTGCTCGCCGAGGCGCTGCGCGAACGCGCCGGCGCCGGCGTGACCCTGCTGCCGCGCATCGTGCCGCTGGGCGATGTCGACGAGGACGCGCTCGCCTTCGCCGAGAGCTTCACCGATCCGCCGCGCGCGGTGCCCCCGACCACCCGGCGCCTCGCGCTGGCGAACCTGACCCGCCGCTGGCGCCGGGCGCTGCGGGGCGACGACGGGCGCGTCGCGGTGGCGGCCGGCCCGGGCGCGGAATTCGCCCTCGCCGACGCGCTCGCCCATCTCATCGACGAGATGGCGGCACAGGAGGTGCCGTGGGACCGGCTCGACACGCTGGTTCCCGGCGAGCACGACCGCTATTGGGACATGGCGCTCGACTTCCTCAAGATCGCCCGCGACTTCTGGCCTTCCTTCCTCGCCGACGCCAACCTCGTCGACGCCAGCGTGCGCCGCGACCGGCTGATCGCCGCCGAGGCGGAGCGGCTGGCGAGCCGGCCCGATGCCGGCCCGGTCATCGCCGCCGGCTCCACCGGCTCGATGCCGGCGACCGCGCGCCTGCTGGCTGCCGTCGCGCATCTGCCGGGCGGCTGCGTCGTGCTGCCCGGCCTCGACCTCGATCTCGACGCCCGCTCCTGGGAGGCGCTGACGGATGACGAGGCGCCGGCACCGAGCCACCCGCAATACGGCCTCGCGCTGCTGCTGAAAGCCTATATGCGCGTCGGCCGCGAGGCGGTTCGCGAACTGGCGCCGCCGGCCCCGCACGGGCGCGAGCGGCTGCTGTCCGAGGCGCTGCGCCCGGTCGCCTCGACCGAGGCGTGGGCGAGCCTCGGCGAAAGGCTGGGCGCGGGCGCCATCGACGCCGCGCTCGCCGAGGTGAGCGTGATCGAGGCGGATGATGCGCGCGAGGAGGCGCTCGCCATCGCGGTCGCGCTGCGCGAGGTGCTGGAGACGCCCGGCCGCAGCGCCGCCCTCATCACGCCGGATCGCGACCTCGCCCGCCGCGTCGCCGCCGAACTGCTGCGCTTCGAGGTGGCGATCGACGATTCCGCCGGCGAGCCGCTGTCGGAGAGCGTGCCGGGGCGCCTGGCCCGCCTCGTTGCCGATGTCTGCCACGCGGCGCTGGCGCCGGTGCCGCTCGCCGCCCTGTTGCGCCATTCGCTCGCCCGGCTCGGGCTGGAGCGCCCGGCGCTCGACGCGGCCGCCGACGCGCTGGAACTGACGGTGCTGCGCGGCCCGCGCCCGCGCGCCGGGGCGGATGGGCTGGTGGCGGCGGTGGCCGGCTTCGACCCCAGGGACCATCACCCCAGCGATCCCCGTGCGTCGGTGGCCGAGGAGGACCGCGCCCGCGCCGCCGATCTGGCCGGGCGCGTCGCCGAGGCCCTCGCCCCTTTGCTGGCGCTGGGGCAGGGCGAGCACCCCTTCGCTGTTCTTCTTGGCGCACACCGCGCAGCCCTCGAGGCCTGCTGGAGCGGCCCCGATGCCGGGGCGCCGGAGGAGGAGGCGGCACTTGCCGCGCTTGCCCGCGCCTTCGCCGCGCTGGCCGAGGGCGCGCCGCGGGCGCCGGCGATGACGCTGGCCGACTATGCCGCCGCGCTGCCGTTGCTGCTGGCCGACCAGCCGGTGCGCCCGCCTCTGGTCGCCGGGGCGCGGCTGCGCATCCTCGGGCCGCTGGAAGCCCGCCTCGTCGGAGTCGACCGCGTCGTGCTCGCCGGCCTCGTCGAGCAGACCTGGCCGAACGCCGTGCGGGCCGATCCCTGGCTCAGCCGGCCGATGCGCACCGCGCTGGGGCTGGAGGCGCCGGAGCGGCGCATCGGCCTTTCCGCCCATGATTTCGCGCAGGGCTGCGGCGCGCCGGAGCTGGTGCTCTCCTATCCGCGCAAGCTCGGCGGCGCGCCGACCGTGCCCTCGCGCTTCCTCCAGCGCCTCGCGGCGGTGAGCGGCGAGGCGCGCTGGCGTGCGGCGATCATGCGCGGCGACCGCTTCCGGCGGCTGGCGGCGCTGATCGAGGAAGAACCGGCAAGCGCCCGCATCGCCCGGCCGGAGCCCGCTCCCCCGGTCGCGCTGCGCCCGACCCGGCTCAGTGTCACCGAGATCGAGACCTGGCTGCGCGACCCCTACACGATCTATGCCCGCCATGTGCTGCGGCTGCGCCCGCTCGACCTGTTCGACGAGGCCCCCGGCGCGGGCGAGCGCGGCACCGCCATACATGATGCGCTCGGCAGCTTCGCGCAGGCTTTTCCCGAAGCCCTGCCGGCCGATGCCGAGGCGGCGCTGCTGGCGCTCGGCCGGCGTGCCTTCGCGCCGCTGGCGGCGTTTCCGGCCGAGCACGCGCTGTGGTGGGCGCGGTTCGAGCGGCTGGTGCCGCGCTTCATCGCCTGGGAGCGCGGGCGGCGCCGGGAGGCGCGGCGCCTCTTCGCCGAGCCCTATGGCCGGCTGGCGCTGGCGGGCGGGCGCTTCACCCTGACCGGCCGCGCCGACCGCATCGAGCAGTTGCGCGAGGGCGGGCTCGCCATTCTCGACTTCAAGACCGGCGCGGTGCCGACGGCGAAGCAGGTCAGGACCGGCTACGCGCCGCAACTGCCGCTGGAGGCGGCCATGGCGGCGGCAGGCAGCTTCCCCGATCTGCCGGCCGAGCCGGCAGCCGCTCTGGTCTATGTGAAGCTCGGCACCCGCGAGCTGAAGGAGACCGGCGCGGTCGACCGGGACGAGACCGCCGCCGGGCTCGCCGCGTCGACACTGGAGCGGCTGGAGCAGCTTGTCGCCGCCTTCGAGAACCCCTCGCGCGGCTATGCCTCGCTGGCGCGGCCGATGTTCCGCGGCCGCTTCGGCGACTACGACCATCTGGCGCGGGTGAAGGAATGGTCCACCGGCGGGGAGGGCGAGGAATGAGCGACCCGAACGCGCTTGCGCCCGGCCCGCTGCGCGCGGCCACCGCATTGCAGACGACGGCCTCCGATCCGATGCTCTCGGCCTGGGTGTCGGCCAATGCCGGCTCGGGCAAGACCCATGTGCTGGCGCGGCGGGTGATCCGCCTGCTGATGCGCGGCGTGCCGCCCGGGCGCATCCTGTGCCTCACCTACACCAAGGCGGCGGCGGCCAACATGGCCAACCGCGTGCTCGGCGAGCTGCGCCGCTGGTCCACCCTCGACGATGCCGCGCTCGACGCCGAGATCGTGCGCACCGACGGCGGCTCTCCCGGCGCGCAGCGGCGGGCGCAGGCGCGGCGGCTGTTCGCGCAGGCGCTGGAAACGCCGGGCGGGCTGAAGATCCAGACCATCCACGCCTTCTGCGGCGCGCTGCTGCACGCCTTCCCCTTCGAGGCCGGGGTGCCCGCCGGCTTCGGCGAGCTGGAGGAGGCCGCGCGCCTCGAACTTCTCGCCCGCGTCCGCGAGGAGGTGGTGCTGGAGGCCGCCGGCGCGCCCGGCAGCGAGCTGGGACGGGCGCTGGCACTGCTGGTCGGCATCACCTCCGACGAGGGCATCGGCGAGCTGATCAAGGAACTCGTCGCCGACGCGCCGGCGCTGGAGGCGACCGACGCGGAACTGGCCGCCGCCGTCGGCCTCGACCGGCCGGTCGAGGCCAGCGCGGTCGAGCGGGCCATCGTCGAGGAAGCGCTCGTCCCGCGCGGCGCCTGGCAGGGGCTGGGCGAGGCGCTCGCCCTCGAGGCCGGCAATGCCGCCCGGCGCGGAAGGGCGCTGCTCGCCGCCGCCGCCGCGCCGCCGGACGCGGTGGCCGATGCCTATGCCGATGTCTTCCTGAAGGACGATGGCGAGCCCTATGGCGACAGCCAGTTCGGCGCCGCGCCGGTGCGCGCCAGATTCCCCCAGCTTCTGGCCGAGCGCGACCGCATCGCCCCGCTGGCCCGCCGCCTTGCCGCCGCCCGTGCCTGCGAGCGTAGCCGCGCGGTGCTGATCCTCGGGCGCGAGGCGGCCCGGCGCTATGAGCGCGCCAAGGCGGCGCGCGGCGTGCTCGACTTCGCCGATCTCGTCGACGCGGCCCGGCGCCTGCTGGCCTCCGGCGCCTCGGCCTGGGTGCACTACAAGCTCGACCAGGGCATCGACCATGTGCTGCTGGACGAGGCGCAGGACACCAGCCCGGAGCAATGGGAGGTGATCCGCCCGCTGGTCGCCGAGTTCTTCGCCGGGGAGGGCGCCCGCGAGAGCCGGGGCCTGCCGCGCACCCTGTTCGTGGTGGGCGACGAGAAGCAGTCGATCTTCTCCTTCCAGGGCGCCGATCCGCGCCGCTTCGACACGGTGCGGCGCGAATTCGAGGCGGCGGCGGGTGCGCATTTCGCCCATGTCGAGCTTCAGCACTCCTTCCGCTCGGCGCCGGGCATTCTCGAGGCGGTGGACGAGGTGTTCGGCGTCGAGGCGTCCTATCGCGGTCTTTCCGCCGAGTCGAAACCGCCCGTCCACGCGCCGATCCATGCCGCGCTGCCCTCGCTGGTCGAGATGTGGGAGCCGGAGGCGCCGAGCGAGAAGGTCGATGTCGACGCCTGGCAGCGCCCGCTCGACGCCCCCGCTTCCGACGACCCCAAGGGCCGGCTCGCCCGCAAGATCGCCGCCCACATCGCCGCGCGCATCCGCGACCGCTTTCCCGTCACCGGCCGGCACGGCACGCGGCCGGCGCGGCCGGGCGACTTCCTGATCCTGGTGCGGCGGCGCGATTCGCTGTTCGAGGCGGTGATCCGCGAGCTCAAGCATGCCCGCGTCGCGGTGGCCGGCGCCGACCGGCTGGTGGTGGCCCAGCACATCGCGGTGATGGACCTGATGGCGCTGGGCGACGCGCTGCTCTCGCCCGACGACGAACTGGCGCTGGCCTGCGCGCTGAAGAGCCCGCTCTTCGGCTTCGACGATGCGGACCTGATGGCGCTGGCGCCGGGGCGCACCGGCCGGCTGGAGCACACGCTCCTCGCCCGGGCCGGGGAGAGCCTCAAATGGGCCGCCGCCGCCCGGCGGCTGGCGCGGCTGCGCGGCGAGGCGCGGCGCCTGCGCCCCTTCGACTTCTATGCCCGCGTGCTGGGGCGCGAGCGCGGGCGTGCCGCCATGCTCTCCCGGCTCGGCCCCGAGGCGGCCGACGCGCTCGACGAGATGCTGGCGCTGGCGCGGGCCTATGAGAACATCGAGGCGCCCTCGCTGGCGGGCTTCCTCGCCTTTCTGCGGCGCGGCGGCGCCGAGGCCAAGCGCGACATGGAGGCCGGGCGCGACGAGGTGCGGGTGATGACCGTGCACGGCGCCAAGGGGCTTGAGGCGCCCTATGTCATCCTTGCCGACACCACCTCGGGACCGATGACCCGCCGCAGCGCCGGGCTTCTGCGGGTGGAGCGGCCGGACGGGCGCCGCGTGCTGCTGCATGCCCCCTCCAAGGGGGACGACACGCCGGCCATGGCGGGCGCCCGGCAGGCCGGCGACGCGGCGCAGCAGGACGAATACCGCCGTCTGCTCTATGTCGCGCTCACCCGTGCCGAGACCGCGCTGGTGTTGTGCGGCGCCGACGGCGCCCGCGGGCGCCCGGCCGATTGCTGGTACGACCTCGTGCGCGGGGCGCTGGAGCCGGAGGCGGCCGAGTATCCCGCCACCGGCTTTGCCGGCAGCGTGCTGCGGTGGCGCGGTGCGGGGGCGGAGCCGGCGGGCGCGCCGGAGGCGACGCCCAGCCTCGACGTTCCGGCCTGGGACGCGGCCGAGCGCGCGCTGGCCCGCGCGCTCGCGGTGCCGGTCGGCGGGCCTCTCCTGCGCACCGGGCTGCGCCCCTCCGCCGCCGGCCCCGGCATCGCGCCGGACGTCCCGCCCGATGCGGCAGCCGCGCGCGCGCTGGAACGCGGCGATCTGCTGCACCGGCTGATGGCGGCGCTCGCCGGCCTGCCGCCGCAGGAGCGGGAGGAACCGGGCCGTCGCCTGCTCGCCGCCGCCTCCGACTGGCCGGCACCGGCGCGCGAGGAACTGCTGGCGGAGGTTCTCGGCGTGCTGGCGCTGCCGGAACTCGGCGCGCTGTTCGCCTCCGGCAGCCGCGCCGAGGTGCCGCTGGCCGGCATTCTCGACGACGGCACGCCGGTCTCCGGGCGCATCGACCGGCTGGTTGTCGGCCCCGGCCATGTGCTGGTCGCCGACTTCAAGACCGACCGCCATGTGCCGCGCACGCCCTCGGCGGTGCCGGCGGCCCATATCCGCCAGCTCGGCCTCTACGCCGCGCTGCTGCGCCGGCTGTTCCCCGGCCGGACGGTCGCCGCGCAACTGGTCTACACCGCCGGCCCGCTGGTCCACGCGCTCGATGCCGCCGCGCTGGAGCGGGCGGTGGAAAGCGTCACTTCGCCGTGACGCTGCCTTGACGCGCGGGGGGGCGGGTACCTACCTTGGCTGCAACTTCCCCTGAATTCTCAAGATTCTTCGAAAGGTGTCCAAATGGGCGTCGAAAAGGTGTCGGACCAGAGCTTCGAGTCCGACGTGATCAAGTCCGATGGTCCGGTCCTCGTGGACTTCTGGGCCGAGTGGTGCGGCCCCTGCCGCATGGTGGCCCCGGTGCTCGACGAAGTGGCTGGCGAACTCGGCGACAAGCTGAAGATCGTCAAGCTGAACGTCGACGAGAATCCGGCGACCGCCTCCAAGTACGGCATCATGTCGATCCCGACCCTGCTGCTGTTCAAGGACGGCCAGCTCGCCTCGCGTCAGGTCGGCGCGGCGCCGAAGGCCAAGATGCTGCAGTGGATCAACAGCGCGATCTGATCGCGCCGCCATTCCGCGACCAACCGACGAAAACCCCGGCCGGGACCCCCGCGCCGGGGTTTTTCTTTGCCGGTGCGGCGGGACGGGTCGGGCGGCATGTCTTCATGTGCAGGCCCGGCCCGCATGTGCTAACCGCAGCCGGGACGGGAGTTGCAGAGGGAACCGCGACCTTGACCGAGACGACACGAGCCGGGGCGAGCCCCTCCGCGGTGCCCGACCGCTATATCGGCTCGCTCGACGGACTGCGCTTCTTCGCCTTCCTGCTGGTGTTCATCCATCATTCGCCGGACCTGCTGGGCTATCCGGTGCTGCGCACGCTCGGCCGCTTCGGCTGGGTCGGCGTCGATCTCTTCTTCGCGATCTCGTCCTTCCTGTTCTTCTACCTGCTCGGCGCCGAGATGAAGAGCGCGTCGCGGATCGATGCGCCGAAGTTCTACATGCGCCGAATCCTGCGCATCTATCCCTTGATGATCCTGTTTCCGCTCCTCATGTGGGCGATCTTCGGCAATCAGGACGGCGCGGCGCCGTACCGCTTCCTGGCGCTAACGGTGTTCGTCGACAATTTTGTCACCTGGTTCCGGTCCTACAACGCGTCCATCGCCTATTCCGGCCATCTGTGGACGCTGTCCTTCGAGTTCCAGATCTACCTGCTCATCCCCTTCGTCTTCCTCGCCTACATCAGGATCGGGGCGGCCGCCTTCCTCAAGCTGCTCGGCGGCGTGTTCCTGGGCTGCCTGCTGGCCCGCATCGCCTTCTTCGGGCTGGGGGCGCAGCATCCGATCATCTGGGTGACGCCGTTCCTGCGGCCCGAATCGATTCTCGCCGGCATGGCGCTCGCCGTGCTGCGGCCGGCATGGCGGTGGGAATACTCGCTGGCGGTGGCCGTCGTCGCCGCGCTCGTCTTCACCTCGATGCGCCTGCCATGGTCGTCGGCGACGAGTTCGGTCTTCAGCTATCCCGTCGCCGCCCTCATGTGCGCGGCGCTGATCGACCTCGCGATCCGGGCGCCGGGGCCGCGCCGATGGCTGTCATGGGGCCCGGTGCGCTGGCTCGGGGCGATCTCCTTCGGGCTGTATGTCTACCATCTGCTCGCCATCGGCATGACGGGCCGCCTCATGGCCGCCTTCATCGACCTTCCGCCCTCAAACCTGCGCGTCGTGGTGTCGACCCTGCTGTCGCTGCTGATGACGATCGCGCTGGCGGCGCTGAGCTACCGCTTCGTCGAGCGACCCTTCCTGCGGCTGAAGGACAAGGTGACGGTCGTCGTCGGACGGCCGGTCTGACGGCCCGTTGCGCAGCCGGCGACCGGAATAGCGCGATAGTTATTGCGTCCCATTCATGGAATCATTCCACCCTGAACAGGTTCGGGTGTGGAGAGCGTCATGTCGGGCGGGTGGAGTCGGGGCCTTGTCATGGGCCTCGCGGCGATCGTCTGGGGCCTCGGCCTCTCCGCCGCGCGGGCGCAGGCGCCGACCGTCGACGATTCGGCGCTGGTGGAGCGCGGGGCCTATCTCGCCCGCGCGGCCGACTGCATGCCCTGCCACACCAGCGATCCGGCCAAGCCCTATGCCGGCGGGCTGGGGCTGAACACGCCCTTCGGCACGCTCTACTCGGTCAACATCACCTCGGATCAGACAACCGGCATCGGCGGCTGGAGCTTCGAGGATTTCCGCCGCGCGCTGCATGACGGGATCCGCAAGGACGGCGCCTATCTCTACCCGGCCATGCCGTTCGACGCCTATGCCGGCATCACCGAGGACGACCTGAAGGCGCTGTGGGCCTATGTGCGGCGCATCCCGGCGGTGAACGCGCCCAACCGCGCCAACGGCCTTGCCTTCCCGTTCGATATCCGCCTCGGCATGCTCGCCTGGCGCGAACTGTTCTTCCGGCCTGAGACCTTCGCCCCCACCGCCGGCAAGAGCGACGCGTGGAATCGCGGCGCCTATCTCGTCGAGGCGCTCGGCCATTGCTCGGACTGCCACAGCCCGCGCAATGTCATGGGCGCGATCAAGGGCAAGGCGCTGTTCACCGGCGCCGAGATCGACGGTTTCTACGCGCCCGACATCGCCTCCGCCGCGCTGGCGAAGAACTGGAACCGCGACCAGCTCGTCCAGTTCCTCAAGACCGGCTCGGCGCCCGGCAAGACCACGGTGTTCGGCCCGATGGCCGAGGTGGTGCACGACAGCCTCGCCTACCTCACCGACGCCGATCTCGCCGCCATGGCGACCTATCTGCTCGACAGCCCGCCGCCTTCCGACGTGCCGGCGCCGCAGAAGGTCTCGGCACTGGCGCCGGACGTCTACGCCCGCACCGCCCGTACCTTCATCGACAATTGCGCCGCCTGCCATCAGGTGCAGGGCACCGGCCTGCTCGGCGCCATCCCGCCGCTGGCGCGCAACCCGGCGGTGACGGCGGCCGAGCCCTACAATGTGATCGCCGTGGTGCTGCAGGGCCTGAAGGCCGATGCCCGCTTCGGCGCCATGCCCTCCTTCGCCGGGCGCCTGTCGGACGAGCAGGTCGCCGACCTCGCCAATTATGTGCGCACGAGTTGGGGCAACACCGCCGCGCCCAATGCCACGCCGGCCATGGTCGCCATCTGGCGCCGGACGATGAGCGTGCCCGACTACGGCACGCAGGCGGCCTCCGCCTTCGACTGCGCGCAGGTCGGCGGTGCCCCGGGCGCGCCGGGGCCAAACCCCAAGGCCGTGGCCGCGCTCAGCGCCGCCATCGCCGGCGGCAATCGCGATGTCTCCTCGCTGGTGGCCAGCTATCAGGGCGCGTCTCCCGACGCCGCCCCGGCGCAGGTGGTGGACGCGCTGATGGCCGCCTATTGCCCTGTCGTGGCCGCCGGCGGCGGCGAGGACTACCAGAAATACGCCCGCCTGCGCGCCTTCACCCTGCAGGCCGCCGCCGACGTGTCCTTCCGCACCCAGCCGAGCCTGCCGGATGTGCCGGTCGTGTGGGCGAGCCCGGCGGGCAAGTCG
Organism: Ancylobacter sp. TS-1; assembly: GCF_009223885.1. Lineage (NCBI taxonomy): Bacteria > Pseudomonadati > Pseudomonadota > Alphaproteobacteria > Hyphomicrobiales > Xanthobacteraceae > Ancylobacter > Ancylobacter sp. TS-1. The sequence goes on from NZ_CP045144.1 coordinate 3,506,850, forward strand.
CTGGTGGCGCATGAGCCGAGGAGCCTCGCCGGGCCGCTGGTCTGCCCCGCGAGCGCGCCGGTGCCGGCCGCGCTCCGCGCCGCCGCCGCGAGCCTGCTCGGCACGCCTGCTCTGCCCGTCCCCGGCGATAAGGGTGGCGACCTCGCGCGCGAGCTGGCGGCGAAGAACCCGAGGGCGCGGCTCGCCGACGTGGCGAACGCACTGATCCTGACCTATTGCGGGCGGGTCGCGGCGGGGGCGGGGCTCGAGCCGGCCCAGCAGCACGCCTATGTCGAGGGCTTCGGCCAGCAGGTGATCCAGACCCTCCAGGTCGAGCCCTGACCGGCCGGCCCTCAGGCATCGCCGCTCAGCGGCGCGGCGGGAAGGCGAGCACCTGCCGCGTGTAGCTCTCCACCAGCGCGCTGAACGGCGTGCCGTCGGGCAGGGTCAGCACGGCGCGGTGCTCCAGCAGGAAATCGGGCAGTTCCAGCGCGCCGGGCCCGTCGGGCGGCAGCGGCGCGCCGGTCTCCCAGCCCTCGGGCAGCGGATGCCATAGCAGGCGCGCCGACAGCGTGGTCCGGCGGAAATCGAGCGGACGCACCACACGGCCGAAGGAGGTGTCGGTGGTCTCCAGCGCCCGGTTCATCTCGGGCGTCAGGCGGGCGGGCACATACCAGTTATCGGCCTCCGACAGCACGCGCGGCCCGCAGCGAAGGCGCACGCGGCGGTAGCGCACGGGTTCCTCGGCGCCGACCTTGAGCAGATTGCGGATCTCGTCGGTCGCCGGCTTGTCCTGCCCGCTCACGCGGTCGGCTTTGATGACCGGCTCGCCGGCCAGCCGGTGCGCGGCGCACCAGCGGTCGAGCGTGAGGGTGGCGCTGGCATTGGCGAGCAGGTCCGCGTTCAGCGTCTGGATCAGCGCCAGCGCCTCCAGCCGGGCGCGGAAATCGTCCGGCCAGCGCGGCATCTCCTGCGCCGGCGCCGGCGTGGTCGCCCACAGGCACAGCATCAGCCCGGATGCGAACGACAGACCAAACGCGAATCGACGCGTCCGCGTGGACCGTCCCGTCGCCAGTCGCTGCGCCCTCATGCCGTTCTCCTCCCGCCGCGCCGGCGAGATGACGCAAAAGCCGGGAATTGTCGAGGCGTGGAGAATGCCGGCGGCGTGGGGACGGGCGCGGCGTCCGCCGGAAACAAAAACGCCCGCACCGGGCGAGCGTGCGGGCGACGAACGTAAAAACGACGCGAGGCGTCGGGAAATGAGTGGTGCCCAGGAGAGGACTCGAACCTCCACGGTGTTACCCACACGGACCTGAACCGTGCGCGTCTACCAATTCCGCCACCTGGGCACGTGCACCTTGCGGGCACGGCGGCGACACATAGTCGGGCGGACTCCGTCTTGTCAACGCGCCTTTTCCATAAGGAGACATCCGGCGGTGGAAAAGGCGCGGCGCGGGGCGACCCCGACGGCGGCGAAAGCCGCGCCCGGCCGCCCCGGCCGGGCTATGCCCGCACCGTGTCGGGGATGGGTCTTCACGCCGGGCCGGTGGAGGGGCTCTCACCTATGGACGCTGGGCCGGCGGCGCGCTAATCGTCGTGGCATGCCAATGCCGGGCCGGGAGAGAACCGATGGTTGACGCCGCCGAATCAAACGAGCTGCCGCTCGAGAGCGAGGCCGAACTGCTGAAGCGCGCCGCGCCGATGGAGCGCCTCGTCACCATCTATGGCGGCTCCGGCTTCGTCGGGCGCCACGTCGTGCGCGCGCTGGCGCGTCTGGGCTGGCGCGTGCGCGTCGCCGTGCGCCGGCCGGATCTTGCCGGCCATCTCCAGCCGCTTGGCGCGGTCGGCCAGATCACCGCTGTGCAGGCCAATCTGCGCTATCCCGCCTCCGTGCTGCGCGCGGCGGAAGGCGCCGAGGTGGTCATCAACCTCGTCGGCATCCTGCATGAGAGCGGGCGCCAGAGCTTCGCGGCGGTGCATGATTTCGGGGCGAAGCAGGTGGCGCTGGCGGCGCGGGAAGTCGGCGCCCGGCTGATCCACGCCTCGGCCATCGGCGCCGACACGCAGTCGAGTTCGGTCTACGCCAAGAGCAAGGCGGTCGGCGAGGCGGCGGCGCTGGAGGCGGTGCCGGAAGCGGTCATCTTCCGTCCCTCCATCGTGTTCGGCCCGGAAGACGACTTCTTCAACCGCTTTGCAGCGCTCTCGCGCCTGTCGCCGGTGCTGCCGCTGATCGGCGGCGGCGAGACACGCTTCCAGCCGGTCTTCGTCGGCGACGTCGCGGCGGCCTTCGCCAAGGCGGTGGACGAGGTGGTGCGGCCCGGCACGGTGTACGAACTCGGCGGCCCGGAAGTGTTCACCTTCAAGCAGCTGATGGAACTGACCCTCGCCGAGATCGGCCGCAAGCGACTGCTGGTGCCGGTGCCGGACGCCATCGCCATGCTGCAGGCCCGCATTCTCGAACTGCTGCCCAATCCGCTGCTCACCACCGATCAGGTGCGCCTGCTGCGCCACGACAATGTGGTGTCGGAGACGGCGAAGGCCGAAGGGCGCACGCTGGAAGGGCTCGGCATCGCGCCGACCGCCCTCGGCGCCATCCTGCCGGGCTATCTGTGGCGCTACCGCAAGGCGGGCCAGTTCACCCGGCCGGAAGCGGCCTGACATTCTCCGGCCTCGCGCGAGAGGCCGGAGCCGAGATACGGAAGCCGCCGGCGCCCGCGCCCGGCGGCTTTTTCGTGCGCTCAGCCGACCAGCGCCAGCGCCACCAGCCCGACGCCGCCGACGGCGATGCGCCACCAGCCGAACGGCGTGTAGCCATGGCGGGAGACGAAGGCGATCAGCCCGCGCACCACGGTGATGGCGGCGAGGAAGGCGGCAATGAAGCCGACTGCGATGATGATGGCGTCGTCCGAGCTCAGCGCGTCGCGGTTTTTGTAGAGGTCGTAGGCGAAGGCGCCGGTCATCGTCGGCAGGGCGAGGAAGAAGGAGAACTCGGCCGCGGCCGACTTGCTGGCGCCGAGCAGCAGCCCGCCGACGATGGTGGAGCCCGAGCGCGACACGCCGGGAATCATGGCGAGGCACTGGATGAAGCCGATTTTCAGCGCCAGCAGCGGCGGAAAGGCCATGGCGTCGTCATGCACCGGCTTGAGCTTCAGCGTGTCGACCCACAGCAGCACGATGCCGCCGAGAATCAGCATCACGCAGATCAGCGCCGGCGATTCGAACAGCACGCTCTTGATGAAGCCGTGCGCCATCGCCCCGATCACCGCCGCCGGCAGGAAGGCGATGAGGATGCCGATGACGAAGTTGCGTGAGCGCGGGCTGGACGGCAGCGTCAGCAGGATCTTCAGGAACCGCTGGAAGTAGACGACCAGGATGGCAAGGATGGCGCCGAGCTGGATGACCACCTCGAACACCTTGCCCTGGCTCTCGAAGCCGAGAAAGTGCCCGGCGAGCAGGATATGGCCGGTCGAGGAGACCGGCAGGAACTCGGTGAAGCCTTCCAGCAGGCCGAGAAGGAAGGCTTCGAGCAAGGTGCCGAACGACATGGTGAGGGGTCCGTGGGAGAGAGGGCGCGCGCCGGGCGGGGCCGGGCGGGCGCATCCTGTCCGCTTCGCGCGCCGTGGGCAACGTGACGCTGTGTCAGGCGGGGAGGGCTTTCCCGTGCAATATTTCGCGCGGGCGTGCCCGGGTCACGTCTCCAACATGAATCCGCCCAACATATTGGCTCCATTCCTCCTCGGTCGGCGTTGTCCGGAGACGGCAACGTTTGGGAGTCTTTCATGAGAAGTCTTTTCGCGGGCGCCCTGCTTGTGCTGGCGCTCGGCGGTTCCGCGTTCGCGCAGGACCGCGGTTTTGTGACGACGAATGTCAATCTGCGTGCCGGCCCGGGCACCGACTATCCGGCGGTGGTGGTGCTCGGCGAGGGCACCCCGCTCGACATCTATGGCTGTCTCGACGACTACAGCTGGTGCGACGTCGCGTGGGAGGACGTGCGCGGCTGGGTCTCGGCGCGCTACATCGAGGCGAACTATCGCGGGCGGCGCGTCGAGTTCTACGACTACGCGCCCACCATCGGCGTGCCGATCATCGCCTTCAGCTTCAACGACTATTGGGGGCGCTACTATCGCGGGCGGCCCTGGTACTCGACCTATGACCGCTGGGGCCCGCCGCCGCCGCGCCGTCCGCCCCCGGGCGGCTGGGGCCCGCCGCCTCCGGGCGGTTGGGGGCCAGGTGGTCCCGGTGGTCCGGGCTGGGGCGGCCCGGGCGGACCCAAGCCGCCTCCGGGTGGCTGGGGACCGGGTGGTCCCGGCGGCCCTGGTGGTCCCGGTGGTCCGGGCTGGGGTGGCGGCCCCGGTGGCCCCAAGCCGCCTCCGGCCGGATGGGGTCCGGGCGGTCCCGGCGGTCCGAAGCCTCCCCCGGGTGGCTGGCCCGGCGGCAAGCCTCCGTCCGGCAGGCCCGGCGTCCCGCAGGCGCCCGGCTGGCCCGACGGACTGAACCGGCCGCCATCCTCCGGAAAGCCGTCGCAGGGCCGTCCCCCGCAGGGCTGGCCGCAGCAGGGCCAGAAGCCCCCGCAGGGGGGCTGGCAGGGTGGTGGCGGTCCGGGAGGGCCGGGCGGTCCCGGCGGTCGGCCGCCCCAGGGCGGCGCGCAGCAGGGCCAGAGGCCGCCGCAGGGCGGGGGATGGCAGGGGGGCGGTCAAGGTGGGCCGGCCGCCAGCAGGGTCAGGGCCGGCCTCCGCAGGGTCAGCCGTCGCAAGGTCGGCCGCCTCAGCAGGGCCAGCCTCAGCAGGGCCGGCCGCCTCAGCAGGGCGGACGTCCGCCGCAGTGCCCGCCCAATATGCCGTGCCCGCCGAGGCAGTAGGCGGGGACAAGACGGATCCGGCGCCCAGCCATGCGGGGCGCCGGACTGTCGCGCACTTGAAATAATCGGTCCGGTCCTGTAGAGGGTGCGGCCTTCAAGAACCGCCCGGCTAACAGGGCTGCCGTGGCGGTTCGAACGCTCACACTAGATTGGGCCGGATTTCCCTTCGGGGAGGCTGCCGGCCGTGGAGATCGAGCCAAATGCCCAAGATGAAGACCAAGTCCGGAGCGAAGAAGCGCTTCAAGCTCTCCGGCACCGGCAAGGTGATCATGGCCCAGGCAGGTAAGCGCCACGGCATGATCAAGCGCACCAACAAGCAGATCCGCGACCAGCGCGGCACCACGGTCATGTCCGAACGTGATGCCTTCAACGTTCGCAAGTTCTATCTGCCCAACGGCTGACGCCACCCTTAGCCAGTTCCAGGAGAGACTCCCATGGCACGTGTCAAGCGCGGCGTAACTTCTCACGCCAAGCACAAGAAAGTGCTCAAGGCGGCGAAGGGCTATTTCGGCCGCCGCAAGAATACCATTCGCGTCGCGAAGCAGGCCGTCGAGAAGGCGCAGCAGTACGCCTATCGCGACCGCAAGGTGAAGAAGCGCAATTTCCGCGCGCTCTGGATCCAGCGCATCAACGCCGCGACCCGCGAGCTCGGCTTCACCTATGGCCGATTTATCGACGGTCTCGGCAAGGCCGGGATCGAGGTCGACCGCAAGGTGCTCTCGGACATCGCGATCCACGAGCCCGCCGCTTTCGCGGCCCTTGTCGAGCAGGCCAAGGCAGCGCTGGAAAAGCAGGCCGCCTGATCTTCCGGTAATGCCGGGACCAAAATCTGGAAAGCCCCGCGCGCGAGCGTTGGGGCTTTTCGCATTGGCGGGGCTCGGCTAAGAGACCACGCTCTAGGTGCTGTCATCCTCAAGCGCCGTCATCCTGAGGTGCCCTGCGCAAGCAGGGCCTCGAAGGATGGCGTCCCAGATGAACATCCTTCGAGGCTCACTGCGTTCGCACCTCAGGATGACGGCAGGCGGGTGGAGGCCTTCGCTTTCGCCGGGCTTTCCCTTCTGTTCACGCTGCCTTGCCGTCGAGGTTGATTCATGTCCGTTGCCGCCCTTCCCGATCTGGCCGCCCTCGAAGCCGAGATCGCCGCCGCCATCGCCGCCGCCGCCGACGAGGCGGGGCTGGAGGCGGTCCGCGTCGCCGCCCTCGGCAAGAAGGGCTCGGTCTCCGAGCTGCTGAAGAGCCTCGGCGGCATGAGCCCGGATGAGCGCAGGAGTGCCGGCCCGGCCATTAACGGCCTGCGCGACCGGGTGGGCGAGGCGCTCGGCGCCCGCCGCGCGGAACTGAAGGCCGCCGCGCTGGCGACCCGGCTGGAGACCGAGCGCGTCGACGTCACGCTGCCCGTCCGCGAGACCCCCGCGGAGGCGGGGCGTCTTCACCCGATCAGCCAGGTCATTGACGAGCTGACCGCCATTTTCGCCGATATGGGCTTCGCGGTGGCGGAAGGGCCGGACATCGAGGACGACTTCCACAATTTCACCGCGCTGAATTTCCCCGAGGGGCATCCGGCGCGCGAGATGCACGACACCTTCTATCTTCCGACCAAGGAGGACGGCTCGCGCCTCGTGCTGCGCACCCACACCTCTCCGGTGCAGGTACGCACCATGCTCGCCAACAAGCCGCCGATCCGCGTCATCTGCCCCGGCCGCACCTATCGCTCGGACAGCGACCAGACCCACACGCCGATGTTCCATCAGGTCGAGGGCCTCGTCATCGACAAGGGCTCCAATCTCGGCCACCTCAAATGGATCCTCGAGGAGTTCTGCAAGGCGTTCTTCGAGGTCGACAATGTGAAGATGCGGTTCCGCCCGTCCTTCTTCCCCTTCACCGAGCCGTCCATGGAGGTCGACATCCAGTGCGACCGCTCGCGCCCCGGTGAGATCCGCTTCGGCGAGGGCTCGGACTGGCTGGAGATTCTCGGCTGCGGCATGGTGCACCCGAATGTGCTGCGCAATTGCGGGCTGGACCCGGACGAGTATCAGGGCTTCGCCTGGGGCATGGGCATCGACCGCATCGCCATGCTCAAATACGGCATGCCGGACCTGCGCGCCTTCTTCGAGGCGGATGTCCGCTGGCTCGCCCATTACGGTTTCCGCCCGCTCGACTTCCCGACGCTGGCGGGAGGGTTGAGCGCGTGATCAAGGCTCCGGACTGGTCCACTGAACGGCTGCGGGCGATGGAAACGGCCCAGCTAAAGCAGCTTTTTGCCAACGCAACGGCACGCGGCGCGGCGGAGCTTGCCGCAATGTGCGAAGCGGTTCTCGCTGAGCGCAGCACGCCAAAGAGAGTTTCCGTGCCCGGCGGCAAGCGTCCCGGCAAGGATGTCGTCTCCGAATTTCACTTCGTTTGCGAGGGTGACCGCGGCGTCAGCTCCGATGGCGACGGCTTCTTCTGGACGGGTTCGTGGATCGTCTCGGAAGACGAAGTCATCAAGAGCATTCAAGCCGGCGGGAGGCTGGCGCTCCACAGCTCCCGATCCGAGATGTCCTATCGCCAGGGAAAGATACTCGATTACCGCAAGACGGTGCCCGACATGGTCAAGAAACGAAATGTCGGAATTGAGTTCCTTGTGGCCGCTGACGACGTCGCTCTCGCCTGGTTCGGCGATGGGACGGGTGAAAAGGGCTACAGGTGGGCAAGCGATGCGCGGCGTAACGAACAAGCAGAACGATAGGGCTGTCCGATGAAATTCACCCTCTCCTGGCTGCGCGAACACCTCTCAGGCGACTACACGCTCGACGACGTGACCGGCGCGCTCAACCGCATCGGGCTGGAAGTGGAAGGCGTCGAGGACAAGGCGGCGAAGCTGCGCGGCTTCACCATCGCCTATGTGGTCTCCGCCGTTCAGCACCCGAACGCCGACAAGCTGCGCGTGTGCATGGTCGATACCGGCACCGGCGAGCCGGTGCAGGTGGTGTGCGGCGCGCCGAACGCCCGCACCGGTATGAAGAGCGTGTTCTCACCCCCTGGCACCTATATTCCGGGCAAGGACATCACGCTCGGCATCGGCACCATTCGCGGCGTCGAGAGCCGGGGCATGCTGTGCTCGGCGGCCGAGCTGCAGCTTTCCGAGGACCATGACGGCATTCTCGACCTGCCCGAGGACGCGCCTGTCGGCGCGACCTATGTCGACTGGATCGGTCTCGACGACCCGGTGATCGAGATCGCGGTGACGCCGAACCGCGCCGATGCGCTCGGCGTGCACGGCATCGCCCGCGACCTCGCCGCCGCCGGCCTCGGCACGTTGATCGAGGCGCCCATCGCGCCCGTCGCGGGCCTCTATCCCTGCCCGGTCTCGGTGACGATCGCGGAAGACGCCCCATGCCCGGCCTTCGCGCTGCGGCTCATTCGCGGGGTGAAGAACGGCCCCTCGCCGGACTGGGTGCAGGCGAAGCTGCGCGCCATCGGCCTGCGCCCGATCAACGCGCTGGTGGACATCACCAACCTCCTGACCTTTGACCAGAACCGGCCGCTGCATGTGTTCGACGCGAACAAGGTGCACGGCAACCTCGTCGTGCGCCGGGGACGGGAGGGCGAGAGCCTGCTGGCGCTCGACGGCAAGACCTATGCGGTGGATGAGAGCATCTGCGTCATTTCCGACGACCGCGCGGTGGAATCGCTTGCCGGCGTGATGGGCGGCGAGGAATCCGGCTGCGACGAGGCGACGGTCGACGTGCTGGTCGAATCGGCGCTGTGGGAGCCGATCAACATCGCCCAGACCGGCCGCAAGCTGGGGCTGAATTCCGACGCCCGCTTCCGCTTCGAGCGCGGCATCGACCCGGCCTTCACCGTGCCGGGGCTGGAACTGGCGACGAAGCTGATCCTCGACCTGTGCGGCGGCGAGCCCTCCGAGGTGGTGCTGGCGGGGACGATCCCCGACACCACGCGGGTGATCGACTTGCCCCTGGAGCTGACCGAGAAGCTGACCGGGCTGGTGGCGGATGGGGACGAGCAGGTGGCGATCCTGCGCCGGCTCGGCTTCTCCGTGGAAGGCGCCGCCGGCATGGTCGCGGTCACGCCCCCGTCCTGGCGCGGCGACATCGAGGGCAAGGCCGATCTTGTCGAGGAAGTGGTCCGCATTGCCGGCCTCGACCGCGTGCCCTCGCTGCCTTTCCCGCGCGACGAGACTGCTCGCAAGCCGGTGCTGACCGTGCTGCAGCTGCGCACCCGCAAGGCCAAGCGCGCGCTGGCCGCGCGCGGGCTGGTGGAAGCCGTCACCTGGTCCTTCGTGCCGAAGGCGCAGGCGGAAGCTTTCGGCGGCGGCAAGCCGGAGCTGGCGCTCGCCAACCCGATCGCCTCGGACCTGTCCGACATGCGCCCGAGCCTGCTGCCCGGCCTCGTCCGCGCCGCGCAGGCCAATGCCGACCGGGGCTTCGGCGACGTGGCGCTGTTCGAGGTGGGGCAGGTGTTCAAGGGCGACCGCCCGCAGGACCAGTTCATCGCCGCGACCGGCATCCGCCGCGCCTTCGCCAAGCCCTTCGGTGCCGGGCGCCACTGGTCGGGCAAGGCTGTGGGCGTCGACGCCTTCGACGCCAAGGCGGACGCGCTCGCCGTGCTCGCCGCCGCCGGGGCGCCGGTCGCCAATCTCCAGATCTCGACCGACGCGCCGGGCTGGTTCCATCCGGGCCGCTCGGGCACCTTCCGGCTCGGCGCCAATGTGATCGGCCATTTCGGCGAACTGCACCCTTCCGTGCTGGAGGCGCTGGATTCCGAAGGTCCGCTGGTCGGCTTCGAGGTGCTGCTCGACCGTATTCCCGAGCCGAAGGCCAAGGCGACGCGGGTCAAGCCGCTGCTGGAGCTTTCCGCCTTCCAGCCGGTGGAACGCGACTTCGCCTTCGTGGTGGCGCGTTCGGTCGCGGCCGGCGACCTCGTGAAGGCGGCGGCCGGCGTCGACCGCAAGCTGATCACGGCGGTCAACGTGTTCGACGTCTATGAGGGCCCCGGCATTGACGCGGCCGCGAAGTCGGTGGCGCTTTCCGTTACCTTGCAGCCGCGCGAGAAGACGTTGACCGACGCGGAGATCGAGGCGGTGGCGGGCAAGATCGTCGCCGAAGTGACGAAGAAGACCGGCGCGACGCTGCGCTCCTGAGGCCATCATCCCGGACGGCCGTGAGGCCGATCCGGGCTCCCCGGCCCTCAGGCCGGTCCGCCGATGAGGGCGAGCGCCCGTGTCGCCGCCGCCTCGCCGGAGCGCCACGCCCCGGCCAGCGTGCCCCAGTCGTCGGCCGGGACATATTCGCCGGCGAGGAAGATGCGGTTCTGCACCACGTCCGCGAAGACGCGGCGCTGGCCGCCCTGGCCGGGGGAGGCCGCCACCAGCGCGCCGCGGATCAGCGGATCGGTTCCCCAGCGCGAGCAGACGACCTCGGCCACCCGCTCGCCGGCAATGCCGAAATTGATGCCGAGATAGTCGCGGGCCAGTTTCAGCGCCGCCACCTCGCCCTTCTCGGCGATCTCGCGGGCCGGCGCATCGCCGAAGGTCAGGACGTGCAGGTCGGTGCCGCCGACGCGCCCGCGCAGCACGGCGGGCGGCGCCTTGCCGGCCTTGACGAGTACGGTCTCGTTCGGTTCCAGCCCGACGGGATTTCCCGGCAGCAGGAAGGCCACCTGCTCCAGCGCCCCGGCGGGCAGCGCGCGCAGGGCGTTGGCCAGCCGCCCCGGCAGCCCCGGATTGAAGCGCAGCGCGCCTGCCGCCAGCACCGGCGCCGGCACCGCCAGCACGATGGCGCGGGCGCGGATCGGCGTGCGCTGGCCCCGCACGGTGACGGAGTGGAAGCGCCCGCTATTGGTGATCAGCGTCACCGGCGAGTCGGTCTGGATGTTGAGCTTCGCGCCCAGCGCCGCGACCAGAGCGCCGACACCGCCGGGCGCGGTGAGGTCGTCGACCGGGGCATCGCGCAGGGACAGGTCGAGCGCCGACAGCGTGGAAAGCCCGCGCCCGCAGCTCAGCGGCCCGAGAAGCTGCGCCACCGTCGCCGACCAGGCGTCGGGCGGCAGGGCGGCCAGCGGCACGGAGGCCGCGACATCCTTGCCGCCATCGACCGCCGCCAGCATGTCGCGCCGCGCCTTGCCGAGCGCGGCGGTGAAGGCGTCGTAGACGCTTTCGCGTGCCTCATGGCCGTCGACGAACAGCCGGCGGCCGGAGGGGAGGGCGGCGAGGGCGAGGCCGTCGGCTTGCGCGCTGGCCGCCAGCGTCGCGCCGGTGCGGGCAAATCCGCCGGCGCCGAGGTCGACATTCAGACCGAAGGCGGTGCGCGTGCGCGCCCGTCCGCCGAGTGCCGGCCCCGCTTCCAGCAGCACATGGGTGCGCCCGGCGCCAGCGATCCGGCGCGCCGCCGCGATGCCGGCCGCGCCACCGCCGATGATGGCGACATCGACATCGCCCGCACCGCCCGACTGGGCGAGCGCAGGCACCGGCAGCAGCGCGGCGGAGGTGGCGGCGAGGAAGCGGCGGCGGGTCAGCGTGCCGGGAAGGAGCGGCGGTCGGGTCATGCAGCGAACTCGGAGAGGAGAAGCCCACGCTAGCACGCCGGCGCGGGAGGGCGAAGCCGGTGCGTGGCGGCGCCGACGGCAAGAGGCGGCACGGCCAAGCGAATCACGCTTTGTTCGCTGAGGAACGAATCGCGACTCGTCAAGTCGTCGGGAAAAGGCAAGTGCCGAATCGGCGCTCTTTTCGGTGGAAGGCGCGGGTGCGCTTGAGGCGGCCGCCCGCGCACTCTACCTAGGAGGGGAGAAACGGGGTGCCCCATGCTGCGCGACGCCTTCACCGCCTTCGCCGAAACCTTCTCGGCGGACTACAGACGGGTGCTGCTGCGCTCCATCGGCCTCGCCGTGGGGCTGCTGATCGCGCTGGGGATCGGCGCGCATTACGCGCTCACCTATCTCGTGGCGCTGGAATGGCGCTGGGCCGAGATCACGATCGACATCATCGCCGCCTTCGGCATCTTGATCGGCGCCGTCTTCCTCGTGCCGCCGGTGACGTCGCTGGTGGCGGGCCTGTTCGTCGACGACGTGGCGGCGCAGGTCGAGCGCACGGCCTTCCCGCAGGACCCGGAGGGCCAGCCGCTGCCGATCGGCCGCTCGCTGGCGCTCACGCTGCGGTTCTTCGGCGTGACGCTGGCGGTCAACCTCGTCGCCCTGCTCCTGCTGCTGGTGCCGGGCGTCAACCTCGTCGTGTTCTACGTCGCCAACGCCTATCTGCTCGGGCGGGAATATTTCCAGCTCGCCGCGCTGCGCTATCGCGGCGAGGACGAGGCGGCGCTGATGCGCCGGCATCATTCGGGCACGGTGTTCGTCGCCGGCCTCATCGTCGCCGCCGTCGTCTCGGTGCCGATCCTCAACCTCGTCACGCCGATCTTCGCCACCATTTTCATGGTGCGGCTGCACAAGCGCCTGTCGCGCAAGGAAAACTAGGCTGGGGTTTTAGGCGGGGGTCTTTTCCGGCCAGCGGCACAGGTCGGCGATCAGGCAGCGCGGGCAGTCCGGCTTCAGCGCCTTGCAGACATAGCGCCCGTGCAGGATCAGCCAGTGATGAGCGTGCAGCTTGAAGCGGTCGGGAATGATGCGCTCCAGCCCCAGCTCGACCTCCAGCGGCGTCTTGCCCGGCGCGAGGCCGGTGCGGTTGGCGATGCGGAACAGATGGGTGTCGACCGCGATGGTCGGCAGGCCGAAGGCGATGTTGAGCACCACATTCGCCGTCTTGCGGCCGACGCCTGGCAGGGTCTCCAGCGCGGCGCGGTCCGGCGGCACCTGCCCGCCATGCTCGGCGATGAGCCGGCGCGACAGCTCGGCGACGTTCTTCGCCTTGCCGCGATAGAGGCCGAGCGTGCGGATATGGCCGGCGACGCCCTCCTCGCCGAGCGCCACCATGGCCTGCGGCGTCGGCGCGGCCGCGAACAGCCCGCGCGTCGCCTTGTTCACCCCGGTATCGGTCGCCTGCGCGGACAGCACCACGGCGACCAGCAGGGTGAAGGGGTCGTGATAGTCGAGCTCGCCCTCGGGATGCGGGTTGGCTTCCTCGAAGCGGGAGAAGGCAGCTTCCACCTCCGCCTCGCTCCACGGACGGAAGGCGCCGCCCATGGCGGCAGCAGCGGCATTGGCGACGGCGCGGCGGCGCGCGGGCCGGCCCGCCGCCGGCTCCACCAGCGCGGCGGCGGAGGGCTTGCGCGTGGCTCCTGATGCCGGCTTTGCCGCCGCCGGCTTCGCGGCGCGCGTGCGCCCCGATCCTGCCGCCGCCGGCGCCCTGCGACGCTTCGAATCCTTGTCCCCGTCAGCCATTTTCGACCTATAATGCCTGCCCATGAGCACTGCCAATACCGCTCCCCCCCTTGAGGATGACGGACCCGCCGAGCCGACGCTGTTTTCGGTGCGGTACCAGCCGCATCGCTCGCTTGACCAGCGCGGCTTCCTGATCGTGATGATCATCGTCGCGGGCATCAGCTTCGTCTGCGGCCTCGCCTTCCTATTGATGGGCGCATGGCCGGTCTTCGGGCTGTTCGGCGTCGACGTGCTGGCGATCTGGTGGGCCTTCCGGCTGAATTTCCGCGCGGCGCGGGCCTGCGAGGAGATCATTGTGACGCCGAGCCTTATCCGGCTTCGCCATGTCACGCAGGACGGCACCGTCTACGAGGAGGAACTCAATCCCCTGTGGACGCGCCTCAATCGCGAGTTGCACGAGGATTACGGACTGCAGCGCCTGTCGCTGGAGATGCGCGGGCGGCCCTATGTGATCGGCAGTTTTTTGCATACGGCGCAGCGGGAGGAACTGGCGGCCAGCCTCGCCCTCGCGCTTTCCGAGGCCAAGCGGGGCGTCGTGCGTTCGGCCTTCTGAGCCGCGCGTCGAAATCGGGTGGCTCCCGCTCATGGGGCATGATCGGATGGTGACCAGCAGGAGGAGAAAGCCCGTGCTTGCGCCAAATCTCGACGCCGCCCATCCGCTGGAGATCGCCGCCGCCGATTACGAAATCGTGCGCCGGGCGGTCGAATATGTGAATCTGCGCTTCCGCGACCAGCCCGAGGTCGAGGAGATCGCCCGCGCCTCCGGGGTCCATCCCCGCGCGCTGACCGACCTGTTCCGCCGCTGGTGCGGGCTGACCCCGAAGGACTTCCTGCAGGCGGTGACGATCGACGCCGCCCGGCGCGTGCTGTCGGAATCCGACAATGTGCTCGACGCCGCCTATGAGCTGGGCCTGTCCGGCCCCGGTCGGCTGCACGACCTGTTCGTGGTGCACGAATCCATGTCGCCGGGCGAGTGGAAGACCGGCGGCGCCGGCCTCGTGGTGCGCTACGGCTTCCATGCCTCGCAGTTCGGCAAGGCGCTCGCCATGGTGACGCCGCGCGGCCTGTGCGGCCTCGCCTTCGCCGATGAGGGCGAGGAGGATCAGGCGCTCGCCGACATGCGCCGGCGCTGGCCGAACGCGATCTATATCGAGGACCCGCTGGCGACCGCGCCTTACGCGGCGCGCATCTTCGACCGTGGCACCTGGAGCCCCGACGATCCGCTGCGCATCGTCTTCATCGGCACCGATTTCGAGGTGAAGGTGTGGGAGACGCTGATGCGCATCCCGCTCGGCAAGGCCACCACCTATTCCAGCATCGCCAGTTGCGTGGAGAAGCCGAAGGCGGCGCGCGCCATCGGCGCGGCGGTGGGCAAGAACCCGATGTCCTTCGTGGTGCCGTGCCATCGCGTGCTCGGCAAGAACGGCGATCTCACCGGCTATCACTGGGGCCTGACGCGCAAGCGCGCCATCCTCGGCTGGGAGGCGGGCCAGATCACCGGCGCGCGGTGACAGGCCCCGCGCGCCGCGCCTATCGGCCCCCGGCGGCGGCGAGCGGCCGGGGCGCCTCGGGCAGCGGGAACAGCGCGTCATAGGCCCAGTTGAACACGAAGGCGAAGACGAGGAAGAACCCCGCCAGCGCGGCGTCCATCAGGAAGGCCTCGACGAGGCCGATGCCGAGATACCACGCGACGAAGGGCACCAGCACTGCCACCAGTCCGGCCTCGAACAGCACGGCGTGCAGCACGCGCAAGGCCAGCGTCTTGCGCACCGAGCCGCGCAGCCGCGCCAGCGCATGGTCGAAGCCGAGATTGAACAGGTAGTTCCAGCCCGACGCGATGAGGGCGGCGCCGGCGCCGACCGCTCCCATGTCCATCATCGTCACGCCGAACACCCACGCGCCGAGCGGGGTGATGATCGACAGGCTGATGATCTCGAAGCTGACGACGTGGCGAATGCGGTCGGCGGTGCCGCGCATGACGGTCTTTCCCTGCATGTCGGGCCGTCCCGGGCGCATTCCCGGAATGGGGGAAGCCGTCTTCACGTCACTCATATGGGTCCGCTTTCGGCACCGGCAAGCCGGCCGGCGTGCTCAGCCGGCCAGATCGACCACGCTCTCCACGGTGGAATCGGCCTTCAGCCGGTAGATCACCGGCGCCCCGGTGGCGAGTTCGCGATGGGTGATGGTCTCGGGCGTGTGCTTCTCCAGCACCATGATCAGCGCCCGCAGCGAATTGCCATGGGCGGTGACCAGCACCCGGTTGCCCTGCAGCACCTTGGGCAGAATTTCGGTGACGTAATAGGGCAGGGTGCGGGCCACCGTGTCCTTCAGGCTCTCGCCGCCGGGCGGCGGGACGTCATAGGAACGGCGCCAGAGATGCACCTGCTCCTCGCCCCATTTGACGCGGGCATCGTCCTTGTTGAGGCCGGAGAGGTCGCCATAGTCGCGCTCGTTCAGGGCGATGTCGCGGGTGATCGGCAGGCCGGTCTGGCCAAGCTCGACGAGCGCGAGGTCGAGCGTCTTCTGCGCGCGGGACAGGTTGGAGGTGAAGGCGAGGTCGAACTGGTAGCCCTCCGCCTTCAGCCGCGCGCCGGCCTTCTTGGCTTCCTCGACGCCAAGCGGCGTCAGATCCGGGTCGCGCCAGCCGGTGAACAGGTTCTTGAGGTTCCACTCGCTCTGGCCGTGGCGGACGAGCACGAGAAGGCGTTCGGTCATCAGGGCGTTCTCCGTTCGGTCAGAAGTCGTTGAGGCCGAGCACGTCGGTCATCGAATACAGGCCCGGCTTGCGTCCGCGCGCCCAGCGGGCGGCGGCCAGCGCGCCACGCGCGAAGATGCCGCGATCCTCGGCGCGGTGGCCGAGCTCGATGCGCTCGCCGGCGCCGGCGAAGATCACGTTGTGCTCGCCTACCACGGTGCCGCCGCGCAGCGTGGCGAAGCCGATGTCGCCGGCCTTGCGCGGCCCGGTGACGCCGTGGCGCGAGAACACGCCGTTCTCCTCCAGCGTCACGCCGCGCCCCTGCGCCGCCGCCTCGCCCAGCAGCAAAGCGGTGCCCGAGGGGGCGTCGATCTTGCGGTTGTGGTGCATCTCCAGCACCTCGATGTCGAAACCCTCGTCCAGCGTGCGCGCCACCCGCCGCACCACGGCTGCCAGCACGTTCACGCCGAGGCTCATATTGCCCGACTTGACGATGGCGGCGTGGCGCGCGGCGGCGGCGACCCTGGCCTCATCCTCCGGCGAGAAGCCGGTGGTGCCGATCACATGCACGATCCGCGCCTGCGCGGCGAAGGTGGCATAGGCGACGGTGGCGGCGGGGATGGTGAAGTCGATCACGCCGTCGGCGGCGGCGAACTGGGTGAGGGCGTCGTCGGACACCTTGATGCCGAGCGGCGGCAGCCCGGCGAGTTCGCCGGCGTCGCGGCCAAGATACTCGCTGCCGGGCTGGTCGATGGCGCCGACCAGCAGGAGATCGGAAGCCTCGGCGATGGTGCGGATCAGCACGCGACCCATGCGCCCCGATGCCCCGACGACGACAAGCCGCATCTGCGTCATGGAAGGTGTGCTCCTCAAGCTTCCGCGCGGTATAGCGGCCTTCCACTGCCACGAAAAGTGCGCGATCGTCTTACATTCTTCACGTGAGGCAGGCCTCACGCTTGACGCATGCGGCGCGTGGCTGTACAGGTCGCGCAACTTTACGAAGGAAGGGCGCGAAGATGCGCAAGAAAATTATCCTTATCGTAGGCCGGCGCGTCGCCGCGGAGCTTGCCTGACGGCTGCTCCGCCTAACGGTGACGCGCGGAAAATGGCCCCTGACGGGGCCTTTTGATTTTCTGGACCTTTCCCTTCCGACCGCAGCGAATGACGAGCGTAAAAGGAACGAGACCCATGTTGCGCGAGATGACCGGCGCCGAAATGGTGATGCAGGCCCTGATCGACCAGGGCGTCGAGCACATGTTCGGCTATCCCGGCGGCGCGGTGCTGCCGATCTATGATGCGATGTTCCACCAGAACCAGGTGAAGCACATCCTCGTGCGCCACGAGCAGGGTGCTGTGCACATGGCGGAGGGCTATGCCCGCTCGTCCGGCAAGGTTGGCGTCGTGCTCGTGACTTCGGGTCCGGGCGCCACCAACGCGGTCACCGGCCTCACCGACGCGCTGCTGGATTCGATCCCGCTGGTCTGCATCACCGGGCAGGTTCCGACCCACCTCATCGGCACGGACGCCTTCCAGGAGTGCGACACGGTCGGCATCACCCGTCCCTGCACGAAGCACAACTATCTCGTCCGCGACATCAACGACCTCGCCCGCGTCATGCACGAGGCGTTCTACGTCGCCCAGAACGGCCGTCCCGGTCCCGTCGTCGTCGACATCCCCAAGGACGTGCAGTTCGCCCGGGGCGTCTATGTCGGCCCGGAGAACATCCAGCACCGCACCTATCAGCCGCGCCTGAAGGGCGACCCGGACAAGATCCGCACGGCGGTTGAGATGCTGGCCAAGGCCAAGCGCCCGATCCTCTACACCGGCGGCGGCGTGATCAATTCCGGCCCGGAGGCGAGCCGTCTGCTGCGCGAGTTCGCCCGCCTGTCCGGCTATCCCGTCACCTCGACCCTGATGGGCCTCGGCGCCTTTCCGGCCTCCGACAAGCAGTGGCTGGGCATGCTGGGCATGCACGGCACCTACGAGGCCAACATGGCGATGCATGACTGCGACGTCATGCTGTGCGTCGGCGCGCGCTTCGACGACCGCATCACCGGCCGCGTCGACGCCTTCTCGCCGAACTCGAAGAAGATCCACATCGACATCGACCCGTCCTCGATCAACAAGAACATCAAGGTCGACCTGCCGATCATCGGCGATGTGAAGCACGTTCTGGAGGACATCCTCACCGTCTGGCGCGGCATGAAGGCCGAGCCGGACCGGCAGGCGGTCGCCTCCTGGTGGGGCCAGATCGACCGCTGGCGCGCGCGCAAGTCGCTCGCCTTCCAGGCCTCCGACCGCATCATCAAGCCGCAGCAGGCCATCAAGGCGCTGTACGATCAGGTGAAGGACAAGGACGTCTACATCACCACCGAGGTCGGCCAGCATCAGATGTGGGCGGCGCAGCACTTCCACTTCGAGGAACCGAACCGCTGGATGACCTCCGGCGGCCTCGGCACCATGGGCTACGGCCTGCCCGCCGCCATCGGCGCGCAGGTGGCCCATCCCGACAGCCTCGTCATCGACATCGCCGGCGAGGCCTCGATCCAGATGTGCCTGCAGGAGCTCTCGACCGCTCTGCAGTTCAACCTGCCGGTCAAGGTCTTCGTGCTGAACAACGAGTATATGGGCATGGTGCGCCAGTGGCAGGACCTGCTGCATGGCGGGCGCTACTCGCACTCCTACTCGGAATCGCTGCCGGACTTCGTGAAGCTGGCCGAGGCCTATGGCGGCGTCGGCATCCGCTGCTCGAACCCGGCCGATCTCGACGGTGCCATCCACGAGATGATCAGCGTCAACCGGCCGGTGCTGTTCGACTGCCTGGTCGACAAGATGGAGAACTGCCTGCCGATGATCCCGTCGGGCAAGCCCCATAACGAGATGATCCTGCCCGACCATCCCGAGGCGCTCGACGAGGCCATCGACGAGGAAGGCAAGATGCTGGTGTGACGGGGCTTCGCCGCCGTCGCCTCCTTCCCTCATCCCCGGGCTTGACCCGGGGACCCAGCGTCTCGGTGCGGCCGACGTCTGGGTGGCCGGGTCAAGCCCGGCCATGAGGAATGGTGGTTGTTCCGCTTTTCAGCAGCCCGCTTTTCAGAGTTCCCCATGTCCCCTGTGATCGAACCCGCCGAACGCCACACCCTCTCCATGCTGGTCGACAACGAGCCGGGCGTGCTCGCCCGCATCGTCGGCCTGTTTTCCGGGCGCGGCTACAACATTGACAGCCTGACCGTCTCCGAGGTCAGCCACGCCTCGCATTTGTCGCGCATCACCGTGGTGACGACCGGCGCGCCGCCGATCATTGAGCAGATCAAGAGCCAGCTTGACCGCCTCGTGCCGGTGCACCGCGTCGTCGACCTCACCGTGGTCGGCAAGGCGGTGGAGCGCGAGCTCGCGCTCATCAAGGTGCGCGGCAAGGGCGAGATCCGGCAGGAGGCGCTGCTGATCGCCGACAGCTTCCGTGCCCGCACCGTCGACACGACGCTGGAGAGCTTCGTGTTCGAGATCACCGGCAAGCCGGAGAAGATCGACCAGTTCGTCTCGCTGCTGGAGCCGCTCGGCCTCGTCGAGGTCTCGCGCACGGGCGTCGCCGCTATCGGGCGCGGCCCGGAAGGCATGTGAGGCCGCCGGCCTGACGACGGCGCGGCGGCGGGGTGTCGCCGCGCGCCTTCAGCCGGCGAAGCCGCCGGCGGCAAGGAAGGCGTGTTCCTCGTCCGAGCTGTCGCGCCCCAGCACCGGGTTGCGGTGCGGGAAGCGGCCGAAATCGCGGATGATGTCGCGATGGACGACGGCGTGATGCACGCCTTCCGGATCGTCCGCCGCCTCGCACAGAGCAAGGCAGCGCTCCTGATCCGCCAGTTCCTCCGAATGCATGAACGGCATGTAGAGGAAGCGCCGCTCCGGCAGGTCGAAGGCGCGGTCGAAGCCGCGCGCGACCGCTCTATCGGCGACGTTGCGCGCCGCTGCGTCGGTCGCGAAGGCGCGCGGCGAACCCCGGAACAGGTTGCGCGGAAACTGGTCGAGCAGCAGGATCAGCGCGTAGCTGCCTTCCGCCGTTTCCTCCCAGCCGTCGAGTTCCCCGGCGGCGGCGGCCTCATAGGCGTCGAGGAAGCGGGCGCGGATCGCCGCGTCGAAGGCATCGTCCTTCTCGAACCACCTTTCCGGTCCGGCCGCGCGCCAGAAATCCAGTATGTCTACAGGGCGGGGCAGTCGGCTCATCGCTCGTCTCCGTCAGCGGGATGTCGGCAGGACGAAAGCGAGATAGCCCGCCGGGCGAAAATGTCGAGCCTCAGCCCGCCGGCCGACTCCGCTTGCATGGCCATGCGCGCTCCTATACAGGGAACCGTAACGTACGGTACGGATGTTTTCGATCGATGCAGACGCAGATCGACCCCCAAGGCGAGACGCTGACAGAGCGGCAGCAGGCCGTTCTCGACGCCGTGCTCGCGCTGATGGTCGAGCGCGGGGGCGACGTGACCATGACGGCGGTGGCGCGGCGCGCGAGCTGCTCGAAGGAAAGCCTCTACAAATGGTTCGGCGACCGTGACGGGCTGCTGAGCGCCACCGTGCGTTGGCAGGCCTCCAAGGTGCGGGCCGGCAATTACGACCGCCAGACGCTCGACATACTGGCGTTGCGCGACAGCCTCGTCCGCTTCGCCGCCAACTGGCTCGGCGTCATCTCGAGCCCGACCTCCATCGCGCTCAACCGCTTCGCCATCGCGCAGGCCGGCACGGGCGGAGGCAATCTCGGCGCCATCATGCTGGCCAACGGGCGCTTCGCCATCGGCGAGCGGCTGAAGCCCCTGCTGGATGCCGGCCGCGAGGCGGGCCTGCTCGACTTCGACGACACCGAGACCGCCTTCCGCAGCTTCCTCGGTCTTGTCGGCCGCGACGTGCAGATCCGCCTGCTGCTCGGCGACACGCTCGCTCTGTCGCCGGCCGGCATCGAGCGCGACGCGGCGCGGGCCACCGACCAGTTTCTCACCCTCCACGGCACGGAAAAGACGCGCCGGGGCAAGATCAACGCGTGACATCAAGGAGACTCCCATGCGCGTTTACTACGACCGGGACGCCGACGTTAACCTCATCAAGGGCAAGAAGGTCGCCATCATCGGCTATGGCAGCCAGGGCCGCGCCCACGCGCTGAACCTCAAGGAGTCCGGCGTCAAGGAACTCGCCGTCGGCCTCAAGCCGGGTTCGGCGACCGCCAAGAAGGTCGAGGCCGACGGCCTCAAGGTGATGACCGTCGCCGAGGCCGCCAAGTGGGCCGACCTGATGATGATGGCCACCCCTGACGAACTGCAGGGCGACATCTACAAGAACGAGATCGCCCCCAACATCCGCGACGGCGCGGCGATCGCCTTCGCCCACGGCCTCAACGTGCATTTCGGCCTGATCGAGCCGAAGTCGACCGTCGACGTGCTGATGGTCGCCCCCAAGGGCCCCGGCCACACCGTGCGCGGCGAGTACCTGAAGGGCGGCGGCGTGCCGTGCCTCGTGGCCGTGCATCAGGACGCCTCCGGCAACGCGCTCGATCTCGGTCTGTCCTACGCTTCGGGCGTCGGCGGCGGCCGCTCGGGCATCATCGAAACCACCTTCAAGGAAGAGTGCGAGACCGACCTGTTCGGCGAGCAGGTGGTGCTCTGCGGCGGCCTCGTCGAGCTGATCCGCGCCGGCTTCGAGACGCTGGTGGAAGCCGGCTACGCCCCGGAGATGGCCTATTTCGAGTGCCTGCACGAAGTGAAGCTGATCGTCGACCTCATCTATGAGGGTGGCATCGCCAACATGAACTACTCGATCTCGAACACCGCCGAGTGGGGCGAGTACGTCTCCGGCCCGCGCATCATCACCGCCGAGACCAAGGCCGAGATGAAGCGCGTGCTCACCGACATCCAGACCGGCAAGTTCACCTCGGAATGGATGCAGGAATACAAGGCCGGCGCCGCCCGCTTCAAGGGCATCCGCCGCGTCAACGATGCCCACCAGATCGAGGAAGTCGGCGCCAAGCTGCGCGGCATGATGCCCTGGATCGAGAAGAACAAGCTCGTCGACAAGGCGAAGAACTGAGGTCAAGCGGGAAGCCGCTTTCCACAGGTCCTCCACAGAGAATACCCAGGGTTATCGACAATTCGGCCACACGCTTTTCGGGTCTCCGCTATCTTGACCATCAACGGTTTGCGGAGGCCCGCATGGGCGAGACGGACGATTTCGAGTGGGACGACGACAAGGATGCGGCAAACCGTGCCAAGCACGGTTTGCCACTTCTCGTCAGCGAATTCGTCTTTGACGGGCGCCCGCGCTTCGAGCGCTCCTCACCGAAGTTCGTGGCCGGCGAACCGCGCGTCGAAGCGATGGCCGAGGTCGCGGGGCGTGTTATATTGTGCGTCTTCGTCTGGAGAGGGCGCAAACGGCGCCTTATATCCGTGAGACGGGCACATCGGAGCGAGAGACGTGTCTTCGCACAAGCCGTCGAAGGAAGCTGAACGTCTGCTGCGCGACTTCGACTGGTCGAAGGTCGATGCGCTGACGGATGAGCAGATCATCGAGGCAGCGAAGGCCGATCCCGACAGTTCCCTGCCCACCGAGGCCGAACTTGCCGAATTCGATCTGGTTCTGCCCGCCAAGGCACGGCGGGAGATGAAGCAAGGCAAGCCGCCGAAGGAAGCCGCCGAATAGGTGCCAACGCAAAAGGGCGACCCTCGGGTCGCCCTTTCCGTATCCGTCGGTCGATGCCGTTTCACACGGCGGCGGTGAGGCCGGGTTCCCGGGCCTTCTGGCCCTTGTGATAGACCACATAGACGTAGACCGGGATGCCGAGCGCGCCGAGATGGCGCTCGATCAGCGGCTTGACGTCCGCCCAGTCGAGGCCGCCGACACCGGTGGCGAGGCGCGGCAGGGCGAGGCTGGCAATGCCTTCCTCCTCGACGAAACGGGCCAGCGCCTTCAGCGCGTGGCCGACATTCTCGGTCGTCGCCTTGCCCGGGCGGCCGGTGGCGTTCTCGGCCGGCTCCTGCGTCAGCAGGTTGAGGATGCGCACCGCCTCGCCGTTTTCCGCCACGCCGCCCCATGCCCAGATCGTGCCGGCCTTGGGATGGTCGATCCGGCCATAATGGCGGAAGTCCTTGGCCAGAGAGGGCCAGCGCTCGCGCAGCGCCAGCGCGAGGCCGGTGTCGAAATGATCGCCGGGCGCCACGCCATGGGCGATCGCGTCGGCGCCGCTGAGGAGAATGTCGCCTTCCACTTCGTGGATCTTCGCCATCGTGTTGTCCTTCCTTCTCGGGGGCTTTCGTTGCGCCCTGTGTCGGGGAAGGCGCGCCCGGTGTCGTTGAGGAAACGCAACGCCGATGCGTTGTCGGCCTTGCGCAGCGGCCCGGCGGCCACGGACTTGACTCGCCCGGTTGGATGACTTCTTTCATGGCCGCAGGCGGTACCGGCGCTTCGCCCGGCGCCATGCCGCTCCGGGGCTCCTCTCACCTCACGATGCGATGACGACGCGAATTGGAAGTATCGGGCGCGACGCAACCCGCTTCGGCATCGCCGGCATCGTCAACACGGCCCTTTCCCTAGGCGTCTACCAGCTCGCCCTGTTCGTCGTGTCGCCCTCGCTGGCCTATGCGCTGGCGTGGCTGGCCGGCATTGCGTTCCTGATCGTGGTCTATCCCAGCCGGGTGTTCGTCGGCGGGCGCAGCGGCTGGCGCGACCGGGTGCTGCTCGCCTCCAGCTACATCGTCGTCTTCCTCCTCGGTCTCGTCTTCCTCAGGGGCTTCATCGCCGTTTTCGGTGCCGAGCGGCTCGCCATCATCGCGACCATCGGCTTCACGACCATCCTCAATTTCCTGGCGTCGCGCCTCGTCCTGCGCAGAAGGATCACATGAGCCCGAGGTTCTCCGCCTTCCGTCCCAGCGCCGATCAGCTTGAGCGTGTGGTCGTCTTCCTGCTCGTCGCGGTGCCGCTGCTCAGTCTCGGTCTCAACGCGTGGGGATGGCTGGCCTACGGGCTCGATCTGCCGGTGGCCGACGACTGGCGGACCTATCATGGCGCCGATCCCGGACGTCTCACCATCGCCAAGCTGTTCGAACCGGCGAACGACACGATCTATGCGGTGGGGCGGCTGTTCGACTTCCTCGCCCTCAAGCTGCTTTCCGGCAACTCGGTCGCCTATCAGCTCGTCTCCATGCTCACCGTGCTGGGCTTGCTGCTGTGGCTGCAATGGCGGCTGCTGAAGCTTGTCCTCACCAGCACGGCCGCCATCGCCCTCAGCTTCGGGCTGACGGTTCTCATGCTGCAGCCCGACACCTACTGGGGGCTGCAGAACATCGCCTATCATCAGGCGGTGCCGCTGGTGTGCGTGCTGGCCATCCTGCTCATCACGCTGGAGCACGAGGCCCGCCGCGCCTGGGATCTGGCCGCCATCTTCCTTCTCGGCGTCGTTGCCGGCCTCGTCTACATCTCCGGCGCCTTCGCCATGCTCATGCAGTGGGCGGTATTCATCGCACTGGCCCTGCTGGCCAATACCGAGCTGCGGCCGGCGCTGCGGCGGGCGGCGCTGGCGCTGACGCTGCCGGCGCTGGGCACGACGGCCTGCCAGCTCTGGGTCATACTGGTGGCGCAGGGCGGTCAGACGCACCGGCCGGACGCGCCATGGGCGCTGCCCACCTCGCCGGATTTCTGGCTGTTCCTGCTCGGCAAGGTCGGGCGCTCGATCATGCTGTCGCGAAGCCAGGCGCTGATATCCCTCAGCGTCACCCTGGCGCTCGTCGCGCTGATCGTCTTCCTCTTCGTCCGCTACACCGCCCGCTACGTCGGCGCGAAGCGGGAGCCGGTTCCCCCGCCGGTGGCCCGGTTCACCGTGATCTTCGTCACGCTCTGCGCGGTGATCGCCTCCTATCTCGCCCTGGTGAGCGCGGGCCGGGCGCATCTGGCGGAAGGCGATGTCAGCGGGCTCGGCTATTTCTCGCTGGGTTTCCCGCGCTTCCACTTCTTCTGGGTCACGCTGATCTGGCCGTGGGTGGTCGCCGGCCTCCTGCTCGCCGAGGAGCGCGGGGAACTCGGCGCGCGCTGGGCATTGGCCACGCGGTGGGGCGCGCTGATCGTGTTCGTCTTCGCCATCGCCGGCGGCGCGCTCAACCATGCCAGCCAGTACCGCAAGCATCTCGACAATCGCCTGCAGTCCGAGGTTCCCTGTCTTCGCGACCAGCTGGCCCGCGGCGGCCCGGTCCTGTGCGAGAGCGTCTATCCCGGCGACATGACGGACATCTATGTGAACGCCTGGAATCTCGGCGTGTCCTTCACCCGCTATTTCGGTCTGGCCACGGTGCCGGCCCCCGGCATTCCGGCCCTGTGGACGCTTTCGGAAGCGACCTATCCTGGCATCGACGTGCGGAAGGCCGAGCGCGCCACCCTGCGCGAGGGCGGGCTCGACCTCGTCGCTCCGGCCGGTGCGTCGCTGAGCTTCGACGTCGGCTCACCGGAGGCGCTGCGCAACTGCGCCGCCGTCACCGTCGCCGGGACGCTGGATCTGGCGAAGCGCGAGGTGCTGCGTGTCGACTATGTGGCCTTCGACGCGCAGGGCCAGCCGCAGCAGCGCACGGCCCGTCGCCCCATGCGTCCGGGCCGGGACGCGCGTTTCGCGATCGAGTTTGCGAACATTCACGGCTTCGGCAGCGCCTTCACCTTCGTCCCGGGCGGGGCGCCGGCGGCAGCGCGGATCGAGCGGCTGGAAGTGTACTGCGTCCTGCGGGCGCGATAGGCCGGGCGCCGTCTGCGCCCGCCTGCGCCGGCTCTTCTCAGGCGGAGGCGCCGCCGACCAGCGCGAGGAAGGCCTCGTATTCGCGGATATAGTCCGCCGCGTCATAGGCGTGCGAGGCATAGACCTGAAGCGCGGTGTCGGGCTGGAACTTGTACTGGATGCCCCAGACCATGGGCGACAGGTAAAGGCCGACCGTCGGGTCGTCGAGCACGACCTCGCGCCGGCGTGTGCCGTCGTCGATCACCACCGACAGGCTGCCATGGACGGCGATGAGGAACTGCTCGCATTTCCTGTGGGCATGCTCGCCGCGCACCAGGCCGCTCGGCACGGAATGGACAAGAAAGCTGCGCCGGGGAAGGAAGGGCAGGTCGCGATCGAATTCGAGCGGCGCGAGGCTGCCGCGCATGTCGGTGAAGCCCGGCAGGCGGTGCAGCGCGCAGCGCCCGACATCGAGGGCCAGACGGCTTCCAGCCTTGCGCTCCAGCGCCGGCGTCGCGGCGGGCAGGTCCCCGCCCTCCTGCACCGGCTTCGGCGTCTGGTAGCCCTTGATGACGGCGGGGTTGCCGACCACCACGGCGTAAGGGGGCACGTCCTTGGTAATGACGGCCCCGGCGCCGACCATGGCGAGCCGCCCGATCCTCACGCCGGGAAGGATGGTCGCGTTGGCGCCGATCGAGGCGCCGTCCTCGACCACGGTGACGCGGAAGCTCTCCGGATACTGCTTGGAGCGTGGGAACATGTCGTTGGTGAAGGTGGCGTTCGGCCCGACGAACACGCCGTGGCCGAGGCGCACGCCGTCCCAGAGCTGGACGCCGCACTTGATGGTGACGTCGTCGCCGACCACCACGTCGTTCTCGATGAAGACATGGTCGCAGATGTTGCAGTTGCGGCCGATCCGGGCCTCCGGCAGCACATGGGCGAACGCCCAGATGCGCGTTCCCTCGCCGACCGTCCCGCTTTCGCAGAGGCCCTTCTCGTGGATAAAGACGCCGGCCGGAGCCTTGAGAGCGGACACGCCTATCTCCCTTCCTTTTCGACGACGCGGCTGATGAGCCGCAGCGGCCGCCTCTTGGTGTTCTCGAAGGCGCGCCAGAGATAGCAGCCGAGAATGCCCTGCACGGCGAGGCTCGACGAGCCGAAGAACAGGATCAGCAGGATGATCGCGGTATAGCCGGACACGGTGATGAGGCCGGCGAGCTTGGCCACCAGAGTGACGACCCCCAGCACGAGGCTGAGCAGGCAGCCGAAGGCGCCGATCCACAGCACGAGCATGATGGGCGCATCGGAGAAGGAGAAGATGCTGTCCATCATGTAGCGCAGCCGGCGGCTGAAGTTCCACGCGCTGGTGCCGTGGCGGCGCTCGCGGCGGGCATAGGGCACGAAGGCGCGGCGGTAGCCGACCCAGAAGAGCTGGGCGACCAGCGAGCTGTTCGGCTCGGCAATGTCGAGCACCGCGTCCCGTACGGCGCGGTTGCAGGCGAACACATCCACCCCGCCCGGCGGAATGTCCGGCACCACCAGCCGGCGGTAGAGCGCCCAGAAGGTGTTGGAGGCCAGCGTGCGCAGGAACGGGTCGTTGCGCTCGGCGCGCTGGCCGAACACCACGTCGGCGCCGTCGCGCGCCAGCAGGTCGAAGAACGCCAGCACCACCTCCGGCGGCTCCTGAAGGTCGGCGGCCATCACGGCGAAGTAGCGGCCGGACGCCAGTTCGAGCCCGGTGCGGATCGCGGTGAACGAACCGAAATTGCGGCTGTGGAAGGCGATCTTGGAGCGGAACGGAAAGTCCTTCTGCCGCTCCAGCAGCATCGGGCCGGAGGCATCGGGCGAGCCGTCGACGACGAGGACCACCTCGAAGGAAGGGCCGATGCGGGTGGCAAGCTCGCCGAGCGCCTCGACCAGTTCCGCCACGTTCTCCGCATTCCGGTAGACGGGAATGATCAGCGAATGGGTGACCTCGGCTGAGGCCTCTCCGCCTTCGCGGCCCTCGGGCGCGGCGTCCTCGGCGCGGGAGATCGTGGTCATGCGGTGTAATCCCGGAGGCTCGCGCAGATGCGTTCGACCTCGCCGTCCTCAAGGAAGGCGAAGCAGGGCAGCGTCACGATACGCGCCACCGAGCGGCGCGCCACCTCTACCCCGCTTGGGGTCAGGCGGGGGGTAGGCCAGGCGGGCTGGTCGCAGTCGAGTATCGGGTAGTGGACGTCGCTCGCGATGCCGCGCGCATCCAGAAAGGCGCGGAAGCGGTCGGGCGCCTCGACCATGGCGATAGCCAGATGCGCCACCGTCTGCGGCGCCCGCACCAGCGCGACGTCCGCCGACGCCGCCCCGACATAGGCGTCGAGAATGGCCACGCGACGCGCATTCATCGCGTCGAGATGAGGAAGCAGCGTGGAGAGAATGCCCGCCTGCAACTCGTCCATGCGCGAATTGCGTCCGCCGGCGAGGCCGATGCGGTATTTGGCGGTCCAGCCATACTGGTGCAGCCGCGTCACCGTCTCGGCCAGCGCGGCGTCGGCGGTGACGATGGCGCCCGCATCGCCCATCGCGCCGAGATTCTTGGTCGGGTAGAAGCTGAAAGTGGCAATGTCGCCGGCCGCGCCGGCCAGGACCTGTCCGCAGCGGACCCCGTGCGCCTGCGCGCAATCTTCCAGTATCGGCACATGGGCGAAGCCCCGCGCATTCATGGCGGCGCGTAGTGCCCCGACATCGACGGCACCGCCATACAGATGCGTCGCGACGACGAGCGCGGTATCGGCGCCCAGCGCCGCGACGGCGCTGGCAATGTCGATGAGCAGCGTCGCGGGATCGACATCGGCGAAGACGGGGACGAGGCCGACATGCTGCGCGGCGGTCGCGCTATAGCCGCCGGCATTGGCGACCGTCACCACCTCGCGGCGCTCAATCCCGCGCACCTGAAGCAGGGCGCGCATGGCGATCTCCAGCGCGTCGGTGCCGTTGGCGACCGGAATGCAGTGCGGCACGCCGACATAGGCGGCGAATTCCTGCGCGAAGCGGCGGGTGTGGGGGCCGTTCAGCCAGTAGCCCGACGCCGCGATCTCGCCCATCACGCGGCCGATTTCGTCGGCATGGCGGGCAAAGAGCCGGGCGGTGTCGTTCAGCGGAATGCGCGCGGTCGTCATGCAAGCGGCTCTTTGTATCTGTCGGTGCCGATAGCAGCTTTTGGCCCCGCACGGCAATCGGCATCGCCCCCGGCTGCCCCGGCGGGCGCGCTCAATAGCCGAGCGCCTTCATCGCCGCCGCGCCCGGGGTGAGGAGGAGGAGGGCCCAGAGCATGGCGGAGGCGATGTTGGCCATCTGGAACCGCCCGTGCGGCATGGCGAACATGCCGGCGATGAGCGGGATCACCGCCCGCATCGGGCCGAAGAAGCGGCCGATGAACACGCTCCAGGTGCCGAAGCGGAAGAAGAAGCGTTCGCCGCGCGCCATCAGATCCGGGTAGAGGCGCAGCGGCCAGGCGTGGCGGGCGCGGTCCTTGAAGTGCAGGCCGACCCAGTACGACACCGCATCGCCCAGCGAGGCGCCCACCGCCGCCGCCGTCCAGACCGGAAGGAAGGGGGCGCCGCCGGCCTCGATCAGCGCGCCGAGGCCGACCATGACGAAGGTGGCGGGAAAGAACAGCGACACCACGGCGAGGGATTCGCCGAAGGCGAGGATGAAGGCGATCCACGGCGCCCAATGGGCGTGGATCCTGACGAAATCCAGCACCTGCCCGGCATAGGCTTCCAGTCCCATCGGTCGCCCGCCCTCACAGCCGGTCGCGCAGGGCGTAATAGCTCATGCCGGCCACCAGCAGCGGCCAGCGCATCAGCGGCCCGCCGGGGAAGGCGGGCACCGGCAGGCGGGCCAGCAGGTCGAACTCGCCGAGCTGGCCCTTCACCGCCTGCGCCAGCAGCCGGCCGAAATAGGGTGCCAGCATCACGCCCTGCCCGGAATAGCCGGCGGCCGCGAGCACGCGCGGCGAGAGCTTCCGCACGAAGGGCATGCGGCTCATGGTGATGCCGAGAATGCCGCCCCAGCCATAGTCGATGCGCACATCCGCCAGCTGGGGGAAGATCTTCAGCATGTAGGGCCGCACGAAGGCGCCCGGATTCGGCCGCAGCCCGCGCCGGTAGCTCTCGCCGCCGCCGAACAGCAGCCGGCCGTCGCCGGAGATGCGGTAGTAATTGACCACGAAGCGGCTGTCGGCCACCGCCGCGTCGTTGGAGATGATCTCCCGCGCCCGCGCGCCGAGCGGCTCGGTGGCGGCTATGTAGTTGGCGATCGGCATCACATGGGTGTCGACCCGCCGGTCCAGCCCGTCCTGCAGCCCGTCGCCGCATTCGAGCACGAAATCGGCCTCCACCGCGCCCGAGGCGGTGACGACGCGCACCTTCGCGCCCTCCTCGACGCGCAGCGCGCGCGAATGCTCGAACAGCCGGGCGCCGGCGCCATGGGCAGCGGCGGCAAGGCCCAGCGCGAGGTTGAGCGGGTGCAGATGGCCGCCGCCATGGTCGATCATGCCGCCGTGATAGGCGTCCGAGCCGACCATCTCCCGCAGTTCCTCGCGCGAGAGCGGGGCGGCGAGCGGGTAGTCGTAGACCTCGTTCAGCTTGCGGGCATAGGCGTGGGAATGCGCGACATAGCCCGGCTTGTGGTCGGCGACGACGAGCCCCGGCCGGACGTCGCAGTCGATGGCATGGCGGGCGATGAGGGCGTGCAGCAGCGCCTTGGCTTCTTCCGCCAGCCGCCACAGCGCCTTGGCGTCGTCGAGCCCGACATGGGCTTCCAGCCAGTCCTGGTCGCGGCGCTGGCCGGTGTGGATCTGCCCGCCATTGCGGCCCGATGCGCCGGAGCCGACGCGGCCGGCTTCCAGCAGCACCACGTCGAGCCCCGCCTCGGCCAGATGCAGCGCGGCGGACAGGCCGGTATAGCCGCCGCCGATGACGCAGACATCGGCGCGCACCGTGCCGGCAAGCGGGGGGAAGGCGGGGAGGGGGTGCGCGGTTGCCGCGTACCAGCTCGTGGGATGGTCGGTTTCAACAGACATGCGCGGCTATCCTAGCCGATCCCTCAGCGCCGCGCGAAGAGGCGTTCGATGTCGGCCAGCGCCAAAGTGACGAAGGTCGGCCGGCCGTGATTGCACTGGGCGGCGTTCGGCGTCGCCTCCATCTCGCGCAGCAGCGCGTTCATCTCCTCCACCCGCAGCCGGCGGCCGGCGCGGACGGAGCCGTGGCAGGCCATCGTCGCGGCGATGTGGAGCAGGCGGCGCTCCAGCGGCAGCGCGTCGTCCCATTCGGCGGCGTGCTCGGCAAGCTCGCGCAGCAGGGCGGAAATGTCGGCCTCGCCGAGCAGGGCGGGCACCTCGCGCACCAGCAGGGCGCCGGGGCCGAAGGGCTCGATGACGAGGCCGAGCGTCTCCAGCGCTGGCGCGCGCTCGGCCAGCCGGCCGGCCTCGGAAGGGTCCAGCTCGACCACCAGCGGCACCAGCAGCATCTGCCGGGCGAGGCCGTCGCGCGCCATGGCGGCCTTGAGCTTCTCGTAGACGATGCGCTCATGGGCGGCGTGCTGGTCGATCACCACCACGCCGTCGCGGGTCTGGGCGATGATGTAGGTCTCGTGCAGCTGCGCGCGGGCGGCGCCGAGCGGGCGCTCCATCAGCTCCGGCGCGGCCGGGGCGGCATTGGCGCGGGCATCCGCGCCGGGGACCAGGGCGAGAGCGAGGCCCATCTCGGGGCCGAGACCCGGGGCTGCGCGGGTGTTGCTGCCGAAATCGAAGTCAAAGCTCTGGGGGCGTTCGGAAAATCCCGAAAATCCGGCGTCCGGTGCCTCACCGGGGCGGTGTTGGCTGTCAGCGACAGAGAGGTGAGACATGCCGGCCGAGTCGTCCGCCGCCGGTGGCGCGGCCCAGGAGCGGGTCCAGTCATAGTTGCCCGGTCGGGACTCCGGCCGGAATCCGCCGCCGAAATCGGGACGGGCGAACTGCGCCAGCCGCTCCGCCGCCGTCGAGGCGGTGCGCGGCACGGCGAGCGCCAGCGCGTCGGAAAGCGTGCGCACGATCAGCGCGCGCACATTGCCGGCGTCGCGGAAGCGCACCTCGGTCTTGGCCGGGTGGACGTTCACGTCCACCTCGCGCGGGTCGAGGTCGAGGAACAGCGCCGTCACCGGGTGGCGGTCGGAGGGCAGCAGGTCGGCATAGGCCGCGCGGATGGCGCCGATCAGCACCTTGTCGCGCACCGGCCGGCCGTTGACGAACAGGTATTGCGACAGCGAATTGGCCTTGGCGTAGGTCGGCAGCCCGGCGAGGCCGGACAGGCGGGCGCCCTCGCGCCGGCCGTCAATGTCGAGTGCGTTGGCGCCGACCTCGTGGCCGAGCACATCGGCGATGCGCGCGCGCCGTCCCGCCGCGTCGGCCGTGCGCGCCGGCCAGGTGAGGGGCGCGCGCTCGTCGGTGACGAGGGTGAAGCCGACTTCCGGCCGGGCCAGCGCGAGGCGCTTGACCGCATCCACCGCCGCCGCCGTCTCGGCGCGCTCGGATTTCAGGAATTTCAGCCGGGCCGGGGTGGCGAAGAACAGGTCGCGCACCTCGACGCGGGTGCCGAAGCCGAGCGCGGCCGGGCGCACCGGGGATTTCACCCCGCCCTCGACGCGGATCTCGTGCGCGCTCTCCGCCCCCTTCGGCCGGCTGGCGATGGAAAGCCGGGCCACCGCGCCGATGGAGGGCAGCGCCTCGCCGCGAAAGCCGAGCGTGTGGATGGCGAGCAGGTCCTCGCCGTCGAGCTTGGAGGTGGCGTGGCGCTCGACCGCGAGGAAGAGGTCCTCGGCGCTCATGCCGCAGCCATCGTCGGTGACGCGCATGAGGCGGCGCCCGCCGCCATCGATGACGATCTCGACGCGGCTGGCCCCGGCGTCGAGCGCGTTCTCGACGATCTCCTTCAGCGCCGCCGCCGGGCGCTCGACCACCTCGCCCGCGGCGATGCGGTCGACGAGGAGCGAGGGAAGCAGGCGCAGCGGCATGGAGAGTGCGGTCCGATGGAGATTCGGGGGTTATCGGCCGCAGTATAGCAGCCCGCGCAGGGTTGGCGTCATCCCGGACGGCCGCAGGCCGATCCGGGATCGTGCGCGGAAAGAGCGCCCTTTTCGGCGGACGGTCCCGGCTCTGCGCTTCGCTCCGGCCGGGATGACGTGACGCGTCACGGAGCCAAGACGTGGATGGCCGGGTCAGGCCCGGCCATGACGTGTCTTCCTGCCACGCGCAGTCGATCCCCTACGCTTCCGCCGCCGCCATGCGCTCGGCCTTCTGGCGCTCCATCTCCTGCCGCTTGGTCAGGATCGAGGCGAAGATCACCACCACGGTGACGATGGCGATGAGGATGGTGCAGGCGGCGTTGATTTCCGGCGTCACGCCGAGGCGCACCTGGCTGTAGATCCGCATCGGCAGGGTGGTGGCGCCGGGGCCGGTAGTGAAGCTGGCGATGACGAGATCGTCCAGCGACAGGGTGAAGGCCAGCATCCAGCCCGAGATCACCGCCGGCAGGATGATCGGCAACGTGACGACGAAGAAGGTCTTGAACGGGGTGCAGCCGAGGTCGAGCGCGGCTTCTTCCAGCGAGCGGTCGAAGGTCACGAGGCGCGACTGCACCACCACCGAGACGAAGCACAAGGTGAAGGTGATGTGCGCTAGCGTGATGGTCCAGAAGCCGCGGTCGAGGCCGATGGCGACGAAGAGCAGCAGCAGCGACAGGCCGGTGATCACCTCCGGCATGACTAGCGGGGCGTAGACCATGCCGGAGAACAGCGTGCGGCCGAGGAAACGGCCGTAGCGGGTCAGGGTGATCGCCGCCAGCGTGCCGAGCACGGTGGCGACGGTGGCGGTGATGAAGGCGACGCGCAGCGTCACCCAGGCGGCGTCGAGCAGCTGCTCGTTCTGGAACAGCTGCCAGTACCAGTGGGTGGAGAAGCCCGCCCACACCGTCACCAGCCGCGAGGCGTTGAAGGAGTAGATCACCAGCAGGATGATGGGGATGTAGAGGAAGGCGAACCCCAGCGCGATCGAGGTGACGTTGAACCAGGAAAGCCCCTTGCGCATCAACGTCCCTCCACTTCGCGGGCTTGCAGGTTCTGGTAGAAGACGATCGGGATCACCAGCACCATCAGCAGCAGCACCGCCACCGCCGAGGAGACGGTCCAGGAGCGGTTCACCGAGAACTCGGTCCACAGCACCTTGCCGATCATCAGCGTGTCCGAGCCGCCGAGCAGGTCGGGGATGACGAACTCGCCCACCGCCGGGATGAAGCAGAGCAGGCAGCCGGCGAACACGCCCGGCAGCGAGAGCGGCCAAGTGATCTTCCAGAACGCCGCGAAGGGCGGGCAGCCCAGATCCGCCGCGGCTTCCAGCAGCGTCTCGTCCATCTTCTCCAGCGCCGAGTAGAGCGGCAGGATCATGAAGGGCAGGTAGGAATAGACGATGCCGATATAGACCGCCGTGTCGGTGGCGAGGATCTGCAGCGGCGCGTCGGGGCTGATGATGCCGAGCGCGATCAGGAGCTGGTTCAGCAGCCCTTCCGGCGAGAGGATGCCGATCCAGGCGTAGACGCGGATCAGGAACGAGGTCCAGAACGGCAGGATGACCAGCATCAGCAGCGTCGGGCGGATGGATTTGGGCGCCCGCGCCATGGCGTAGGCGATGGGATAGCCCACCATCAGCAGGAGCAGGGTCGAGATGCCGGCGATCCAGACGCTGGAGCCGTAGGCCTCGATGAACTCGTTGTCCCAGCTCAGCACATAGCCGTAATTGTCGAAGGAGAGCTCGGCGAAAGCCTCCTTGAACGCCGTCCAGCCCTCCGACAGGTCGAAGGTCGGCAAATAGGGCGGCTGGGCGATGGCGTCCTGCGACAGGCTGATCTTGAAGACGATCAGGAACGGCACCAGGAACAGCGCCAGCAGCCAGAAATACGGGACGGCAAGAACCAGCCAGCGCCCGCGCGATTTCACCGCCATGGACGCCTCCCTACCGGGTCAGGATCACGCCGGCATCCGGCGTGAAGGAGACATAGACCTTGTCTTCCCAGGTGATGGGGCGCTCGACCATGCGGGTGAGATTGGGTTTGGCGGCCTTGACCCGCGAGCCGTTGGGCAGCTCGACATGGTAGATCGACAGGTCGCCGAGATAGCCGATGTCCCAGATCGTGCCGGCGAGGCAGTTCACGCTCGGGTCGGCCGGCGGGTCGAGTTCCACCCGCAGCTTCTCCGGCCGCAGCGCCAGCGCCACACTCTCGCCGACCTTGGCCTCGCATTCCTGCGTCGCGGTCAGCCTCATGCCCGGCGCCGCCTCGGCTTCCAGCGTCACCAGACCCGGGGTGAGGGCGACCACCTTGGCGTCGAGGATGTTCACGTCGCCCACGAAGTCGGCGACGTAGCGCGAGTTCGGCTGCTCGTAGATCACCGCCGGCGGGGCGACCTGCACCAGCTTGCCGTGGTTCATCACCGCGATGCGGTCGGCGACCGTCATCGCTTCCTCCTGATCGTGGGTCACGATCAGGAAGGTCATGCCGAGCTCCATCTGGATGTCCATGAGCTCGAACTGGGTCTCCTCGCGCAGCTTCTTGTCGAGCGCGCCGAGCGGCTCGTCCAGCAGCAGCACCTTGGGCCGCTTGGCCAGCGAGCGGGCGAGCGCCACGCGCTGGCGCTGGCCGCCGGAAAGCTGGTGCGGCTTGCGCTTGGCGAACTTCTCCAGCTTGACGAGCTTGAGCATCTCCTCGACGCGGGCGGCGACGGCGCCCTTCTCCATGCGGTCCTGCCGCAGGCCGAAGGCGATGTTGTCCCACACGCTCATATGCGGGAACAGCGCGTAGGACTGGAACATCATGTTGGTCTGCCGCTTGTAGGGCGGCGTGCCGACGAGATCCTGCCCGGCAAGGGTGATCTGGCCCTCGGTCGGGTCCTCGAAGCCGGCCAGCATGCGCATCAGCGTGGTCTTGCCGCAGCCGGACGGCCCGAGCAGGGCGAAGAACTCGCGCTCATAGATGTCGAGGGAGAGATTATCGACGGCGACGAACTCGCCGAATCTCTTGGTCACGTTCTGGTAGCGGATCAGCGGGACGGCCTGCGGGTCGTTCCAGGGAGCGAATGTGCGGCGGATGCCGCCGACGGTCTTCTGCGTCTTATCGGCGACGCCGGTGCTCATGCTGACTGGTTCCCGTTGCCCACCGGTTCGAAGCCGGCCCTTCCGCTGACGCTAACCGGCTTCGCGTGACGGCTCAACGGCACAATGCGAACATTTTTACCATGCCCGGAAAGGTGGCGTCGTCCGCCCGCCTTGACGGCCATGAGCGGGCCGTGATTGCCTCAGGCGGCGCAGAAGGCGCATCAGGAAGGCAATCATGGCCAAGAAGAAGCGTTCCGATAAGGACGCGGTCGACAATCCCCGCGGTGTGGCGTCCCTTGCCGAGGCGAAGGCCTGGATGGCCGCGCGCGGCATCACCGAGATCGAATGCGCGGTTCCGGACCTCGCAGGCGTCGGGCGCGGCAAGATCATGCCGGTGTCCAAGTTCCTGTCCGGCCCGACGATGAACCTGCCGCTCAGCGTGTTCTTCCAGACCATCTCCGGCGACTATCCGCCCTATGACAATCTCGTCGATTCCGTCGTGGTCGACAGCGATCTGGTGATGGAGCCGGATTTCTCCACCCTCGCCATCGTGCCCTGGGCGCAGGACCCGACCGCGCAGATCATCCACGACGCCTATCACCGCGACGGCCGGCCGGTGGAGCTGGCCCCGCGCCAGGTGCTCAAGAACGTCGTCGACCTCTACGCCAAGAAGGGCTGGAAGGCCGTGGTGGCGCCGGAGATCGAGTTCTATCTGGTCGAGCCCAACACCGATGCCGACTACCCGCTCAAGCCGCCGATCGGGCGCTCGGGCCGGCCGGAGATCGGCCGCCAGTCCTATTCGATCCAGGCGGTGAACGAGTTCGACGCCCTGTTCGAGGACATGTACGATTATTCCGAGGCGCAGGGCCTGGAGATCGACACGCTGATCCATGAGGACGGCGCGGCGCAGATGGAGATCAACCTTCTGCACGGCGACCCCATCGTGCTCGCCGATCAGGTGTACCTGTTCAAGCGCACGATCCGCGAGGCGGCGCTGCAGCACAAGATCTACGCCACCTTCATGGCCAAGCCGATCGCCGACGAGCCGGGCTCGGCGATGCACATCCACCAGTCCATCGTGGACGCGGAGACGGGCAGGAACATCTTCTCCGACAGCGACGGCGACCCGACGCCGGAGTTCTTCTCCTTCATCGCCGGCCAGCAGCGCTATCTGCCGGCGGTGATGTCGATCCTCGCCCCTTACGTGAATTCCTACCGCCGGCTGACGCGCGATTCGATGGCGCCGATCAACGTGCAGTGGGGCTACGACAACCGCACGGCGGGGCTGCGGGTGCCGCCGTCCTCGCCGGCGGCGCGGCGGGTCGAGAACCGGGTGCCGTCCTCCGACGCCAACCCCTATCTCGTCATCGCCGCCTCGCTCGCCTGCGGCTATCTCGGCCTCGTGGAAGGGCTGCGCCCGACCGAGCCGCTGGAAGCCGACGCCAAGGGCCTCGATTTCGAGCTGCCGCGCGGTCTGCTCGAAGCGGTGGCGGCGATGCAGTACTCGGAGGAAATCTCCAACGTGCTCGGCCCGAGCTTCGTGAAGACCTATACGGCGGTGAAGCAGCAGGAGTTCGACACCTTCATGCGCGTCATCTCGCCCTGGGAGCGCGAATATCTGCTGCTGAACGTGTGAGGGTGCCCTCCGTGGGAGCCGTCATCCCGGCCGAAGGCGTCAGCCGGAGAGCCGGGATCGCTTTCGGAGATGGCTTCGCACGACCGACGCGATCCCGGATACGGCCTGCGGCCGTTCCGGGATGACGGGCTCTAATGTAACGGCGTCATCGCCGGGCTTGACCCGGCCATCCACGTTTTACGTGGGAACACGTCCTTGCCGCCCAAGCAAGTCGTTGATCCCCGGGCCGGGCCCGGGGATGACGTTCTTCCTGGCGGGGCTTACGCCCCGACCGTCTCTTCCGCCAGAATCTCCCGCACGCGCGGGATGACCTTCGTGCCGTAAAGCTCGATGGCGCGCATCATCTTGTCGTGCGGCAGCGTGCCGGCGCTGTACTTCATGTCGAAGCGCGCGGCGCCCAGCGCCTTCACCGTCTTGGCGATCTTGCGCGCCACCGTCTCCGGCGCGCCGAGATAGAGCGAGCCGTGGGTGATCTCGCGCTCGAAGGCGTCGCGGCCATAGGCCGGCCAGCCGCGCTCGGCGCCGATGCGGTCATGCATGCGCTTGTAGTCGGCATAGACCTCCTCGCGCGCGGCCTCGTCGGTCTCGGCGATATAGCCGTGCGAGTGCACGCCGACCGGCTGCGGCGTGCCGCCGAGCTGGGCGGTCGCCTTGTGGTAAAGCTCGACATAGGGGGCGAAGCGGGCCGGATTGCCGCCGATGATGGCGAGCATCAGCGGCAGGCCGTAGCGCGCCGCGCGCACCACCGATTCCGGGCTGCCGCCGACGCCGATCCAGGTCTTCAGTGTGCCCGTCTCGATCGGCGGGAAGACATGCTGGCCCTTCAGCGGCGGGCGTCCCTTGCCCTGCCAGCTGACGCCGCCGGGCGCGTTGTTGTCGCGCAGCAGGGCCGCGAACAGGTCAAGCTTCTCGGTGAACAGCGTCTCGTAATCCTTCAGGTCGAAGCCGAACAGCGGGAAGGATTCGGTGAAGGAGCCGCGCCCGAGAATGACCTCGGCGCGCCCGTTCGACAGCGCGTCGACGGTCGAGAAACGCTGAAAGACGCGGATCGGGTCGTCGGAGGAGAGCACGGTGACGGCGGAGCCGAGGCGGATGCGGCTTGTGCGCGTGGCGATGCCGGCCAGCACCGTTTCGGGGGCGGAGACCGCGAAATCGTCGCGGTGATGCTCGCCGACGCCGAAGAAGTCGACGCCGACCTCGTCGGCCAGCACCGCCTCGTCGACAAGGTTGCGGATGACCTGCGCGTGGGAGAGCAGCGCCCCGTCCGCGCCGGCGGTGACGTCGCCGAAGGTGTCGAGGCCGAGCTCGACCTGCGTATCCACCCGCGTTTCCACCGTCTCGGCCCGATCATGTGCCATGGGAATGCCCCCGTTTCGCGCCGGCACCGCGCCGGCTGTCCCCATATGGACCGGGCTGGCGCCGCGCGCATCTGTGCCCCTGCAAGGACGGTCTTTCGTTCCTGCAAAGCGCGGCGGGGCGCCAAGAAAGGCGTCAAGAAAAGCACCAAGAAAAAAAGCCCGCTGGACGAACCAGCGGGCTTCAAGTCGGCGACACGAGGGGGTCGATGTCGCCGTAAGGTCGGTCGCGGCATGGCATGGGCGGGCCTGCCATTATCAGCCGCAGGACATGAGATCGTTGCGGCGCGGCGTGCTGCCGGCAGCGCCCGGCTCCTGCCGGGCGGCGTCGCGCAGGGCGTCCCGCGCGGTGAGCCGGCGGGCGGCGCGGCGCTCGACCGAGCGCACCACGAGCACGGCGGTCGGGTCCTGCCAGAGCGGGCCGGACGAGGCGTCGCGCAGGTCCGCGCGGGTGAGGCCGATGTCGCGCAGCATGCGGTCGTCGAACTCGCCGAGCTGGGAGAGATGACGCCGGCGCGCCATCGCCGTGATGAACTGAAGGGTGCCCGAGACGGCGGCGATCAGCACGCCGCTGGCGGCGGCACCGAACGAGTGGAACGCGGTTCTGCGAACTTCACCAAGATACGACATCGATTCCTCCATGTGTCGGCCGCGCGGCGATGACATGGGGCTTTCTGATCGCGCGGCGGCTCGCCAGCCACCCGAAATCGACGTCACCCGTTCGCGACGGGATCGTTATGCCGCGCGAGGACTGATCACACTAGCGAATGTTTATGATCCGAGATATCATTGCAATTGATGATAAGCCCATGGGAGGCGGCTCCATGACCGTGCTGCTCGACATTGATCAATTAAGAACATTCATCACGATTGCCGAAACGGGCAGTTTCACCAAGGCGGCCGATGTGGTTCACAAGACCCAGTCTGCCGTCTCGATGCAGATGAAGCGGCTGGAGGAGCGGGTCGGAAAGCCGATCTTCGCGCGCGACGGGCGTGCCTCGCGCCTCACCGACGAGGGCGACCGGCTGCTCGACTATGCCCGGCGCATCGTCAAGCTGAACATGGAGGCGGTCGCCAGCCTCGCCTCGGCCGAGCTGTCCGGCCGGGTGCGCCTGGGCGTGCCGGACGACTATGCCGACCGCTATCTCCCCGAGATCATGGCGCGCTTCTCGGCGACCCATCCCAATGTCGAGCTGACCGTCGTCTGCGATCCCTCGACCGACCTGATCGACCGCATCGACACCGGCGACCTCGACCTCGCCATCATCACCGATTGCGAGATGGTCAACCGCGAGACCGAGATCATCCGGCGCGAGCAACTGCTCTGGGTCGGCTCCTCGCGCCATCCGGTGCATCTGGAGGACCCGGTGCCGCTGGCGCTGGGGCGGCAGACCTGCAACTGGCGGCAGGAGGCCATCTCCATGCTGCAGGCGGCCGGGCGGCCGTTCCGCATCCTCTACACCTCGTCGAACTCGACGGCGGTCTCGGCGGCGGTGCTCTCGGGCCTCGCCATCTCGGTGCTGCCGGAATCGGGGCTGCGCCCCGGCATGCGGGTGCTCGGCCCCTCGGACGGCTTCCCGGCGCTGGCGCCGTGCCGCATCGGCCTGCTGCGCAACCGGCACGAGGCGTCCCCGCTCGCCGACGCGCTGGCCATCCATATCGTGCAGGGCCTCGACAACATCTCCGAGACCGCCATCGCGGCGGAATAGCCTGCGGGCTACGTCACCCGGCTCGCGCTGCGCTTGGCCGGGATGACGCTCGGGGCGAGTGAAAAAGGAACGGCGGGCTTTCGCCCGCCGTCCGGTCGGAACCGGCCCACCCGCCGGTCCCTGGCGCCGGCGAGCGAGGCTCGGCCGAGCGCGTTGCGATGTCGTCGCTGTCGGAACCAGTCTAGGAAACGGAGGCGGGGCCGGCTTGATCTCGATCAAGCGCGCGCATGACGCCGCGCCATGCTGGCCTGCGGCGGACGCAATGCTGCCAATGCCGGGCGCGTGGAGGGCTTTGTGCGGCTTCCTGGTCAAGCCCGGCCATGGCGAACTTGCCGGCGAAGCCTGACCTCAGCCGCCCCTCAATAGGCGCACTGCTCGAAGAGCGGTTCCACCGAGCGGTTCCACTCGGTCTCAAAGCGCGTGAGCAGGATCTCGGCCGGGGTGAGGCCGGAATCGAGGCTCTCGTCCAGC
Organism: Ancylobacter sp. TS-1; assembly: GCF_009223885.1. Lineage (NCBI taxonomy): Bacteria > Pseudomonadati > Pseudomonadota > Alphaproteobacteria > Hyphomicrobiales > Xanthobacteraceae > Ancylobacter > Ancylobacter sp. TS-1. Next base: position 3,547,773 of record NZ_CP045144.1, read on the forward strand.
GGCTTGAGGAAGCGGGTCTCGTCGCGGCCCTGGCTGTCGCGCTTGTCGCGGCGGGCAAGACCCGCGCGGGCAATGGCCACCACCTCGCGGGCGACCTCGATCAGCGGCCGGCCGGCGATCTCCGCCTTGAGGCCGAGCCTCGGCACGTCGTCGCGCAGCTTCTGGCGCTCCGGCGCGGTCCAGTTCTTGGCGAGGTCCCAGGCGGCGTCGAGGCTGGCGGTGTCGTAATAGAGGCCGGTCCACAGGGCGGGCAGGGCGCACAGATTGGCCCACGGCCCGCCATCGGCGCCGCGCATCTCGAGGTAACGCTTCAGCCGCACCTCGGGGAAGATGGTGGAGAGGTGGTTGGCCCAGTCCGAGACGGTGGCCGTCTCGCCCGGCACCGCCGGGTGCCTTCCGGCCAGCAGGTCGCGGAAGGAGGTGCCGGCGACGTCGATGTAATGGTCGCCGCGCTTGATGAAGTACATCGGCACGTCGAGTGCGTAGTCGACATAGCGCTCAAAGCCCATGCCGTCCTCGAAGGCGAAGGGCAGCATGCCGGCGCGGTTGTTGTCGGTGTCGCGCCAGATCTCCGAGCGGAACGACAGGAAGCCGTTGGGCTTGCCCTCGGTGAAGGGCGAGTTGGCGAACAGCGCGGTGGCCACCGGCTGGAGGGCGAGGCCGACGCGCAGCTTCTTCACCATGTCCGCCTCGGAGGCGAAGTCGAGATTCACCTGCACGGTGCAGGTGCGGAACATCATGTCGAGGCCGTGCGTGCCGACCTTCGGCATGTAGTCGGCCATGATCTTGTAACGCCCCTTGGGCATGACCGGCGTTTGCGCGAGCGTCCATTTCGGGCTCATGCCGAGGCCGAGGAAGCCGAAGCCGAGCGGGGTCGCCACCTGCCGCACCTGCTCCAGATGCGAGTTCACCTCGGCGCAGGTCTCGTGAAGGGTGACGAGCGGCGCGCCGGAAAGCTCGAACTGCCCGCCCGGCTCCAGCGAGATCGCCCCGCCGCCGACATTGTCGGCGAGGCCGATGATGGTCTCGCCCTCCATGATCGGTTCCCAGCAGTTCAGCGCCTGCATGCCTTCCAGCAGCGCCCGTATGCCGGTCTCGCCCTCATAGGGCACGGGCTCGTGGCCCTTGAGCGTGAAGGGGAATTTCTCGTGCTCGGTGCCGATTCGGAATTTCGACGGCGCCTTGTTGCCCGCTTCGAACCAGGCGACGAGTTCGTCGCGGCTTTCGATGGGCTGCGTGTCGATCTGGTCTCGCGCCATGGAAGACTCCGGCCGGCGTGCTGGGGCGCGAGACCATACACAGGCCGGCGGGCGACGCAAATCGCCGTAACTACCGATGGAAAATGGGGAATGGGCGCCCCCGGCGCCCTCCCCAGCGTCAGCGCGCTACTGCGCCGAGGCGTGGGTGAGCCAGGTCTTCACCGCATTGAGCGCCTCGGTGCGGTTGCCGGTGCGGTGCGCGGCCTCCTGATAGACCGCGATCTGGATGTCGGCGCTGGTGCCGCCACGGATGATGGTGCGCAGGTGGGTAAGCTCGTCCAGCCCGCCGAGCGCCTGCGCGTCGTCGTGCAGCTGGTCGATCAGCGTCTCCACCGCCTGCGCCACCGGCACCGCCTCGCGCGCGGCGCGGTCGACGAAGCTGCCATGGATGCCGTAGCGCTGGGCCCGCCACTTGTTCTCCACCGCGATGGCGCGGTCCACCGCGTCGATGCCGGCATTGAGCTTCGGATTGCGCACAAGATGGCGCACCAGCGCGCGGTAGAGCGCGGCGATGGCGACCGAATCCTCCACCCGCGTGCAGCTGTCGGGGGCACGCAGCTCCAGCGTCGGGTGCTTCTCCGAGGGGCGGATGGTCCACCAGACATAGCTCGAATCGCGGATCGCCCGCGCCGCAACCAGCGCGTCGATGTAGTCGCGATAGTCCTTGGCGGTCTCGAACAGCTCCGGCAGGCCGGTGCGGGGCAGTTCGTCATAGGCGGCGAGGCGGTAGCCCATCAGCCCGGTGCGCTTGGACTCCCAGAACGGCGAGGAGGTCGACAGCGCCACGAAGACCGGGAGATAGGGCAGGATGCGCCGCATCACGTCGATGCGCTGGTCGGCGTCGGGCAGTTCCACATGCACATGCATGCCGCACAGCATGTTGCGCTCGCCGAGCATCTGCAGGTCGTGCATCAGCCCGTCATAGCGCTGGGTGGGGGTGCGCTTGCCGGTCTGCCAGCTCGCGGTCGGGTGGGTGCCGGCGGCGAGGAAGGCAAGGTCGAAGCCGGCGGCCACCTCGGAAAGGCTGCGGCGCAGCCCGTGAAGCTGGCGGCGGGCGTCGCCGGCGCTGGTGTGCGGGCGGGTCATCACCTCGATCTGCGACTGGAGCATCTCGCCGCTCACCGCGTCGCCGAGGGCGTCCCTCACCTTGCCCATGAAGGCGGTGGGCATGCGCCGGACCGCGCTCTTGGTCTCGCCTTCGATGATGAAATATTCTTCCTCGATGCCGATGCGGTAATCTTCCGTCGTCATGGCGTGGTTCCCCGCATTAGTCGACCAGAGAATCGGCAGGCCATGCTTAGCCGACGCAGAATCGGCCTGCTCTCGATTCGACTGCGTGATGATGGAAAAGTAAGACCGGAGTGTGACCTGACCGCAAACTGTTCGCGACCGGGCGCGTTTCGTATTTTTATTATAATTATTGGAATACAGGCGTGGCACTACCTACGGCTGCGCATGTTTCACTCCGGAGCGGGGCCAGTGCGGCCATCGGGCGGGCGGCCGGTCCATGGGCGGTCAGTGCCAGCTAACGCGCCGGGCCGTCGCCGGTTCCCGCCATGGCGAGCGCTCCCTGCCGGGCCGCCTCGACGAGGGCAAGCGCGGCGACGGCGGCGGTGTCGGCGCGCAGGATGCGCGGGCCGAGCGACAGGACGAGGGTTCCCGGCCGGGCCGTCAGCAGGCGGCGCTCGGCATCGTCGAAGCCGCCTTCCGGGCCGATGAGCACGGCGAGCGGGCCGAGGGCCGCTTCCCGGAGCGGGGCGAGCGGGTCGGCCAGCGGCGCCGCCTCGTCGCAGAACACCACGCGGCGGGTGGGCTCCAGCGCGTCGAGCCAGCGCGCCAGTGTCACCGGCTCCAGCACCGCCGGCAGGTTGAGGATGCCGCACTGCTCGGCGGCCTCGACGGCGTTGGCGCGCATGCGCTCGGTGTTCACCCGGCTCGCCTGCGTGCGGCGGGTCATGACAGGCACCAGCCGGCCGGCGCCCATCTCGACGGCCTTCTGCACCATATAGTCGAGCCGGGCATGCTTGAGCGGGGCGAACACATAGTCGAGATCGGGTGGCGGGGCCTGCCGGCGCAGCCGCACCTCGATCCGCAGCAGCGCCTCGCGCCGCCCGCCCGCCTCGCGCCGGGCGCGCCATTCGCCGTCGCGCCCGTTGAACAGGTGGATGTGCCCGCCGACCTCCAGCCGGATCACATCGGCGACATAATGGGCGCGCTCGCGGTCGAGCGCGACCAGCGCGCCCTCGGCCAGATCCTCCTCGACGAAGAGCCGCTGGGCGCGGAAGTCGTAGGATTGATCGGGCGAATCGTCTTGAGCGCGGGCCATGATGCGGGCCATTTTCTCGTTTAGTGCCGGTTTCGTGCCGGGCGTCGTGATGTTGCCCAATCTTTAATGCCTCTGTATCACGCTTGGTCAACAAGACGGCGCCAGCCGACGGCTTGAAGGAGAGGTTCGACCTTGGAAGCCCGCCAGATGTGCTCGTTCCCCCGTTCCCGCGCGATCGTGTTCGCCGGGGTCATGCTCGCCGGAACGCTGGCGGCATTGCCGGCCGGCGCGCAGTGGATCGGCACGCCGGGCGGCTCGGGCGACACCTCGTCGGGCAGCGCGGGCGCTGCCGCCGTGACCGTCGCGCCGGCCCCCTCGGCGGGGGCCGTGCAGCCCGGCGGCATTCAGCCCGGTTTCGCGCCCGGTTTCGGCGGCGTAGGCGGTGCCCCGGCCATGGGGCCCTCGCCCTCGCTCGGCACGGCCCCGCAGGGCGGGGCCAACGTGGCTGACTGTCAGGCCCAGGTCGAGAAGCTGCGAACGGCGCTCGAGGGAAGCGGCGGCAATCTGGAGAAGGCGGTCAAGAAGAAGCGCCCGCCCTCCGAACTCTGCCCGCTGTTCCGCACCTTCGCCTCCGCCCAGCAGAGCTTCTACAGCTACCTCAACACCAACAAGGCCAAGTGCGGCGTGCCTGACGACGTGCTGAAGAAGGTCAAGGCCAATTCCGACTCCGTCTCCTCGACGCGCAACCGCGTCTGCGAGGTGGCGAAGGCGCAGGAGAGCGGCGGCGGTGGCGGTGCTGCCGAGGGGCCGCCGACGCAGGGCTCCGTCTCCGCCGGTCTCGGCCTGCCGAGCGGCCTGCCGTCCATGGGCGCTCCTCCCGGCGGCGTGTTCGACACGCTCGGCGGCGACGCGCTGCGCTGAGCCCGGCCATGATGCACGCCGCGCCGGCGCCGGCCGATTCCGCCGGCAACTGGGTCGACCGGCACGCGCCTTCCTTTCTGCGCCCCTTCCTGCGCCTCGCCCGCGCCGACCGGCCGATCGGCAGCTGGCTGCTGCTGATCCCGTGCTGGTGGTCGGTGGCGCTGGCGCTGGACATGCAGACGCGGGCGGGCGCGCCCGCCTATCTGCCCGCGCTCGCCTATGCCGGGCTGTTCGCCATCGGCGCGGTCGCCATGCGCGGCGCCGGCTGCACCTGGAACGACATTCTGGACCGCGACATCGACGGACGCGTCGAGCGCACCCGCTCGCGGCCGCTGCCGGCCGGGCAGGTGACGCTGTTCGGCGCCTTCGTCTTCCTCGCCGTCCAGTGCTTCGCCGGGCTTGCCGTGCTTATCTGCCTGCCGCCCTTCGCCATCGGCGTCGCGCTGTCCTCGCTCGGCCTCGTGGCGGTCTATCCGCTGATGAAGCGGATCATCTGGATTCCCCAGCTCGTGCTGGGCCTCGCCTTCTCCTGGGGGGCGCTGATGGGGTTCGCCGCGCTGCTCGGCGCGCTGCCGCCGTCCGCCTTCCTGCTCTATGCCGGTTCCGTGCTGTGGGTGGTGGGCTACGACACCATCTATGCCCATCAGGACCGCGAGGACGACGAGGAAGTCGGCGTCAAATCCTCCGCCCGCCTGTTCGCCGGCGCCACGCGCGTCTGGCTGGTGGGCCTGTATGGCGGCACGCTGGTGCTGATCGGCCTCGCCCTCGCGGCGGCCGGGGGCGGGGTCTTCGCCTGGGTCGGCCTTGCGGGCTTCGCCGCGCATCTCGGCTGGCAGGTGTGGCGGGTCGACATCGACGACCGCGACAACTGCCTGAAGGTGTTCCGCTCCAACCGCGATGCCGGGCTGATCCTGCTCGCCGGCCTGATCGCGCAGGCGCTGGCCGGCTGACGCCATGTTGCCGGGGCGGCCCCGGCGGTGCTAAGGAGCCGCAACCTTGGAAAGTACCGCCCTCATGAGCATCCGCCTGCATCGCGGCGACCTGGTCGACCTCTCCCGCTACACGCCCGAGAACGCCCCCTTCGTCGCCATCGACACCGAGACGCTGGGTCTCAACCCGCACCGCGACCGGCTGTGCGTCGTGCAGCTCTCGCCGGGCGACGGCACCGCCGACGTGGTGCAGATCCCCGCCGGCGCCGGGCCGGGCAGCGCGCCCAATCTCGAAAAGCTGCTGACCGATCCGCGCAGCGTCAAGCTGTTCCACTTCGCCCGCTTCGACGTTGCGGTGCTGGGCAAGACCTTCGGGCTGACGGTCTCGCCGGTGTGGTGCACCAAGATCGCCTCACGCCTGACCCGCACCTATACCGACCGCCACGGGCTGAAGGAGCTGGTGCGCGAACTGCTCGGCATCGACCTGTCCAAGCAGCAGCAGAGTTCGGACTGGGCGGCCGAGGAGCTGAGCGACGCCCAGCTCCAGTACGCCGCGTCCGACGTGCTGCATCTGCACGCGTTGCAGGCCCGGCTGGAGGCGATGCTGGCGCGCGAGGGGCGCACGGATCTGGCGCAGTCCTGCTTCGAATTCCTGCCGACGCGGGCACGGCTCGATCTCGCCGGCTGGCCGGACGAGGACATTTTCGCGCATACCTGACGGCGGGCAGACAGTCGGCCGCCGCCTCCGGCGGTAGCGGGCACCTGCTTGCGCACGGGCGCGGAAGCCGCCATCTTAACCAATGGGTCATTGTGTGGGGATCGGTCGCAAGTCGGGGATACGCCGTCACGCATGAATAAGCACGTCGAACCTCCCGAGCGCAGCGATACGCGAGCGGCGGCGCCTTTGCGGCAGCGCGGCGGCCTGTCCGCGCGGCGTAGCGCGGAACGCTTCAAGGCTGCCCATCGCCATAGCCGGCGCGTGCGCTTCTTTCGCCGCGCCCTGCCGCTCGCCGTCCTGCTGGCGCTCGGCGGCACCCTGGCGGTCAATTATCTCGACCCGTTCAACATCGCGGTGGACCTGCCCTTCGATCTCGGCCGCGTCTCGCTGTCGGGAACGCAGGTGAAGATGGAGTTCCCGCGCCTGCACGGCTTCACGTCCGACAATCGCGGCTATTCGGTCTCGGCGGAATCGGCCTCGCAGGACCTGACCTCGCCCGACAGCATCGAATTGCAGAAGATCGTCGCCAAGCTGGAGATGGCCGACAAGGGATGGGCGGACCTGACCGCCAGCACCGGCCAATACGACACCAAGACCGAGCAGCTCGAACTTGGCGGCGGCGTGCGCTTCCAGACCTCTTCCGGCTATGGCGGCGACTTCGAGGACGCGCAGATCGAGATCAAGACCGGTAAGCTGACCTCCGACAAGCCGGTCAAGCTGACCTATCTCGACGGCCAGATCACCGCCGACCGGATCGAGGTGTCGCAGAAGGATTCGCGCGCCCTGCTGACCGGCAATGTGCAGCTCGACTTCAAGATGCCGCCCTCCGGCGACGACGCGGCCGGCACGGCGCCCGAACTGCGCGGCGGCACGCCGCCCGATGCCTCCGCCCGCCCGGCGCCCGGCCCGAAGGTCGGGGCGGCTCCCTGAGATGCGGCGTTGAATACCCGCGCCGGCCCCGCTAGACATGCTGACATGATCACGCTTGCCCGCTTCGCCGGTTCCGGCTTCCTCCTCCTCGCGCTCGCCGCCGGCCCGGCCGCGCCGGCGCTCGCGCAGCAGGCCCGCAACGTGCCGAACGCGTTGCAGGGCTTTTCCACCAATCGCGACCAGCCGATCCGCATCAACGCCAACAGCCTCGAGGTCCGCGACCAGGAGAAGCAGGCGGTGTTCTCCGGCAATGTCGTGGTGCAGCAGGGCGACACAACGCTGCGCTGCCGCGAGCTGATCGTCTATTACGACGGCAAGAAGACCGGCGACGCCAAGGGCGGCACTGCCAAGGGCGGCGAGGCCGCGAGCGCCGAGGCGCTGGCCGCCGGCAGCCCGATCAGTTCCTCGGCCATCCGCCGGCTGGAGATCATCGGCTCTGTGGTCGTCACCACCAAGGAGCAGACCGCGACCGGCGACAAGGGCGTGTTCGAGACCGCCTCCAACACCATCACGCTGGTCGGCAGCCCGGTGGTGCTGACCTCGGGCCCGAATGTGATCCGCGGCAAGCAGCTCACCGTCGACCTCGCCAGCGGCCTGTCGCGCTTCGACGGCGGGCGCATCGAGAGCCTGATCGTGCCCAACAGCATGAAGCAGCTGGAAGCGCCTAAGCCGGGCGAGGCCAAGCCGGGCGCCCCCGCCAGGCCGGCGCCCAAGCCCGCCCAGTAGGGGCGCCGCGCCGTTCGGCTTCCCCGATCCGCCGGACGGGCGCCGGCGTTCATCGTTTGCATACGTACAACGTGTGGGCCCGCCTGACGTCGCGGGACGGCGGATTCGGCCCGCTTTTTGCATCCGCCATTTGCCAGTCGCGTTCGGAGCGTTTATCACCTTCCGGGTGGTGTTTTCACCACGGAGGGTGCGCGTGGGACTGTTCTCGTCGATCGTCGGTCGCGGCAAGTCGGTGCCGCAGGGGTCCCGCAGCGAGTCCGCGCGCCGGCGCGGTTTCGGCGGCGGACCGGGCGGGCAGGAGCAGGACGGTCTCGAAGCTGCCTTCCAGGCCGAGTTCGAGGCGGCGCTGGCCGCCGATTTCCGTCAGGCACCTTCTCCCGCTCCAGCCGCCTATAGCCCCGCTCCCGTGGCCCTGCCCCAGGGCAGCCTCGCCGCCTTCGGCCTCGCCAAGAGCTATGGCGGGCGCAAGGTGGTGCGCGATGCCAGCCTGAACGTGCGGCGCGGCGAGGCGGTCGGCCTGCTGGGGCCGAACGGCGCCGGCAAGACCACGATCTTCTACATGATCACCGGCCTCGTGAAGGCCGATGCCGGCCGCATCGAACTCGACGGCCACGACGTCACCCACCTGCCCATGTACCGCCGCGCCCGCCTCGGCGTCGGCTATCTGCCGCAGGAAGCGTCGATCTTCCGTGGCCTGTCGGTGGAGAACAATATCCGCGCGGTGCTGGAGGTGGTGGAGCCCAACCGGCGCGAGCGCGAGCGCCAGCTCGACGAGCTGCTGGAGGAATTCCGCGTCACCCATGTGCGCAAGTCGCCCTCCATCGCACTGTCGGGCGGCGAGCGCCGGCGCGTCGAGATCGCCCGGGCGCTGGCCTCGCGGCCGACCTTCATGCTGCTCGACGAGCCTTTCGCCGGCATCGACCCGATCGCGGTCGGCGACATCCAGACGCTGGTGCGCCAGCTTACCGAGCGCGGCATCGGCGTGCTGATCACCGACCACAATGTGCGCGAGACGCTCGGCCTGATCGACCGCGCCTACATCATCCATTCCGGCACCGTGCTCATGGAGGGCTCGCCCGCGGAGATCGTGGCGAGCGAAGAGGTGCGCCGGCTCTATCTCGGCGAGGAGTTCCGTCTGTAGCATGGACCCCCTGCCGCACCTCCGACCGCCTGTCCGACTGCCTGCCCGGCGGCCCGCCGTCGCCCTGTCCGTCGTCGTTGGAGAGCACGCGCCATGTCGCTGAGCCCGCGCCTCGAATTCCGCCAGACCCAGTCGCTGGTGATGACGCCGCAGCTGATGCAGGCGATCAAGCTGCTGCAGCTCTCCAATCTCGATCTGGTCGCCTATGTCGAGGCCGAGCTGGAGCGCAACCCGCTGCTGGAGCGCCAGGCCGAGCCCGAGGGCGAGCGCCCCGCCGAGGGCGAGCGCACCAATGACGGCGACGGCGACGCCCATCCCGGCGCCGGCTTCGAGGCGGCCGAGGCGGCCGATGCCGCCGACATGGACGGCGGGCACGAGGAGCGTGCCGACTGGATGCAGGAGCGGCTGGAATCCAGCCGCGCCATCGAGGACCGGCTCGACACCAATCTCGAAAACGTGTTTCCGGACGATTCCGGCCGCGAGCCGGCCGTGCCCCAGCCGAGCGGCGAGGCACCGGCCTTCTCGGAGTGGTCCGGCTCCGGCTCCGGCGGCCGCGACGACGACGGCTACAATCTGGAAGCCTTCGTCTCCGCCGAGACCACGCTCGGCGACCATCTGGAGGGCCAGCTTGCCCTTGCCGTCTCCGATCCGGTCGAGCGGCTGATCGGCCATCACCTCATCGACCTGATCGACGAGGCGGGGTACCTCACGGCCGACCTCGCCGGCATCGCCGAGCGCCTCGGTGCGCCGCTGGCCAGCGTCGAGCGGGTGCTCGCCCTCGTGCAGGCTTTCGACCCGCCGGGCATCGGCGCGCGCTCGCTGTCCGAATGCCTCGCCATCCAGCTGCGCGAGCGTAACCGCTACGACCCCTGCATGGCGGCGCTGCTCGCCCATCTCGAACTGCTCGCCCGGCGCGAATTCGCCACGCTGAAGCGGGTGTGCGGCGTCGACGACGAGGATCTGGCGGAAATGGTCGGCGAGATCCGCCGGCTCAACCCGAAGCCGGGCCTCGCCTTCGGCTCCGGCGTGATCCAGCCCATCGTGCCGGATGTGTTCGTGCGCGGGTCCATCGACAACTGGCTGGTGGAGCTGAACGCCGACACGCTGCCGCGCGTGCTGGTCAACCAGTCCTATTACAGCCGGGTGCAGAAGACGACGCGCAACGAGCGCGAGAAGGCGTTCCTGTCCGACTGCATGCAGACCGCGACCTGGCTCACCCGCTCGCTCGACCAGCGCGCCCGCACCATCCTCAAGGTGGCAACCGAGATCGTGCGCCAGCAGGACGCCTTCCTCACGCTCGGCGTGCAGCATCTGCGGCCGTTGAACCTGCGCATGGTGGCGGACGCCATCGGCATGCACGAATCCACCGTCTCGCGCGTCACGTCCAACAAATACATGGCGACGCCGCGCGGAATCTTCGAGATGAAGTATTTCTTCTCGTCCTCCATTTCCTCGTCCGACGGCGGCGAGGCGCATTCGGCGGAATCGGTGCGCTTCCGCATCAAGCAGATGATCGACGCGGAGAGTCCGGACGACGTGCTTTCCGACGACACGCTGGTGCATCGCCTGCGCGAGGCGGGAATCGACATCGCCCGCCGCACGGTCGCCAAATACCGCGAGGCGATGCGCATTCCTTCATCCGTGCAGCGCCGGCGCGAGAAGCAGGCGGCCCTCTCGGCCGGCTGAACGCCTGCCGGCGCGGAACTCCGCCAAGCTATCCACTGCCCCTCGTTGACACATTCCCTCGCGGCTCCTACCTCTTAAGGGCACCGGCCGGGCATGTAGGGGGTTCGGGCAGGGCAGGGGTGGACACGATCGACCGCCCCAGGCCACGCCCCAGCAGAGGGACTAGTCACGATGCCGCTGCGGGTTTCAGGAAAAAATCTCGACGTGGGCGAGGCGCTGAGGCAACGGGTCTCCGACCGTGTTGCCGGCGCCATGGGCAAGTATTTCGACGGCGGCTGGTCCGGCCACGTCACCGTGGCCCGCGAGGGCTCCGGCTATCGCTCGGACTGCGCGCTGCATCTCGACAGCGGGACGGTGCTGCAGGCCCATGCGGACGCGCAGGACCCTTACGCCAGCGCCGATGCCGCCGTGGAGCGGATCGAGACGCGGCTGCGCCGCTACAAGAGCCGGATCAAGCGCCGCACCGCCAATGGCGAGGCCGACGGCGCCCCGCTGGCCGAGACGGTGCCGCTCACCGTCTTCTCCGCGCCCGAGCATGACGAGTTCGAGCTGATCGAAGGCTGGAGCCCGACCGTGGTCGCCGAGGCGATGGCCAGCCTGCCGCGGCTCTCGGTGAGCGACGCGGTGCTCGAACTGGACTTCACCGGGGCTTCCGCCCTCGTCTTCCGCCACGCCGGCCATGGACGCATCAACGTCGTGTACCGGCGCGGGGACGGGCATGTCGGCTGGGTCGACCCGCCGGCCGCCGCCCTCTCGGAAGACGTGCATTGACCGCTCATCGTTCCGGCAAGCGCGCGGCGGCGAAGACCGTCCGCGCGCTTCCACTCGCCAAGCCCTTCACCACTGCCCGCCTCGCTACGCTGCGGATCCCGTCATGGCCCTGAACGACATTCTGGCGTTGTCCGCGGTCTTCCCGACCCTGCGGGTCGGCAGCAAGAAGCAGGCGCTGCAGGAGCTGGCCGCCCACGCGGCCGAACAGCTCAAGCGCGACGAGCGGGAAATCTTCGAGACGCTGAACCAGCGCGAGCGGCTCGGCTCCACCGGGGTCGGCAACGGCATCGCCATTCCGCACGGCAAGCTCGCCAAGATGGACAAGCTGTTCGGCATGTTCGCGCGGCTCGACAAGCCGATCGACTTCGAGGCGCTGGACGGCGAGCCGGTCGATCTCATCTTCCTGCTGCTGGCGCCGGAGGCGGCCGGTGCCGACCATCTCAAGGCGCTGGCCCGCGTGGCGCGCCTGCTGCGCGACCCCGAGGTGGCCCGCAAGCTTCGCACCTCGCGCGACGCCGCCTCGATCCACGCCATTCTGACCGGAACGCCGGCGACCGACGCCGCCTGAGGCGGGCCGGGCGGGCAATCGCGCTTCGACACGTCGTCGCCGGTGCTGACAGCACGGCGGCGGCGCCCTATGTGAAACGGGTCCGTCGCCGCGTCAGGAGAGCCGTCCATGGCCGAAACCGCTTTTCCCGCCAATCTCGCCGTCAGCCCCGAACAGGTCCGCGCCGCCCGCGCCGTGCTCAACTGGAGCCCGCAGGAGCTTGCCGAGCGGGCGCGGGTGACGCCGGACTGGCTGCACGAATTCGAGCAGGGCCGCGAGCCGGGCGACGATCTCGACCCGGGCGAGGCTGAGCGCCTGCGCCGCGTGCTGGAGGAAGCCGGCATCGACTTCCTCGACGCCGGCGAGGCCAGCAGCGGCGGCGGGCCGGGCCTGCGCCTCAAGCAGAAGGGCGGCTACATCGCCGCCGAGAATCTCAGCTCGGCCAACGACGTGTGAGGGTCAGTCGGACGAAAGTCCGTTCGACCTCTCCCCGAGGGGGAGAGGTCGCCGCGCAGCGGCGGGTGAGGGGGCGGGACGCCGAGCCAAGCCCCTCACCCTACCCCTCTCCCCGACGGGGAGAGGGAGAGCGCGCGCTGGCACCGGCGAGGACGCCGCAAGCGTAGGACGACACCCCTTACGGCGTGATCGCCACCTTCAGCACGCCGTCCCGCTGGTGCGAGAACAGGTCGTAGGCGGCCTCGATGTCGTCGAGCTTGAAGCGGTGGGTGACGAGGGGCTTCAGGTCGACCCGGCCGGAGGCGATGACGTCGATCAGCCGGCGCATGCGCTCCTTGCCGCCGGGGCAGAGCGTGGTGACGATCTTGTTGTCGCCGAGGCCGGCGGAGAAGGCGCCGAGCGGGATCTTCAGGTCGGTGGAGTAGACGCCGAGCGAGGACAGCGTGCCGCCCGGGCGCAGCACCTTCAGCGCGCTTTCGAAGGTGCCCTGCGTGCCCAGCGCCTCGATGGAGACGTCGACGCCGCGCCCGTCGGTCAGCGCCATGATCTGCTCGACCACATCGCCCTTGGTGAAATCGACCACATGGCTGCACCCGAGCCGCGCGGCGATGGCGAGGCGCTCGGGCACGGTGTCGACGCCGATGATGCGGGTGGCGCCTTTCAGCTTGGCGCCGGCCACCGCGCACAAGCCGATCGGGCCGAGCGCGAACACCGCCACCGTGTCGCCGATCTGCACCGCGCCGCTTTCGGCGCCGGAGAAGCCGGTGGACATGATGTCCGGGCACATCAGCACTTCCTCGTCGGAAAGGTCGTCCGGCACCGGGGCGAGGTTGGCGAGCGCGTCCGGCACCAGCACATATTCGGCCTGCGTGCCGTCGATAGTGTTGCCGAACTTCCAGCCGCCCATCGGCTTGAAGCCGTGCTTCATGCCGGGCCCGTCCTGCGAGCCGCAGCCGCACAGGCAGGCGTAGGAATAGCCGCTCGGGGTGATGGCGCCGGCGATGACGCGCTGGCCCTCGCGATAGCCCGTCACCTGCGAGCCGAGCTTCTCGATGATGCCGACCGGCTCATGGCCGATGGTCAGGCCGCGGGCGACCGGATACTCGCCCTTGAGGATGTGCACATCGGTGCCGCAGATCGTCGTGGTGGTGATGCGGACCAGCGCGTCGAGCGGCCCGACGTCGGGAATCGGCTTCTCGTCGAGGACGATGCGACCGGGTTCGACGAAGATCGCCGCTTTCATCTTGGCCATGGAATGTCTCCTGCGGTGGGTTCGGCAGGAGAATGACCATCCGGCGCGCCGGCGCCATGACACGCGTCAACAGCCGACCAAGGGACGCGCCGGAGCCCGGCGCGCGCTCAGACCGCGATGCCGCGCTCGCCCATCAGCCGCACGACGGCCGCGCGCAGCTCGGCGATGCCGTCGCCCTCGCGGCTGGAGGTCGGGAACACGAGCGGGAAGGCCGCCGGCCGGCGCGTCAGCGCCGCCTGGGTGGCGGCGATGCGCTCGGCGCGCTCGGGCGCCTTGAGCTGGTCGGCCTTGGTGAGCACGACGGCATAGGAGACCGCCGCCTTGTCGAGCCCGTCCAGCACCTCGAGGTCGATCGGCTTCAGCCCGTGCCGAGAATCGATGAGCACGAAGACGCGCGCCAGATTCGCCCGCCCGCGCAGATAGGCGTGAACGGTGGCGGTCCAAGCGTCCACCTTGTCCTTGGGCGCCTTGGCGAAGCCGTAGCCGGGCATGTCGACGAGGGTGAGGTCGGGGCCGAGCCCGAAGAAGATCAGTTCCTGCGTGCGCCCCGGCGTGACCGAGGTGCGGGCCAGAGCCTTGCGGCCGGTCAGCGCGTTGACCAGGCTGGACTTGCCCACATTCGAGCGGCCCGCCAGCGCGATCTCGATGCCGCGCATCGGCGGCAGTGTGGCGATGGTCGGCGCCGCCGACAGGAAGGTCCACTCGCCGGCGAACAGCCGTCGCCCGGCTTCGATCTCGCCGGGGGAAAAAGCGGTCGCGGCGGCACCCTGCTGTGCCGCCGCGTTGTCGTTCTGATGTCCGGAATCGCCCACGTCGTCAGCCGGCCTTGGGCTTTTTCTTGCGCACGAACATGCTCTTCAGATTGTCCCACAATTCGATCTTCACGCCGTTCTTGCGCATGATGATCGACTGCTGGAGCACCGACAGGGTGTTGTTCCACGCCCAGTAGATGACGAGGCCCGAGGCGAAGGACGACAGCATGAAGGTGAAGATCAGCGGCATCCAGTCGAAGATCATCTTCTGCGTCGGGTCCGGCGGGGCCGGGTTGAGCTTCATCTGCGCCCACATGGTGCAGCCCATGATGATCGGCCACACGCCGAGCATCAGGAAGTGGCCGATCACCGGCACGGTGGCGGGATCCCACGGGATGATGCCGAACAGGTTGAAGATCGTCGTCGGGTCGGGCGCCGAGAGGTCGTGGATCCAGCCGAAGAACGGCGCGTGCCGCATCTCGATGGTGACGAACAGCACCTTGTAGAGGGCGAAGAAGACGGGGATCTGGATCAGGATCGGAAGGCAGCCCGCGACCGGGTTGATCTTCTCCTTCTTGTAAATCTCCATCATCGCCTGCTGGAGCTTCACGCGGTCGTCGCCATAGCGCTCGCGCAGCGCGGTGATCTCCGGCTGCACCGCCTTCATCTTCGCCATGGAGGCGTAGCTCTTGTTGGCGAGCGGGAAGAACACGGCCTTCAGCATGACCGTGACGACCAGGATCGCCACGCCGAAATTGCCGACGAAGCGGTAGATCCAGTCGATCACCAGGAACAGCGGCTTGGTGATGAAATAGAACCAGCCCCAGTCGATCAGCCGGTCGAAGCGGTCGATATTGTACTGCTGCTGGTAGCCGTCGACGAGCTGCACCACCTTGGCGCCGGCGAACAGGCGGCCATCCGTCGAGGCTTTGGCGCCCGGCGCCACGCTGACGGCGTCGCCCAGAAAGTCGGTCTGGTAGGTGTGGTCGGTGCCGGTCTGCGCGGCGGAGAAGCGCACCTGCACCTTCTCTTCGGCGCCGGGAATGACGGTGGCCGCCCAGTACTTGTCGGTGATGCCGAGCCAGCCGCCGACCGAGGGGAAGGTCTCGGACTGGCGCTCGGCGATGGCGCTGTACTTGACCTCGTGGAGGCCACCCTCCGAGGTCACGCCGATCAGGCCTTCATGCAGGATGTAGTAGCCGAGCGTGTGCGGCGTGCCGTGGCGCGAGATCAGCGCGTAGGGATGCAGCGCGACCGGCGCGGCGGTGGTGTTCTCCACCTCGTCGACCACGTGGAACATGTAGTTAGGGTCGATGGTGACGGTGCGGCGGAAGGTGAGGCCGGCGCCGTTGTCCCAGGTCAGCACCAGCGGCGCGTCGGGCGTCAGCCTGGCGCCTTCGGGCGCGGTCCACAGCGTATCGGCACCCGGCACCGCGACGGTGGCGCCGGCGCCCGGCACCCAGCCGAACTCGGCGTAGAAAGGATTCGGCCCGCCGGAGGGCGAGAGCAGCACGATGATCGGGCTGCTCCGGTCGACGGTCTCGTGGTAGCCCTTGAGCGACAGGTCGTCGATGCGTCCGCCCTTGAGGGCGATGGAGCCGACGACGCTCGGCGTGTCGATGGCAACGCGCGGCGAGCGGGCGAGGGCCTCGGCGCGGGTGAGCGCCCGGGGGGCGCCCGTCGCGGTGGTGGGGGCGGCGGTGCCGGGGGCGGGCGCCTCGGTGCCGGCGGCCGGTGCCGTGCCCGGCGCCGGCTGCTGGGCGGCCTGCTGCTGCTGGCGCTGCTGCTCCATCTGCGGGACGCCGGAGAAATACTGCCAGGCGATCAGCACCGCCATCGACAGGACGATGGCGGCGATCATATTGCGATTTTCACTGGTCATGCAGCGTCTCTCCGTCGGCGTGCGCCGGACCCCGCGCGGTTTGTTCGCGCGCGGGCCTTGGCGGACGTCGGCTTCCTGAATGGAGGCGGGCGATGCCTCGCTCGATGTCTTTTACGAGGTCGGCGAAAGGCGTGCCGAGCGCGGCGCGCCGGGCTACGATCACATAGTCGAAACCGTCCTTGCCCGCGCGCGGCAGGGCGTCGCGGACGGCGGCGCGCAGACGGCGGCGGATGCGATTCCGCTCCACCGCGTTGCCGTGCTTCTTGGTGACGGTGAGCCCGATCCGGGGCGCGGTCTCGTCGGCGCGGTCACGGCCCTGAAGCAGCAGCGGACCCGAATTGGCGCGCAGCCCTGAGGCTGCGGCCAGGAAGTCCTTGCGCTTGACGATCCGGTGCATGGCTGGGCGCCGATCCTCAGGCGGCAGCGCGGCGCGCCCCAGCCATATGGGGCCGAAAGGCGGGATCAGGCCGACAGACGCTTGCGGCCATGGGCCCGGCGGGCATTGATGATCTTGCGGCCGTTGCGGGTCGCCATGCGCGCACGGAAGCCGTGCCGGCGGGCGCGCACGAGCTTGCTGGGTTGATAAGTGCGCTTCACGGGTCTTTCTCCGCTTGTTCGATATACTGCCCGGACCGGAATGCTCCCCGCTTCCGGCAGACCGCGAAACCAGTCGCGGTAACAAGCGCGCATACGAGGGGCAACCCGACCGCGTAGGCAGCCGTGGTTGGAGCCGGCTTATAGGGGGGGCGCCTGCCCGAGTCAACGTGTCGGCGCCCAACTTGTGCACGCCATCGCGCCGGGGGCGTCCCGCTTCCGTCGCGAGCGTGCGCGATCACACTCTGGCGATCGCGCGCGGGCGCCATACATGATGGGATGGGACAGATCCGTCCGGCCCGCGCCTGCGTAGGAATGACGTTGCGTCGTCTCCATGCCGCATTCGTTGGCTCGGATGGGAATCCGCCGGGCGCCGCGCAATGCGCAGGCTTCCGGCGCGGGCAGGGGTTCGATGAAGCAGGATTCGGAATCGGGAACGCGCGCCGTCGCCCTGTCCGCCGTCGCGGCGGGCAGCGGCTCCGCGCGCCCGGCCGAGGCGGTGCCTGCGGTGCCCGAGCGCCCCGGCGCCCGCCCCGGCGCCGGGGCGCCGGCCGCGCGCGTGCCGCGTCATCTCGGCCTTTCCGGCAAGCTGCTGGCCTTCACCCTCGTCTTCGTGCTGCTGGCCGAGGTGCTGATTCTCGTGCCGGCGGTCGCCGCCTTCCGCCTCAACTGGCTGTCCGACCGGCTCGCCGCCGCGCGTACCGCCGCGCTGGTGCTGGACGCCGCGCCGGACGGGATGATTCCGCCCCAGCTGACCCAGGAACTGCTGCGCAGCGTCGGCGCCATCACCGTGGCGCTGAAGCGCGACGACACAAGGCGCCTGCTCGCCTCCTCCGACATGCCCCCCGACGTCGACCACCACGCCGACGTGCGCGATGTCGGCCCGTGGCAGGCGGTGACGGAGGCGGCCGACACGCTGCTGGCGCGCGACGGGCGCATCATCCGCGCCGTCGGCACGCCCCCGCGCGGCGACGGCTTCGTCGAGATCGTGTTCAACGAGACGCCGCTGCGCAAGGCGATGCTGCGCTTCACCGGCAACCTGCTGCTGGTCTCGCTGGTGATCGCCGCGCTGACCGGGGCGCTGGTCTATCTCGGCCTCGCCTGGATGTTCGTGCGGCCGATGCGCCGGCTGACCCTGCGCATGATCGCCTTCCGCGACAATCCCGCCCTGCCGGTGCCGGAGGTCGGTCCCGGCACCCGTATGGACGAGATCGGCCAGGCCGAGCGCGAACTGACCGCCATGCAGCGCCAGATCGCCGAGACGCTGCAGCAGAAGAGCCATCTCGCCGCGCTGGGTCTCGCGGTGTCGAAGATCAACCACGACCTGCGCAACCTGCTCGCCTCGGTACAGCTCATCTCCGACCGCCTCGCCGACATTCAGGACCCGGCGGTGCAGCGTTTCGCGCCCAAGCTGGAAGCCGCGCTCGACCGCGCCATCGCCTATTGCCAGCACACGCTCGCCTATGGCCGCGCGCAGGAGCCCCCGCCCGAGCGGCGCATGGTGGCGCTCGGCCCGCTGGTGGCCGAGGTGCGCGACACGCTCGGCCTCGGCGGCGGCGAGGACGGGACCGGGATCGGCTTCGTCGAATCGATCGATCGCGGGCTGGAGGTCGACGCCGACCCCGACCAGCTGTTCCGCGTGCTGCTCAATTTGTGCCGCAATGCCGTCGAGGCGCTCTCGGCGCGGGCGCCCAACGATCTCTCCCGCGACCAGATCCGCATCACCGGCCGGCGCGAGGGCGCCATCGTGGTGATCGAGGTGGCCGATACCGGCCCCGGCGTGCCCGAGCGCGCCCGCGCCCATCTGTTCGAGGCGTTCCAGGGCTCGGCCCGGCGCGGCGGCACCGGTCTCGGCCTCGCCATCGCCGCCGAGCTGATGCAGGCGCATGGCGGCGACATCCAGCTGGTGCCCGGCACCATCGGCGCCACCTTCCAGCTGCGCGTGCCCGACCGTCCGGTCGATCTCGACGCCCATCGCGACGCCCAGCGGGCGCTGCGCTCGCATGGCTGAGCGCCCGCGCCGCGCCGGATGGCTTGCCGCCGCGCCGCTCCTTCTCGCCGCGCTGCCCTCGCTTGCCGCCGAGGTCACGGTGTCCGGCCGCGACATCCGCGTCGACGGGCGGCCCTTCGCCGTGCGCGGCGTGGCCGGCAACGGCCCGCTGGCGCCGCTGCCGGGCCTCGGCGTCACCACGGTGCGCAGCTATGGCGAGGACCCCGGCCCGCTGCTCGACGCAGCGCAGGGGCTCGGCCTGAAGGTGATCGCCGGGCTGTGGGTCGGCCAGCCGCGCCAGGGCGCCGACTATGCCGACCCCGCCTTCCGCGCCCGCCAACTGGCGGAGCTGGAGGCGCTCGTTACCCGCTACAGGGATCATCCCGCTTTGCTGATGTGGGGCATCGGCAATGAGGTGGAGGTCGACCTCGCCGACGATTCGCCGGTCTGGCCGGAGATCGAGGCGGTGGCGGCCATGGTGCGCCGGGTCGATCTGGCGCATCCGACGCTGGCGGTGCTGGCCGAGACCGGCAGCGACAAGGTGGCCAAGCTGATCGCGCAGGCGCCGAGCATCCAGGCGCTCGGCCTCAACTCCTATGGCGATGCGCTCTATTCCGCCCCTGCCCGCGCCCGGGAGCAGGGCTGGCAGGGGCCGATCGTCATCACCGAACTGGGTGCGCTCGGCCAGTGGCAGGCGGCGCGCGCGCCCTGGGGCGCCCCCTTCGAGCCGACATCGACGCAGAAGGCGATCCAGCTTCGCCGCTATCTCAAGGCGCTGGGCGAGGCGCAGGCCGGCGCCATCGTCTTCCTGTGGGGCCAGAAGCAGGAGGTGACGCCGAGCTGGCACAGCCTGCTGCTGGCCGATGGCCGCACGCTGGAGGCCGCCGAGGCCATGGCCGAGGCATGGGGCGGCGCGCTGCCCGGCGCCAACCACGCCCCGCGCATCGTCTCCCTGCGGGTGGCGGGGGAGCCGAGCGCGCCCTTCGCCTCCTGGCCCGCGGATGGGGAGGGCACCTTCACGCTCGACGCGGTGGAGCCGGACGGGGAGCCGCTGGACGTGCGCTGGTATGTGATGGGCGAGAGCGCGGCGCGCTCGGTGGGCGGCGACGCCGAGGCCGTGCCGCCGCTGTTTCCCGATGCGGTGCGCCATGCCGGGCCGACCGGGGCGCGGGTCTCCGGCCTGCCGGCGGGGCGCTACCGCCTCTTCGTCGAGCTGCGCGACGGGCGCGGGGCGGCGGCGACCGCCAACATGCCCTTCGAGGTGCGCTAGGCCTGTGGAAAGCTCCGCTCGTCATCGCGACGTCTTGCAATGTCCGCCGAAACGGGGTAGCTGACGGGCCCTCGCGGTAGCCATTCCTGCCGCGACACAGGCCGCTCCCGCCAGGGAGACGGCCGGGCGCCCGTAGCTCAGCTGGATAGAGCACCAGACTACGAATCTGGGGGTCAGGAGTTCGAATCTCTTCGGGCGCGCCATTTTATCTCATTGAAAAGACAGCTATTTTAGCCCCTTCGGGGTTCGGTCAGCCGGCTTAAACTGTCGGATTAAGCCGGTTTTTCAGCCGGTTTTGGACGGACGGATACTGCTTCGCGCCCAGTCGCATCGCGGCGTGTCCGATGGGGATAACCCACTACGGAACCTAGGTTGACGAATTCGACCCTCACGGCGACGTTGGTATCATTGCGCTGACCTATGGCACCGGATCCCTGATGTCCGCTAGGTTTCCCACCTCGATCGATCTGCGCCATCTGCGCTACTTCATTGCGGCGGCCGAGCACGGAAGCTTTCGTAAGGCAACGACGGCGCTGGACGTCCAGGAATCGGCTATCAGTCGCAGCGTCGGGGATATGGAAGACGGGATCGGGGTGTCGCTGTTCATTCGGCACCCAAGCGGCGTCAACCTCACGCTCGCCGGACAGCGCTTCCTGAACCGGACACGACAGGCGCTCGATCAGATCCGCGAGGCGACTGTGGAGGCCGCCGCGCTCGGTAGGGCGGAGGAGGGACACCTGAAGAATGGCCTGTTCTCGAACTTGGCCTCAGGCTTTCTGGCCGAATCTGTTCCAGAGCTATGACAGGCGCTATGCGGGCGTTCACATCGAATTCGTCGAGGCGCCAGCGGAAAGCCATACTGCAGCGATACGGCGGTTCGATCTCGACGCCGCCTTCGTGCTGGGCCGGCAAAGCTGGCCGTATTGCGATGCGCTTGCCTTATGGAGCGAGCCGATCCTGTTGGCGAGACCGCGGCTTCATCCGATCGCGCAGACCGATGAACTGTCCTGGCGCGATCTCGTGAACGAGACCTTTCTGGTACGTACCGAAGGCTCGGGTGATGACGTGCGTGGTTTTCTCGAGCACAAGTTCCAACAGCTCGGCATCTCGCCGCGGATCAGTGCACAGCAGCTCGCACGCCACAACCTGTTGGGCTTGGTCTCGATCGGGCGAGGCATTGTGCCGGTGCTCCAGTCCGAGTCGGTAATCGCTCTGCCGGAGGTGGTCTATCGGCCGCTGGTGGGAGAAGAGGTGCCGTTCTCGGTGATTTATCGCCCAAGAACGACAATCCGGCGTTGCGAACCCTACTCAGCCTGGTGCGGATGATGGCCCGGGAGAGGATGGCGACGGCCTAGACGCTGTCGGCAAGGCGCTTTCCGCCTCTCGCCGCGCCTTGGCAAACTCCCGATCGGTGGCGATGAAGCGCTCCAGCATCGGCACGATGAGTTTGACTGGATCGCTGATCGGCTGGCCGGTCTCGCGGGCGAGGATGTCGGCATAGGCGAGAAGATCGCGGTGAAGTGCCCCCGGTAGCGACAGAGCCACCTTCACCGGTTTGTCGCTGGGGATGGGACCGAGCTTCAGCTTCGCCATGGTCAATACCTGTAGGGCTCAACAACAAGATCGCGCGTGACCATGACGCGCACCGGGAATCCCGGCCGGATGGTCAGCGTTGGGGCGACCTGCAATTGCCGGCGGATGATTTCCTGACCGGCATCGTTGATGGTGTCCTGCGCCCCGCTCTGCAGCGCCTGGATCAGTTCGTCCTCATCATCCATGGCGAGCTCGGCGCTGACGGAGAGCAGCGTCGAGAGCCCGACCGCCTTGGCGAGATCCCACCAATGCATGTCGACGCCGTCTTCAAGGCCGGCATAGCCCTGCGCGTCCGTGCCGGGCTGACGCTCCAGCACGATGGAATGACCATTGGGAAAGATCAGCCGGTTCCAGACCAGCAGGATCCGGCGCTGACCGAAGCCGACGCCATTGTCGTATTGGCCCAGCAGCCGGGTCCCCTGCGGGATGATCAGGATGCGGCCGGTCGGGCTGTCATAGACGTTCTCGGTCACCTGCGCTGTGATCGGACCGGGCAGGTCGGAGCGAATGCCGGTGATGAGCGCGGCGGGGATGACAGCGCCGGCCTGCAGCACATAGGGCGACGCCGGCGCCATGACGCGATCGGTCGCGACGACGCGTCG
This sequence comes from Ancylobacter sp. TS-1, assembly GCF_009223885.1. Lineage (NCBI taxonomy): Bacteria > Pseudomonadati > Pseudomonadota > Alphaproteobacteria > Hyphomicrobiales > Xanthobacteraceae > Ancylobacter > Ancylobacter sp. TS-1. The sequence goes on from NZ_CP045144.1 coordinate 3,570,058, forward strand.
ATCGACAGCGGCATTGAGGAAGGCAAGCTGGCGATCCTGGGGTGAGGACGTGCCGCCCGTTCCTGCCGAGCCAGGGCCGCTGAAGCCGGAGGCACCCGTCACTGGCGACGCCGGCGCGCGGGCCTGCGCAGCCTGGAAGAATACGCGACTGGTCCGCGCGGCTTCCTGTTCGGCGAGACGGCGCTGCTGCTCGGGATCGACCTGTGGCGCCGTCAGTGTCGGCGGCACGACGGGCTGGCCGCGGTTTTGGGCGTCGAGGATTGGCCGGCCGAGATCGCCCGGCAGCGGTGGGCCGAGGATCGGGCCGGTGTAATCACGCGGCAGGCCGGCAAGACCATCGGCGGTGGAGCGGTTCTGGGTGGAGTAGAGCTCCTCGCCGCCGGTGCCCTTGTCGCGACCCTGCAGCGCATAGATCAGGGCGCCGCCAATGCCGAGGCTGACGACCAGCCCGGCCCCGGCCAGCACTTTCCGCGAAAGGCGCGTAACGCGCGGAGGTTCCGGACGCAGCCGCATGGCGGCGGCATGATCTGTGTCCGGGGCGGCAAGATCGGCCTCAATGTCATGACTGCTTGGATTACTCATGATGCCGGCCTCCCGTCCGTGCGCTCGATCCGCACCTTCTGCGGACGCTCCCCGCCGCCGAGGCGGAGCTCGGCCGCACCGAACAGCCGGTCGACGATCAGGAAGTTCTGGTAGATGCGACTATTGACGATCTGCGCTTCGCCATCCGCGCCGATGACGAAGAGCGGCGGCATCTCGCCCTGAATGACCCCGCGCGGGAACTCGACATAGACCTTGCGCCCGTCGTCATAGACGGCCATCGGCCGCCAGGGCGGTGTGTCGCCGGAGAGTGCGTAGCGATAGTTGCGGGCAGTGAAGCTCGGGATGACCGGCGTCGCGGGAACACTGGAGCGCTGCGCTCCCGGAACCTGCGGATAGGCCCAGGCGACGGCCGGCATATAGGGCGTCTCGCCAGCCCGTAGCTCGATCATGTAGCTGCGCCGGTCGGTGGTGATGACGAGGTTGGTCGAGATGTCCGCCCGCGTCGGCTTTACCAGCACATGCACGCGCCGCCTCGCGCCTTCGCCGCTCTCGGTGTCGCCGATGATCCAGCGCGCGGTGTCGCCCGCCGCGATCGGCCCGCTGCCGGTCAGGCTCTCGCCCGGCTCCAGCGCGATATTGGTGATCTGGCCGGGCGCGGCATAAACTTGATAGAGCGCGCCCTCGCTCCAGGGATAGATCTGGATGGCGTTGTAATAGCCCTCGCGGCGCGGCTCGACGCGGGCTGCCGCATTGGCGTTCTCGACGCGGGCAACAGGCGTTTTAGCGTCTGTGCCGCCCTTGGCTGGCGTCCAGGCGGGTGGCGTGTGGAGCGGGCGCGGACGCTCATCCGCAACCACGGTCGGCACCGTCGGCAGCGCCGGCACGTCACTGTCATAGCTGATCTGCGGCGGCTTCGGAGCCGATGCGCAGCCGCCCAGCGCGCTTGCGGAGAGCAGGAGAACCGCAAAGGCGGATCGGCGGAAAGCCGGAGATGCGGGTTTACGGATAGACGTTTTCACTGGCTCATCTCCCGCGACCAGCTGATGGCGTTGACATAGATGCCGAGGGGATTGGTGCGCAGGCGCTCGGCATCGCGCGGCGGCTGGATCACCAGGGTCAGGATTGCGCTCCAGCGCTCGGTGGCGGCGAGCTGGCCGTTCTCATAGCGCCGTTCGACCCAGGCGAGGCGGAAGGAATCCGGCGAGGCCCGGATCACGCTGGAGACCTCGACGGCGATCTGCTGCTTGCCGACCCGGGTAAAAGGATCATTGGCGCGGGCATAATCGTTCAGCGCGGCGGCGCCCCGATCAGTGGTGAACTCATAGGTCCGAAGCCAGTTCTGGCGCACGATGACGGGGTCGGCCGGCAGGCTGCGCACCTGCTCGATGAAGCGGGCGAGATGCCAGGCGATCTGCGGATCGGTTGGGCGATAGTCTGCGGTGGCGGGTCCAACGGCCTGCGTCTGACCGAGGCGATCGACCTCGACCACCCAGGGCACAACGGTGCCCTTCGTCGACTGCCAGATCAGCACTGATGCAAAGCCGGCCGAGAGGAACAGACTACTAAGCGCCATCAGCCGCCAGTTCTTGGCCTGCACACGGGCCGAGCCGATGCGCTCGTCCCAGACCTGTGCTGCCTTCTGATAGGGCGTGACCGGCTCGGGCGAGGTGCCGTAATGGGTTGCGGGTCGCTTGAAGAGGCTCATGAGCGGTCGCTTTCAGACAGGGAGACGGAAGAGCCGCTGGCATGGCTGTCACCGGAGCGCACAGCATGGGCGGCGGCGGAAACGCCGTGGCGAAGCGACTGGCCGCGCTTCATGCGCTTGGCCCAATCGGGCACGTCACCGGCGGAGGAAGCCGAGGTCGTGCCGTTGATGGCGTTTGCCAGCGGTGACAAGGCGGTGGAGCCTGCGGCCCGCGCGACGCCACCCAGTCCCGAGGCGACACCCGCCATGCCGGACGGACTGGCGGAACCGAGGCTATAGGCCGTTGCGCCACCCCGCGCTGCGGCAGCCGTCGCTGAGAGGGCGGCCCCGCCGCCGCGGATTGCGAGGCCGGCAGCACCGCCCGCTGCCAGCAGCGCGCCACCGGCGGCGAGGCCCGTGCCAACGGCGGCCCCAGCGCCCAGCTGCGGGCCACCGGAGACAAGGCCGGCGGCAATGCCGGGACCGAAGATGCCGAGGCCGAGCAGGGAAAGGGCAGCCAGCACGATGGCCATGGCGTCGTCGATGGTGGGCGTCTGTCCCCCAAACCCCGCGGTGAACTGGCCAAACAGGGTGGAGCCGATGCCGATGATGACCGCGAGCACCATGACCTTGATGCCGGAGGACACGACATTACCCAGCACCCTTTCGGCCATGAAGGCGGTCTTGCCGAACAGGCCGAAGGGGATCAGCACGAAGCCGGCGAGCGTCGTCAGCTTGAACTCGATCAGGGTGACGAAGAGCTGGACGGCGAGGATGAAGAAGGACAGCAGCACCAGCGCCCAGGCAAACAGCAGGCAGGCGATCTGGATGAAGTTCTCGAAGAAGGCGACCCAGCCCATCAAATCGGAGATGGACTCGAGCAGGGGACGGCCCGCATCAAGCCCGGTCTGTGCCACCTTGCCGGGACGCATGAGATCATCGACCGAGAAGCCGGTACCCGAGCCTTTGATACCCAGCCCTGCGAAGCTCTCGAAGACGATGCGGGCGAGCTTGTTCCAGTTGCCGATGACGTAGGCGAAGACGCCGACGAACAGGGTCTTCTTGATGAGCCGGGCGATGACGTCATCATCCGCGCCCCACGACCAGAACAGCGCCGCCAGCGTGACATCGATGACGATGAGGGTGGTGGCGATGAAGGCGACCTCGCCCCCAAGGAGGCCGAAGCCGCTGTCGATATAGGAGGTGAAGACCCCGAGGAAAGTGTCGATGACGCCGGTGCCGCCCATCTCAGCGGCCTTCGTTCGATGCGGGACGGCCGAGGAACCGGTCCCGCGTCTGCGCCCAGACCTTCAGGCACGCGGCGTCCTGCGCAGCCGCCTCTCCCAACTTCTGACACTGCCGCTGCTCATCGCGCAGAGGATCGCGCGCGGCCTTGACCGTCCGACTGGGGGAAGGCTCCGGCGCGTTCTCCTCCCGGCTCATCTCAAGAACCGCCGCCGTGCCGGCGATGGCCACGAAGATCACCGCCCCTAACCGGGCCGGCAGGGCTCCGTCCATGTTCGCCTCCCTCAGTTGCTGAACATGCGGGCATTGCCGGGTTGATAGCCGGCGCCCGGAGTGAGGAAGCGCCGCCGCTGCTCGCGTCCCTGCTCGGCGGCGGTCGCGCGTTCCGCCTCAGAGAGCGCCGCGGCGCGTCCATTGGCGGACATCACCGCGATGAGGTCGGAGAGCTGCTGCGACTGCAAAGCGAGAAGCTGGTTGCCGGCTTGGGCAGCCTGAAGCGCACCGGTGGCACCCTGGCTCTGGCCGACGAGCGTTGCCATCTCGGCGTTATTGGCGTCGACATTGCCGACCACGCCAGCCTGCACCCGCAGCGCATCCTGCAGACCGCCAACGGTCGTCTGCCAGCGCGAGCGTGCACCGGCGACAAGATCGGCATCGGACGCCGAGAGCGGAATGTTGCCGTAACGCTGCTGGAAGGCCTGATCGATCTGGCCGACATCGAAGGCGAGGCTCTGCGCCTGTCCGAGCAGTTGCTGGGTGCGCTGGACCGACTGCTGGATCTGCTGGAGCGAGGAATGCGACAGGCTGGTTAGATCGCGCGCCTGGTTGATCAGCATCTGCGCTTCGTTCTGCAGTGAGGTGATCTGATTGTTGATCTGCTCCAGCGCCCGTGCCGCCTGAAGGACGTTCTGCCCATAGTTCGAGGGGTCATAGACAATGTCCCACGCCGAAGCGGGGTCGATCAGATGAGGCGTGACGACGACGCTCGCCATCAGTGCGATGGCGAAGCGCGCCGCGCGATGGGATCGTTTCGGACGAACGGTCATGGACGGTTCCCTTCGACATTGGGGATCAGATTGGAGAGGTTGGGGATCAGATCAGCGGCCCAGTTCAGGCCGCGATGGCGCAGCCAAGCCTCAACGAAGCTGTCGTGGCCATGCACGGCGAAGATCTTGCCGATGGCCTGCTGATCGGTCTTGGAGGAGGCGGCGCATAGCGCCAGCGCGATGTCGGACAGGCCGAGTTCGAACAGCCGGTTGCCGCGCCGTGACTGGCAGTAATAGTCGCGTTTCGGTGTGGCCCGAGCGAGGATCTCGATCTGCCGGTCATTGAGGCCGAAGCGGCGATAGATGGCCGTGATCTGCGGCTCGATGGCCCGCTCATTAGGGAGCAGGAGACGGGACGGGCAGCTCTCGATGATGGCGGGGGCGATCGCCGAGCCATCGATGTCGGACAGCGACTGCGTGGCGAAGATGACGGAGGCGTTCTTCTTGCGCAGGGTCTTCAGCCATTCCCGCAGCTGGCCCGCGAAGCCCTCATCGTCCAGCGCTAGCCAGCCTTCATCGACGATGATCAGGGTCGGCGATCCATCGAGCCGGTCCTCGATCCGATGGAACAGATAGGCGAGCACCGCCGGCGCGGCCTCCGTCCCGATCAGTCCTTCGGTCTCAAACGCCTGGACGTTGGCCGAACCCAGATGCTCACTCTCCGCATCCAGCAGCCGGCCCCATGCGCCGCCGATGCAGTAGGGACGCAGCGCCTGTTTGAGGTCGTTGGATTGCAGGAGGACGCAGAGGCCCGTAAGCGTACGCTCCTCGACCGGCGCGGAGGCGAGCGAGGTCAGCGCCGTCCAGATGTGCTCCTTCACCTCCGGCGTGATGGAAACGCCTTCGCGGGTGAGAAGGCCCAGAATCCAATCCGCAGCCCAGGCGCGCTCGGTAGCTTCATCGATGCACGCAAGTGGCTGGAGCGAAACACTCTCTGCACTCCCTTCGCTGAGACTGCCGCCGAGATCGTGCCAGTCGCCGCCCATGCCGAGCGCGGCGGCGCGGATCGAGCCGCCGAAGTCGAAGGCAAACACCTGCGAACCAGGATAGCGCCGGAACTGCAGCGCCATCAGCGCCAGTAGGACCGACTTGCCCGCGCCGGTCGGGCCGACGACGAGGGTGTGGCCGACATCGCCGACATGGAGGCAGAACCGGAACGGGGTCGAGCCCTCAGTCTTGCCGAACAGCAGCGGTGGTGCATTGAAATGCACGTCCTTCGCCTCCCCTGCCCACACCGCTGAGAGCGGGATCATGTGGGCGAGGTTCAGCGTCGAGATCGGGGGCTGGCGGACATTGGCGTAAGTCTGGCCTGGCAGTGAGCCGAGCCAGGCGTCGACGGCATTGATGGTCTCCGACATCACCGTGAAATCGCGGCCCTGGATGACCTTCTCGACCCGCCGCAGCTTCTCATCCGCGGTGCGCGGGTCGGGATCCCATACCGTGACCGTCGCGGTGACATAGGCGATGCCGGCATGGTCGGCGCCGAGCTCCTGCAGCGCGAGGTCGGCATCGGCCGCCTTGTTCGCTGCATCCGAGTCCATGAGGACGGATTGCTCGTTGGTCATCACCTCCTTCAGGATCACGGCGATGGATTTGCGCTTGGCAAACCACTGACGGCGGATCTTGGTGAGCAGCCGGACGGCATCCGTCTTGTCGAGAAGGATCGCCCGGGTCGACCAGCGATAGGGAAAGGCCAGCCGGTTGAGCTCATCGAGCAGGCCCGGCGTCGTCACGGTGGGAAAACCGGTGATAGTCAGGATACGCAGATGCTGGTCGCCAAGGCGCGGCTCCAGCCCGCCGGTCAGCGGCTGATCGGCCAGTAGGGCATCGAGATAGATCGGCGTTTCCGGCACACGGACACGATGCCGGTGTGTCGAGATACAGCCATGCAGATAGCTCAGCGTCTCGCTGTCATCGAGCCAGCGGCATTCCGGCATGAAGGCGTCGATGAGGTTGAGGAGGCGATCGGTTCGGTCGGCAAAGCCGCGCAACGTCTCATGGGGATCAAGGCTCGCCTTGTCCCGCCCTTCATAGAGCCAGCCTTCGGTGCGCGCGGCATCCTCAGCCGGCGGCAGGAAAGTGAAGGTCAGGAAGTAGCTCGACTCGAAATGGCTACTGGCCTCTTCGAAATCCGCCCGCCGCTCGGCCTCGACCAGCGCGGAGGCGGCATCAGGGAAGTTGCTCGCCGGATAGGTCGCGGCGGCCTGGCGCCGTGCCTCGACAAAAATGGCCCAGCCCGAGCCGAGGCGGCGGAAGGCATTGTTCAGCCGCCCGGCGACCGCGACCAGTTCGGCCGGCACGGCACTGTCGAGGTCCGGCCCGCGAAACCGCGCCGTGCGCTGGAACGAGCCATCCTTGTTCAGCACGATGCCTGGGGCGACCAGTGCCGCCCAGGGCAGGAAATCGGCGAGGCGGCGGTTGCGGCTGCGATACTCCGAGAGGTTCATCATCATGGCATCTCGCTCAGAATGAGAGATGCGCGGGGATGCGCAGATGCCGGCGTACCACCTCGACAAAAAGCGGATCGCGCTTCGCGGCCCACACCGCCGCGACATGGCCGATCATCCCGATGGCAAGGCCGACCAGCCACAGGCGCAGGCCGAGGCCGACGGCGCCGGCGAGCGTGCCGTTCAGGATGGCGATGGCACGGGGCGCGCCGCCGAGCAGAATGGGCTCGGTCAGTGCCCGGTGGACCGGCACGCTGAAGCCGGGCACCTCGATTGGCTCAGCCATCAGATGAGCGCTCCGCCGCCGAAGGAGAAGAACGACAGGAAGAAGCTCGAGGCGGCGAAAGCGATCGACAGGCCGAACACGATCTGGATCAACCGGCGGAAGCCGCCCGACGTATCGCCGAAGGCCAGAGCCAGCCCGGTCGAGATGATGACGATGACGGCGATGATCTTGGCGACGGGGCCTTCGATCGATTGCAGGATCGACTCCAGCGGCGCCTCCCATGGCATGGAGGAACCTGCGGCATGCGCGCTGGCCGTGGCCAAAAGGCTGATGCAGGTGGCAGAAATGGCCAGCTGGGCCGCGCTGCGGGCGCGATTGAGCGATCGGATCATGTGAGATCTCCGGTGAGGACGGGGGTGACGCGGTAATCGCCATCGGGGCCAAGGCCCTCGATAGATCCGAGTTCGGTGAGCCGGCGCGCCGCGCCGCGGCCCGAGAGCACCGCGATGACGTCGATGGTCTCGGCGATCAACGCGCGGGGCACGGTGACGACGGCTTCCTGGATGAGCTGTTCCATCCGCCGCAGCGCGCCGATGGCGCTGCCGGCATGGATGGTGCCGATGCCGCCAGGATGGCCGGTGCCCCAGGCCTTCAGCAGGTCGAGAGCTTCCGCACCGCGCACCTCCCCGACCGGGATGCGGTCGGGACGCAGGCGCAGCGCCGAGCGAACGAGATCGGACAGCGTCGCCACGCCATCCTTGGTGTGCATGGCGACGAGATTCGGCGCGGCGCATTTCAGCTCGCGCGTATCCTCGATCAGGACGACGCGATCGGAGGTTTTTGCGACCTCAGCGAGCAGCGCATTGGTGAGCGTGGTTTTTCCGGTCGAGGTGCCGCCCGCGACAAGTATGTTGGCGCGGGACGCCACGGCCGAGCGCAAGGCTTCGGCCTGTCCGCCGGACATGATCCCGGCGCGGACATAGTCCTCCAGCGTGAACACCGCGACGGCGGGCTTGCGGATGGCGAATGTCGGTGCCGCGACCACCGGCGGTAGCAGGCCCTCGAACCGTTCTCCCGTCTCGGGCAGTTCGGCTGAAACGCGCGGGGCGCCCGCATGAACCTCGGCGCCGACGTGATGGGCGACCAGACGCACGATGCGCTCGCCATCCGCTGCCGACAGCTGTTCACCCGTGTCGCACAACCCTTCCGAGAGCCGGTCGATCCACAGCCGCCCGTCCGGGTTCAGCATCACCTCGACGACTTCAGGGTCTTCCAGATGCCGGGCGATCGCCGGACCCAGTGCCGTACGCAGCATCCGTGCGCCGCGGGCAAAACCCTGATGATGTTGTGCTGCCGCCATCCGAACCCCGACAATGCCGGGGTCATGACGATCTCATCCCGGGTGGGGATGATTAAAAGAGCCCGATATTAGGCCGGTTCAACAGGATTCGATCCGCGTCGCAGCGTGGCGTGCAATGACAGGCGAACGGCGGAACTGCTGCAGTGATCGGAAGCGGCATAGGGAGCCTCCGCTTCACGGCTTGAAACAATGCTCTCTATGCCAGCGCAGGAAATGGGGATGGGGTCGCTCGATCAGTCTGCGGGGCGCGATGGCGCGGCCGTCTTTGTTGATGAAGGCGCGCACGCCTTCGGGATCGTTGGTCTGCCGGGAAATGAGGATGTCCAGATCATCCGAGAGGCTGATCAGTCCGCGATCGAACATCCAGTGTGCCGTGCCAGAAAGCGCCAACCCGTTGCTGACGATGTCGGGGCCACTCGCTTCGACAGGCCGGATATGCGCGGCTGCCACCTCGGCGCGCCCGCCGCCATTGATCAGCTTGAGCCCGCTGATGGCACAGCGCTCGTCATAGGCGCGCAGCACGACGCGCCGGAAGATGCGGTCGCGGACGATACGAGAGGAGAAAACGTCGATGCGCTCGCGGGGCTGCTCGAACGCGAATGGCGCCTGTTCTTCTTCAAAGCCTGAGAGGGACGCACCCTCGTCGACGCGGGGCAGCAGCGGCTCGCTGTCATTCAGCCCGAGCGTGACGATCCGGTTGAAATCCTCCGGCGAGAGCGGACGCACGGCGGCTTGCGCACGCCCCGAAATGCGCCCGTCAGCGTTCAGCACACCGCGCTCGACGACGCCATCCGCATCGGTGAACGGCACCGGGTTGGCAAAATCGAGATAGCTGCCCGGTTCGATGAGAGCGAGATACATGCCCGGAGCGGTGGGATCGGGAACGACGCGCTCGACCCTGGCGATCGCGAAATAGCCACGGGTCTCCGTCACTTTCCGGGGTTCGTAGTAGACGATCCAGTCGCCGACGCAGGCCTCGACGCGTCCCAGATATGGGCGCGGGAACTGATACCGCTCAGCCGGGCTGTCGTCATAGATCGAGTCCGAGCGGTGAATGAAAACGCCGAATCCCATGTGCCATCCCTGATCCCCATTCGATCGTATCGCAGAATGGGCATCATTCGGCAGCAGGGGGCCATTCCCCCTGTCGCGCGCGTCACGTTATCGACCCAGCATCACGCTCTGAGTTCTCCTTCGACGGCCATGAGCGATAGGACGGCTATCTATCAATCACGTGTCCGCTATTATGTGAGCGATAGAAGGAGACCCTATCGCTCATGGTGTGGAACTGGACGCAGCACGGCTGGCCGCATTTTGCCTATGATCCGGTCGCCCTCGAACCGCTGGAGCGGCGCTTCCTGCTGCTCACCGGCGAGGTGATCGGTGCGGTCCGGCATGTCAGCGAGGGCGAGCGGGACCTGCTGCGGATCGAACTCCTCAGCGACGAGGCGGTCAAGACCAGCGCGATCGAAGGGGAGACGCTGGATCGCCTCAGCGTGCAATCCTCCCTGCGCCGCCAGCTCGGCCTCGACACAGACAATCGCAACGTGAAGCCAAAGGAACGAGGCATCGCGGAGATGATGGTCGATCTCTACCGGAGCTGGGCGGATCCCCTCGACGCCGACACGCTGTTCCGCTGGCACCGCATGTTGATGGCGGACAGACGGCATCTGGAAACGATCGGCGGCTACCGTCTCCATGAAGACGCGATGCAGATCGTGTCCGGCCGCCAGGATCGGCCGACGGTGCATTTCGAGGCGCCGCCATCCTCTCGGGTTCCGGAAGAGATGGCTGCCTATCTAACTTGGTTCAATGGCTCGGCCCCGGACGGCGACAATCCCCTGCCGGCACTTACCCGGGCCGGTATCGGACATCTCTATTTCGAAAGCATCCATCCCTTCGAGGACGGCAACGGACGCATCGGGCGAACGCTCGCTGAAAAATCCCTCGCACAGAACATCGGCCAGCCGACGCTGATCGCGCTCGCCCATACCATCGAGCAGCATCGCAAGGCCTATTACGATCAGCTCGAGATCCATCAGCGGACGCTCGATGTCACGGGTTGGCTGGTCTATTTCGCGGAAACGATCATCGCGGCCCAGCAGACAACGCTCGGCCGCGTCGCCTTCCACATCGCCAAGGCGCATTTCTACGATCGCTTCCGCGACAAGTTGAACGAACGGCAGGAAAAGGTGATCGCCCGTCTCTTCCGTGAGGGCCCTAGCGGCTTCACGGGCGGCCTGAGCGCGGAGAACTACCTCGCGATCACCGGCACCTCACGCCCCACCGCCACGCGCGACCTGCACGATCTGGTCGAGAAAGGCGCCCTGACGCGAATTGGCGAGCGCCGCTACACGCGCTACCACCTGAACCTGTGACCTGATGCTCGTTATCGCGGCATGGCACCTGAGTACGTCGAACTTCTCCCCCTCGGAGGAGCCGGTGCCGCTGACGGCCGTCAGCACGTTTTGACGAGCGGCTCGTAAGGTTCGAACTTTATTTTACTCGCCCTCAGGCCGGCGCCGTCATTGGGGCGGTCGAGCACGAGAAATAGCCTCGATAGAGGATGGCCAGGATCGAGCAGCCATCGACAAAGGGAGCGCGTCTTTGGCGAGAGCCCTACAGGCTCCAGACTGATGACTCCCTTTACAGGGAAGCGGCCCTGGCGTGTTACTGCATTGAAGTATTCTGCGAATGCTCCTGCCGCCAAATCTGAAATGGCCGCGAGATCCTCAATGGCTAGACTGCCATCGTCGGATAGCGTCGTCGCGCATCGGAGATGGCCAAGGTCGTGCTTAAGGTAGTGCACTCCCACCGCCGCAACGATCTTGGTAAGCTGCGTTAATTGGCCGTCGTTCGCCGCAATCTGGTCCTGGTCGACGATCCAAAGAACGTTCTGGTTCGGGGCTGAAAAGCCCGCGACGAGGTAACTGCCCAGATGAGCTACTCTCAGGACCTGTTCCTGAACGGACTTCTTCCAGACTCCGAGCAACTCTCGAGCTTCGTCGTCGTCGGAACGCTCGAACAGACTGCCCGTATTCTTGTCGACAGCGACAACAATCAGAGCCCCTTCGATCTCATTGGCCGCATTTATAAAAACAGGTAAAGCTGATCGGCGGAAACGGTCGTTCAATGCCTTAAACGATAAGCGACGGGACTTGAGAATTTCTTGACGAAACGCCCGTTGCGCCTGAAACCACCAGTCATTAGCGTCTAAATCGAGCAGCAGAAACGCGTAGGTATCGTAACGCGAGCCAGCGTGGGAACCGCTGAAATCGGCGACCGACACGAGTTTCTGTCCTCTTGTGCCGTTAGGAAACCCTGGCGCCGAACTGACGTATTTTTCAAATATCTCGGATAGGACCGAACCAAGTCCCTGGCTTGAGAAACGATCCGAGACGACGTGGATCATGACAGCCCTATCGGCCGAGCTTCCGGATGAACGACTTTTGGGGACGGTTACGCACCTGATCGGTCCAGCTTAGGGCCTTGGCGGCGGGCCTTGGGCGGCCGTCTTCCGTGAAAACATCAATTTCGCTGTAGGCGTCGCGCAGTTGGACGATCGCTTCGGAAACGAGATCAAAGGTCAGTGGCGTCTCATTGCAATGCGCGCGAAATAGATCGCCGATCGTGACAGGCGTCGCCGCATCTGGCGCGTCATCGCGCACTAAGCGCGGAAGCTGATCTATTGCCGCGGCGAGGGAGTCCTTACGGGCGTCGACGCCGAAATCAAATTCGAGCTTCGCCTGATCCAGATTGATGCTGGGATCGAAGCCAAGAGCGTTGAAGCCGGCATCACCGGGGTGAACGAAAACATTGCTCATCGACCAATGCAGCCTTGCCATCTCGTCTCGAGCGCGGGTGTGCTTGGACAGATGCAGCAACCAGTAGGATCTACGGCTATCAGCCGAACGGATAAAGAATGGCGTGTAGTAGTCTGCTCCTGTGCTGCAGATGATGTGCTTGTAGAGCATGCCTTGAATCACCTGACGCTGCCCCTGTTCAGTCTTGAGCGCCCTAATCACGTCGCCCATGGCGGGGTCAAGTTCGATTGCCTGCCCGCCCATGGTTCTCGCTGTCGCATCCGAAAAGTAGTCAATTAGTGAGTCAACTGAGAAGGTGATCAAGACCTCGGGATTACGAAGATCGGCGAAAATCTCGCGGATTGTCGCGAATGAAACCGCACTCCATCCATACTGATCCAAGAAGAATAACGACCGGTGGCTAGGGCCGCGGGCTTTAATCGCTCGTATAATTTCTGTCGATTGCTCCTCAAACAAACCCGTCAATATTGTAATTGAATTTCCAACATCTTTCCCGAATTCAGAATTCATCAGTTCATGAGAAAGGAACTCAGTATGTTCCCGGCGCTTGTCAATGAAGAAAAATTGCGCCCTCATGGCAAATTCATTCTGCCGCGTCATCGTAAGGCCGACTGCAGCAGCCTTTACAGCCCGAAGAACTCTTAATGGGGATCCTGCAACAATCGTAGACCCGTTTTGATAGGCGCCGCCGCCGCAAAAGCCATCTACCACCGTCAGGTTCAGCTCCCGACGCCGGGGATTGGACGAAAGAATGTTGATGTACCGTTCGATATAGCTGGCGAACACATCGTGTTTAGCGATGCTGTGAGTGCCGATCTTCGGCAAAGGCTGTCCCAATTTCCAGTCGTAATGCTTGACGGCCATATTTGCCGCGACCTTTCAAATCGACAGCCCTGCAGACTACATGACTGATCAGATAATCTCAGGCGCCATAGGCATATCATTCCAGATTTGTCCACGGTACTCGCGGCCGTTGGCCTTTTTGGAACGCTTCTTGTTATCCTTGCCCCAAGTTCCCCACTGTTTAAAGAAAAAAGCTGTGCTGAAGGTCTCGCAGCGGGTGTAAATTTCGTCGATCCAGTCCTCGCGAATTGGGCGAGCGTTCGTGCCGCTTTCGCCGCCAACGATCGCCCAGTGAATGTCGGTTAGGTCGACGGCGCCCACCGGCCCGATTAACGGCTCGAATGAGATGAACCGGATGGCGGCAGGAACCGCACGCAAATGATCTATCCGTTCGACAACGTCGGCGTTTTCGACGCTGGTACCAAGCCAGACATTGGGAAGCACGTCGGGGATAGCACGCGCCACGACTTCAGCCATGCGCTTGGGGCGCTTGGACAGTATCTGATAGTTATGATGCGGCGTCTCTCGCATGACCCGCCAAACGTCGAGAATAAAGTCCTCGCTAACGGCGTCGTGGAAGAGGTCGCTCATCGAATTGACGAAGATCTTTCTGGGCTTTCGCCAGCCATAGGGGATGTCCAGCGCGGCGCGATCTTCACGGACGACGCCATTCCATATCGCCCGTTTGCCGCTCTTTCGGGTCAGCCCCTCGTACTTGGGAACCCCCATCGCCTCGAGCCGGCGAGCCATCTGCATTGCATAGCAGTTGGTGCAGCCAGCGGTGACGATTGAGCAGCCCGCGACGGGATTCCAGGTGGCGTCTGTCCACTCGATCTGTGTTTCAGCCATGGCATTAACCTCTTCCATCGCGCCCGGAAAGGCGGTTCATCGAGGGGGATAGTCAACTCGCATAAGAAAATATCGCGTTAACCATGACCGCTTCGATCGAGCTTCGTAGCGACGATATCAGGCAGGGGTGCGTCAGTTCCGTCGCACAGTTGTTCAACCTGAACTGGAAGCTGTCGACGACCGGGGCGGGCTTTGCAATGGTCGTGATTGGTCCGCCGATACCGACCCTGCCCGAAAGCAGGCCTTCTCACAGTCCGAGCAGGATCAACTCCGGCTGCTCCCGTCTTTCTCCGCTCCCCCAACATCCTCCCCGATCTCCTGCCGCAGCTGAGGCCCTTTCGCCAGGCGCCGACCGAGGGCGCGGGTGTAGGCTACGTAGCGCTCCGAGACCTTGGCCCGTGTGGCCTGGGCGGCCGGCTCGGGCAGCGCTGGCGTTGTAGCGAGCCAGAAGCGGATGAAAGTGGCGAAGGCCTCGGTAGAGATGCCGAGGTCGCGCTCCAGCCGCGCGAGGCGGCGATCGATCTGGCCGAGGCGCCGGGCAAGAGCGGCCTCCTGACGCTCGGCGCTGTCGGGGGACAGGAAGGAGGCGATCGCGGCCTGGGCGATCAGGGACATGGGCTGGTCGCGCTGGGCGGCATAGTGCGCCAGCATGTCCATGATGTCGGGCTCGAGATAGACGGATATCTGCGCTTTCTTCGGGCGACCTGCCATGGCGATCACAGCTCCATGCCGTCATTGGGATTGAGGCTGACCTGCCGCGCCACACCTTGCATCAGTCCGGTCATGCGGCGGTTCCGGGTGGCGACGTCCTCCATCTCGTCGTCGCGATCCCTGTCGAACTCGAACTCGTTCTCGATGAGCTGCATTTTCTCGACTGCCTTCACGCGGCTGAGCTCGGGCTGGTGCCGGTGCGCGGAGCCGGTCGGGTCTTCGTCTCGACCTTCGTCCGCGGTGCTCCCGCCAGTACCCTCATGGGGCCTGGGCACCGGCAGCGCGGTCCAGTCATCGGGCTGCACGGCTGCACCACTAGTGGGCGTTGGCGGCGGCAAAAGCCGGTCCCGAAACCGCGCGTCTTCGTAATAGCGGGCCTTCTTCGCCCGGATTGGCGGTGTACCCGCGACCATGACGATCTCGTCCGTGGGCGGCAGTTGCATGACCTCGCCGGGGGTGAGCAGCGGGCGGGCAGTTTCCGAGCGCGAGACCATGAGATGGCCCAGCCACGGCGAGAGCCGGTGGCCGGCATAGTTTTTCATCGCCTTCATCTCGGTGGCGGTGCCTAGCGCATCGGAGACGCGCTTGGCGGTGCGCTCGTCATTGGTCGCGAAGCTCACGCGGACATGGCAGTTGTCGAGGATCGAGTTGTTCGGCCCATAGGCCTTCTCGATCTGGTTCAGCGACTGGGCGATGAGGAAGGCTTTCAGGCCATAGCCGGCCATGAAGGCGAGCGCCGATTCAAAGAAGTCGAGCCGGCCGAGTGCGGGGAACTCGTCCAGCATGAGCAGCAGACGATGGCGTCCGGCCTTGGCCTGCAGGTCCTCGGTGAGGCGCCGGCCGATCTGGTTGAGCAGGAGGCGGATCAGCGGCTTGGTGCGATTGATGTCGGAGGGCGGCACCACGAGGTAGAGGGTCGACGGTCGCTTGCCGCCGACGATATCTGCGATGCGCCAGTCGCAACGCCGCGTCACCTCGGCGATCACCGGATCGCGGTAGAGGCCGAGAAAGGACATGGCGGTGGAGAGCACGCCCGAGCGCTCATTGTCGGATTTGTTCAGCAGTTCGCGGGCAGCGCTGGCAATGACGGGATGAGGACCCGTATCGCCGAGATGCGCGGTCTTCATCATGGCGTCGAGCGTGGTCTCGATCGGCCGCTTCGGATCGGAGAGGAAGGCGGCGACGCCGGCGAGCGTCTTGTCCTTCTCGGCATAGAGGACGTGGAGGATGGCGCCGACCAGCAGCGCGTGGCTGGTCTTCTCCCAGTGGTTTCGCTTTTCCAGCGAGCCTTCCGGATCGACGAGAATGTCGGCGATGTTCTGAACGTCACGCACTTCCCACTCGCCGCGGCGCACTTCCAGCAGCGGATTATAGGCGGCGGACTTGGCGTTGGTGGGGTCGAACAGCAGCACGCGGCCATGCCGGGCGCGGAAGCCGGCGGTGAGCTGCCAGTTCTCGCCCTTGATATCGTGGACGATGGCCGATCCCGGCCAGGTCAGCAGCGACGGTACGACCAGGCCCACGCCCTTGCCGGACCGCGTCGGCGCGAAGCACAGCACATGCTCGGGCCCGTCATGGCGCAGATAGTCCCGTTCATACCGGCCGAGGATGACGCCATCGGAACCGAGGAGGCCGGCGGCGTGGACTTCCTCCCTCTCGGCCCAACGCGCTGAACCATAGGTCTCGACCCTGGATGCCTCCCGCGCCCGCCAGACCGACAGGGCAATGGCGACGGCGATGGAAAGGAAGCCACCGGAGGCGGCGATCAGCGCGCCCTGGAAGAACACCTCCGGCGCATAGGCATCGAAAAAGTACCACCACCAGAAGAAGGCCGGCGGATAGTAGATCGGCAGCCCGAGAAGCGCGAACCACGGGGCGCCCAGCTGAGCCTGAAAGCCGAGGCTCCAGGCCACATATTGTGTGGCGCACCAGATCGCCGCCAGCACGATGAGCAGCACGGTGAGGATCTGCCCCCAGAGGATTTTCGTCGCCGACATGGTGATGATCCTTCTCTCGGGTCAGCGGCCAAGGCCGCGCTTGCGACCGAAGCTCCAGTCGACGCCCCCATCGTCACGGGCGACGCCGGAGACATGCTTGCCGAGCTGGCGCTCAAGAGATGGCGACCAGGGCACGAGCTGGAAGCCGAGGCCGTCATCGAGCATGGCGAAGCGGCCGGATGCGAGCACAAGGCGCTGGCGATAGGTCCCGGCGACATACTCCCCGCTGCCGGCATTGTTGAACGGCAGGCCGGTCTCGGCGGCGAGCTTCTCTCCCACGACCTCCAGTTCCCGGCGGCGGAGCGTGTCGATGAGATTGCGGGCGAAGACGATCCGCCGTCCCTGCCGTTCGGCCAGACCCTCGCGGATGAGATGCTCGGCGCGTCGGTCAAGTGCCTGATTCACGTCAGCGCCAAAGCCGCCGTCCGACAAAGCAACGGGGTCCCGCGCAATGGCCTGCCGGTCGAGCCAGGTGGCGCCGGTGGCCGTGACCTGATGAGCGAGGTCGAGATCAGAGCGCACGGCGAGCGCGACACGTCGCTTGCCATGCGCATCATCGAAGGTGCGCAGCTCGACGATAGAGCCCGGCGCACCATCGCCGGCGGCATCGAGATCGGGCAGCCGAATATGATGGGACCGCCCGTCCACGCCATCGACGATGGCATAGGCGGAGCCGTGGAGTTCATCATCAAGACCGCGGGCGACCAGCCGGCCGATCACCGGCACGTCGAGGCTTTCGGCGGCAAGGACGTAGCTTGCCGTGCCGCGCTCAATACCGCGTTCGGTCAGGCCGCGGTGCATCCGCTTGATGATGTCGCCACGCTCACCGAGCCCGCGCAGGGTAGATTCCGCCTCCGGCTCCACCACCCATTGGGCATTGCCGATCTCACTGGCGAGGCCGAGCGCCTCGAGTTTGCGGAGGCGTCCTACCTTCAGCGCATGGTGTTCGTCCGGCTGCCGGCCGGGAGCAGGCGCCATGTCGATGATGCCGCTCTCGCGGGTCTCGCGCACGAGCTGGCGGTCGAGCTCGGTCCAGCGCTCGGCCTCGATCTGGCGTTCCAAACTCCGGCGGATATCGAGTTCGGTGCGCGGGCCGAGTTCCTGGGTGATCAGGTCACGAGCGCGATCGCGCATGCCCTCCTTGATATAGTCGCGGGAGATCACGAGGTCCTGGCCATCGTCGCGGCGGCCGCGCACGATCAGATGCACATGGGGATGCTCGGTGTTCCAGTGATCGACGGCGACCCAGTCGAGACCGGTGCCGAGGTCCTTTTCCATCTGGCGAGCGAGGTCTCGGGTGAAGGCCCGCAGGTCCTCCATCTCCAGGGCATCGTCAGGCGAGATGATGAAGCGGAAATGGTGACGGTCCTCGCGGCAACGCTCGGTGAAGGCATCGACATTCACGCTGTCGCTCTCGGGACCAAACATCCGCGCCTTCTCCCCGTCTCGCGTCACGCCCTCGCGGCGAAGATAGGTAAGGTGCTGTCCGAGCGAACCCGCGCGGGTCGTGTGTCGGACGACGCGCGCCTTCACCACGGCGCCACGTGAGCGTGGCGTGATCCGGCGACTGGCCTGAAGGCTGGCGACCTGCCCGCTGCCGAAACGCGAGCGGTGGCCGGTGGCGATCTTGGCCGAACGGGAAACCCCGCCGCCGGCCTTCCGGGCCGCGGCGAGCGCCTGGGCGACGAAGGGGCGGGCCTGCTGGGCGCGGGTCGAGCGGATGCGGCCGGGACGGACGCGGAACTCGCGGTCATCGCTCATGGCGAAACCTCGCAATGTGTAGAAAATTGTTGATTTTCAGCCATTTGCAGGGCGCGTGAAACGTGTGGCTTGGCTCCGAAAGGTGCCGAAGCCCCGTGCAAACGCAGGCAGAACCAACATCCCGACCGTCGCGCAATGTGCGCCCTTTTATCCTGCCCTCCTGCGGTCGTGGTTCCTGTGCTGGGCCTCCTTCCTCGCCACAGAACGCCAGAGCCCGACAGGATGCGAAAGCGGATCCTCGTGCTCATGGCGTTCTCCGCGATGGCAAAGGTGCAACGAAAAGCGCGCCCGATCGCGGCGCTAGGTGGGCCGCATCGGCTGGATTGCTGCGCGCGGGCGGCGCGGCGAATAGCGGCGCCTCGCGCCAGCTTTGCGCCATTGGCCGCACTAATTCGGTGGCGCCGGCTGCAGACTCTTTGTAGAGGATGGGCGCTAGAGCCACGACGTAAGTGCGCGTCTCCGGCGGCAACGGCGTGCCGGAAAGCGACGCCGCATAGCGCGCCGGCCCGGCATTGTGGGCCGCGAGCATGGCGCGGATGCTGCCATAGCGGTCATGGAGCTGGCGCAGATAGGCCGCGCCGGCGAGGATGTTATCACGCGGGTCGAAGGGATCGGCGCCGAGACTGTGATGGACGCGAAGCTCGTCCCAGGTCGCGGGCGTGATCTGCATCAGCCCCATGGCACCGGCAGGCGAGATGGCGCGCGGATCGCCGCCGCTCTCGGCTTGCATGACCGCACGGATCCAGCTGGCCGGAAGCTCGAAGCGCTGCGCAGCTTCGTCGATAAAGGCAGCGTAGGATGTGACGGAATACGCCACGGTCGGCGACATGGTCTGCGCGGCGGCAGAGCCAATCGACGCGCCGCCGATCAGCAGTCCGGATGCGAGAAAGAGCGCAGCGCGATGCATGTCAGCGCACCGCAGCGCGCCAGATGAAATCGCCGTCGCCGGCTTCATCTGTGAGCAGTGGCATCGCCCGGCCGATGACGGCCGTAGCGGGGGTGGGGCCGAAGTAGCGCCCGTCGAGGCTGTCACCGACGTCCGGGTTCATCAGGAACAGTTCGCCAGCCGCGATACGCCGGCAGCCCCGCCAGACCGGCAGATCGCGCCCCATGCGGTCGCGCGGCAGCGCTTCGCCCAGCGGTACGCCATCAACGGTGACGGCGTCATCGAAGCGGCAAACCTCTTGTGCAGGCAGCCCCATCACGCGCTTCAACAGCGGCGTGCCTTCGCCGATATAGCCACGTGCGATGAGGAACGCGGCGAGCGGCGGCGGTGGCATCACCGCGACCAGATCGGTGATCTCGAGATGATCCGCCGGCTCGACCGAGTAGAGCCCGACAGGAATGCTCGCCGAGACATTCCAGATCAGCTTGAGTGGCGTCGGCAGCGTGGCGGCGTAGGCCACGCCGACGGTGGCGACCGTCGTCAGCAGCACATAGGCGGCACGGTTCATTGCCCGCACTCCCACCGCTTCAGCCACGCCTGATGGCGCTCTATCGTGTAGGCGCGCGGCTCGAAGCCGACGCTCATGCGGTGGGCGACGTGACCCCAGTGATCAGGGGCGGCGGTCGCCGGATCGATGCCGATCGCCTCGATCGCGTCGATGTGCTGAAGGATTTTCTCGACCTTCGGCCAGCCATCCACCCGCAGCAGGATCTCGCCGCCGGGACGCACGAAGGGCAGTGTCTGGTAGCTCTCGCCCGGCGCCACGCAGCGCACGATATCGAGGCGGGAGGCCACGGTGCCGAAGTCGTTCGACGCCCACCGGACAAAGGCGAAGATGCAGCCGGGAGGGAAGGACAGGATGCGCCGTCGGCGATCCAGAAGCTGCTTATGCGCGGGGTGGCCGAAGCGGATCCAGTTCTCGATGCGCTTCTCGATATGGGTCAGCTCGACATGGGTCAGGGCATCGGACGGGGGACTGGACGCGGAAGCCGTGCTTGCGGCACGGGGCGGAAACGCCACTCTCATGGCTGATCTCCTGATGTGGGAGGGAATTCACGCGCGAGGAGGTCGCGCAGCATCTCGGCGACGGTGACGCCGCGCCGGAAGGCGGCGACCTTGATCCGCCCGCGCAGGTCAGGCGTGACATCGATGGTGAGGCGCGCGGTGAACGCGGCGCCCGGGCGGCGTTCGGCGGAGACATCTGCCGCCTTGATCCAGTGCTCGGGATCAGCAGGCCGGGAGGCAAAATCGCGGCGGGTCGGGCGTTCACTCATCGCGACGACCTCCCGAGGTCGAGACCATTGATCTCGGCGCTCAGGGCGGAGATCTCACGCGTAGCCGGCCCAGCATCGTCGCGCTCGAAGACGAGACGCCCGGACTGCGCCGCCGCCGCAAAGGCGATGCGTTGGCCGATGGTGCTGGCGAGCACCGGAGGATCGTGATCGGCCAGCGTCCGCGCAGTCTCGCGGGCGAGAACGGTGCGCGCGCCGCAGCGGTTCAGGATGAAGCGGACCAACATCTCCGGGCGGTAGATCCGCGCCTCGCGGATCAGCGCCAGCATCTCGGCCGACGCCCAGCCGTCAAAGGGCGAGGGCTGCACAGGGATCAGCACCAGATCGGCGGCGAGCAGCGCCGAGCGCATCAGCCCGGCGACTCGGGGTGGTCCATCAATGACGATGTGATCCGCGTCACGCGCGAGCTCTGGCGCCTCTCGGTGCAGCGTGTCGCGGGCGAGCCCGACGACACCGAACAGTCGTGACAATCCCTCGCGGCTGCGTTGCTGCGACCAGTCGAGGCTGGAGCCCTGCGGATCAGCGTCGATCAGCGTGATCCGCTGTCCCTGCCGGGCCCATTGCCCAGCGAGATGCAGCGCCAGGGTGGTCTTGCCGACCCCGCCTTTCTGATTGAGGAGCGCGACAATCATCGATGCCCCCTCGATAGAGGGGGCGTCTGCGAGGACCTATCAGGCGGCGCTTTTCCAGGCCACGTTTCCCCCTGCCGGTGCTGATCTGCCGCGCTCGCAAAAGCGCTCGCGCGCCTCTTAAAGTTAGATTCTGGGTTAGACTCTAAGTTAAGGGTGCGATTTCCTGATTTAGGACAGGGGGTTAAGACCTGTTTGGGTTCCTGATAGCACGAGGCGCCGGTTCCCGATGGCACGATAGTTCGGGTTCCCGATAGCACGAGGCTATCCACAGGTTGTCCACAGGGCGCGGCGGGCTCGAAGGCCAGCAGCAGCCGGCCACTGACCTCGACCTCAACGAACAGCATGTAGCCGGGAAGAGGCTGGCGCCGGATCAGATCCCTGAGCTCGAAGGCGAAGCGCTTGAACGGCGACAGGCTGCCCGACTTCTGGTGCAGGTGCCGGAAATCGAACCGCCACCCATCCTGTTGCCGCCCGCCATGCTTGCGCACCAGCCGGTAGAGCCAGCGCTCCAGTCCGCCCGTCAGCCCGAAATAGGTGCGGTCGATGGTGAGCACGAGCGCGTCATCGAGCACGGCGCGGTAGAACCAGTCCGGCAGGATGAGGTCGACGCCATCGGGGCGGCCATTGCGGTCAGTGCGCTCCTGCCATTCATTGATCCAGGAGAAGCGGTGCCGGCGCCCCACCGCTGGCTGGCGGATGGTGGTCGAGACCGTCGTGGACTGGAGGCGGTCGAGCGCGGCCTTGAGACGCTGATAATCGCGCAGCGAGGTGCCGCGCCCCACAAAGGTGAGGATCTCATAGGGTGTCGCCGCCATCAGGCGCGAGGTGCGCAGCCCCGCGTCGCGCGCCTCGACGATTTGGCTCGCCGCCCAGATGAGAATGTCGGCGTCCCAGATGGTCGCCATTCCGTGGTCGGGCACGGCCTCGACCCGGATGACGATACTGCCGGTTCGGAAATCGATCGGCGCGACGCGCGGCGTCTTGGAGAGGGAGAAGAAAGGATAGGCCATGAGATCCTGCGCATCGCGTAGTGCGAAGTCCCCCGGCAGGGCGCGGAACAGATCGAGCTGCCCGCGCTCCGAGAGGCTGTGATGCCGCGCCGCCATGGGGGCATTCAGCGCGCGGCGCGGCCGGCGAACGAACCTGTCGCAAGCGCGTGGCGCTTGGCCGGCAGGACGGTGCCGCGCGGATCGGAGGTCGAGGTGACCGCGCCGCGTTCGGTCCAGGCTTGCAGGTCGTCGATGGAATAGACGACGCGCCCGCCGAGCTTTCGATAGGCGGGACCGGTGCCATAGGTGCGGTGCTTCTCAAGTGTGCGGGGCGACAGGCTGAGAAACGCGGCGGCTTCCTTGGTGCGCAGGTAGCGCGGCGGGAGGGTGGCGAGATCGGGTCGCATGAAGCGGGCCTCCGTGGGCGTGGCGGGAACCGCCGGAGTGTGGCGGCGGACGGTGACCACGGTGGCGGAGGGAGAATGTCGGGAGGGATGGGGAAGATTGAGACCTAACTTCCCCACCCTAGCGCGGCGAGGTCTGGCGGCGGCGCCGATGCAGCAGCTTGCGGTAATCGCCCTCGACCATGCGGCGCGCGTCCTCAACGAGGGCGATGACTGTGTCGCGAAGGGAGGAGGTTTTCCAGGGGCCTGCCGCGACACGATCGGCACCGAACAGGCCGGCGGCGATCTCACGATAGGTCGCGCCCGCGCGCCGAGCGTCCCCCGCCTGAAGCATATGGCGCAGGCGCCGGCGCTGCTGGAGCGTGATCCTCCGATCCGGCGGCATGGACGTAGTCCGCATATGGACTGACAGCCGCATCAGAGCTTCGATCCGATCAGGTAGGCGTGCGTCCATCAGCACGAGAGCACACAGGGATGGATCGAGGCGATGGCCCTTAGGCAGTAGGACGGTGATCGCGTCGCGACCCGCGCCGACGATCACACAACCTGATGCATGCTGGTGATCGTCCGTGCCCTGAGGCGTATCACCAGCGGTCGGGAGGGCACAGGTAGTGTCGCACGGCGCGACAAGCGCGATCAGGCCGGGGTCGGTTTCCAGGTCCCAGATAACGGCAGCGTCGCGCGAATCACGTGTGGGGTCGATCGGGAAATCGCAGACCCCAGCGGGCTCGCATGAGCGCCGCGAGGGTCTCCTCCTCCTCGGCTCCGGCGGCCGCACGGAGTATGGCAAAGTCTTGCCGATACGCCTCGTTGCGCCGAAGCCATTCCCAGGCGAGCTGTGAGGGCGAGAGAGCATCTACGAAGGCGTAGGCCTCTGATGACTGCCAGGCCGATTGCAGGACCATCCGGGTCCCTCTCGAGCGTGCCGCGATACGCCGGACGATCTCGTCTGAAGGGAGCTTCCGGAAGAAACGTCAACGACATGGCCTGATGCCCAGCCGGCATCACCCGATCACGTGTCGGGCCGACGCAGGAGTTGCTGATATCCCTCTGTCGACATCCAGCGCGCCCGGGCCAGATGGGCCGTGTGGACATGCCGGGCGTGTTCCGGGGCCGTGAGCGGGTCCAGGCCGAATAGCAGCGCGACAACTTCCTTCCAGTCGGCGCCCGCCGCTTCCGCATCGAGCAGCCGCAGATAGAGCACGGCATGACTACGATCATAGTCCGTGACGGTCGGCGCATCGGGCGGCGCGTCGAGGAAGGCTCGGGTCATGGTGAGCGTCGCTCTTCATCGTGAGGAGCGAGAGACTAGGCCGAACATGTGGTGGGGGGCAGGTTGTGGGGCGGCATCGCGTGATGAGGGCGCGGCATCGCAGGAGCTTACCGAGATGCGTACGGCCGCACCTGATCCGCGGCCGGTTAGACGGGTAGCACCCTGTTCTACTCTCAGAACAATCGAAGCCGCCGGCGTCGAGTTCATCCCCGAGAATGGCGGCGGGGCTGGCGTTCGCTTCAGTACGCCGGCGCAAAGGAGATTAATCGCTACATATTATAGTTGATAAACTTGATCGTCGGAATCCGCGACCGCTTGCGCCATGGACATGCGCAAGCTGGTTGGCCGCAATCTCGCGCGCCTGCGTCAGGCTCAGAAGCTGACTCAGGAGGAGCTTGCCGTGCGTTCGGGGTTCAGCCAGCAATATCTGTCCGACGTTGAGCGCGGCCTCAAGAATCCGACGATCATCACACTTTACGAGATCGCGCTGGCCCTGAGCGTGAGCCATGTGGCGCTTGTCGAGCCGGACGGCATGGCGAACGAGATGGCGCCAGAGCCCAAGCGAAGGCGCGCCGCAGGCGCGAGCCGGATCAAGTGACACGACAACCGAATGTCTTGAGATCACGTCCGGACGGCGCACCGGTGGCTCGGGTATTTCCTGAGTTCGCGCGCGACGGACAAAAACCGCGTCAGAGCCGGGTTGGGATTCGAGCGTGACCAGACGGCACCAAGCGGCAATCCCTGTCCTGTGAGAGGACGGCAGGTGACCGGTGCATGAGATGACACGAAAACGGTCGTCAGCGTCAGGCCCTGTCCAAGCGCGACCAGTTGCAGGAGGCTTGTCTCCCGGGCGAGCGGCTCAACCGAGAAACAAACAGTAGGCACGTGGGCCAGGAGGTTTCGGAAAACGGGCAGGGCCGGGTCGCCCGCCATGAAAATGAAATGTCGCCCGGCCAGTTCGTCGAGGTCAATCGCGGGCGACGCGGCGAGAACATCCCGCTCGGCCATGACGATGAGCACAGGCTCGTCCCACAGATCGAGTTCGGCCTCGCCCTTCAGCGCTGGTACCCCGGCTTGAATTACGACATCAAGTTCATGCCGCCGAGCCGCCTGACATTGCGACGCCGGATCTGTGTCGACGAGTTCGACACGGATGTGCGGACAGACCTGTAGGAAGCGATGAAGCAACTGCGTGAGGCGGGCGCCCGGAGTGATCGGGGGTAGGCCGATGCGAAGTACGCCATCCTGCGCGGTTCCAGCGCGCTCCACCGCCAGTGCGGCCTGCGATGCCTGTGCCAGAATCTCCCGCGCGGGTCCGAGCAGACGACGTCCCGCGAAAGTCGGCCGCACGCCGGCATGGGACCGGGCAAAAAGGGTGGCCCCCATGGCATCCTCAATGTCACGAATACGCCGGCTCAGCGTCGATTGCTGTACCCCCAGCCGGTCCGCTGCTCGTCGGAAGCTGCCCTCTTCCGCCGCGGCTAGAATGAACCGCCAATGTTTCAGCAGGAAGGGATCCAGGCGCTGCGCAATGGCGGGAATATCCCGCTGTGCCTTCATGCGTCGTCCTCGCGAGGCGTCGACAGGTGGAAGGCGGCGTAGATATAGCCGGTCGTACGCTCCAGCCGATCATCCATGCCTTGCTCGGCCATCAAGGCGAGGATGGAGGCGCGCTCCTGCGCGGTCGAGAACCGACGCTGGCGTTGTCGAAGGTGTGGGCACTCGGTGGTGACGAGACCGAACCCCGCCAGCATCGAGGCAATGTCCCCATAGCCAAAGGGATGCATCGCGAAGCTCGCCACCCAAGGGCGGGACGCGGCGGTCACCTCGTAGACCCGTTTGAATGTTCGGACGGTCGCATAGCCGACGCAGCCCGTGCTGATGATCAGATCCGCGTCACGGAGAGCTTCACGGTCCGTTGGGGTGAGTTCCTCGGTCTCCAGATTGGCTGTCACGGCTGCTCCAATCAGGCCGACGTCATGGGCGTAGCGCAACGCCTGGCGGCTGGGATCCAGCCCCACGATCTCAAGGTCCTCCCGCAGCTTCTGGCGCGTGAAGAAGGCCTCGTGATCCTCAAGGCTTTGCGACGCCAGCGGCCCATCCGCCAGGGTATAGGCGGCGTAGAGATCGTCCAACGTGAGCGGAGCGCGCAGCAGGGCCGCGTTGAGCCCGTAGGATGCACCGATATCCACGATCTTGAGAGGTCGATGCGGCCGCTGGTGGCGGAGGCGCGTAATGATGGTCTCGAACACCGGTTTGGCACGGTCGCAGATCATGTAGTCGAGAGCGAGATGGGCCAGGTAATAGGCCTGCGGCCAAGGCTGGTCATAGGTCGGCGAGAAATCGTGCTTGGCCGCCCGCACCCCCGATTCAGATCCTCTCATCGACATTATCCGTCTTCGCATTCCCGCGCGTGATAGCGAGGAATTTTCGCGGCGGGAGCTGTCGATAGCAAATTACTTTCGGGAATGTACCAGACATTTCAAAAACTTACTTAAACCAACGCAAACCAGTATACCGGTTATCGAATCCGGAACGCTGTCGTTGACGATACATATTTTAAGATGTACCAATTGGGCAACAGGAGGCCGCCATGACAGTGACTGTTGAGAGCCGACCCACGCCGAGGGAGCGGTTTTCCGCGATCCACCGCGCTTTGCGCGACCGCATCTGTCTTCTGATTTACCCGCCCGGGACGGCACTCAGCGAAGCCGAACTCGCGCGCGAATTCGGTGTCAGCCGCACCCCCATGCGGCGGGTGATGCAGGCGCTGGAGAATGAAGGGCTGATCGAGACCACACCCAATGTCGGCTCGATGGTAACGTCGGTGGAACTCAAATCCCTGCGCGATGCCTATGCGCTGCGCATGAAGCTTGCCGAACTGCTCGGCGACCTCAACCCAGCGTCCATGCTCGACGCCATTGCCGCGACGCTCCGCGAGCTTCTGGCCGAATGCCAACCGCTGAGCGGTCAGGTCGATGTGCGCGCCTTGGCCCAGATCAGCCACCGGCTTCAGGACGAGATCCTGCATCTTTCCGGCAATGCCGAATACCGGCAGGTTTCCGAGGTTCTCTACTACAAGACGATCCGCGCCTATCTCGAGATCCTTCCTGAACTCAACTGGGCAGCTGAGGTCGCGGCACAAGCAGACGAGATCACGGAGATTCTGGCCTCGCTCGCCGCCGGCGATATCCGCGCGGTGGGCTTCATCCGGCGCAACCACATTGCCCGCACCCTCAACCGCATCACCAGCTTCATGCTGGGTGATCACGATTGAGGGTGCCCATGCTGATGAAGGTCACGAGCGCGCTGGCGCCATCAGGCAACGGGACCCAGGCGGAAGCTCTGGTGCTGCGCTGCGTCGACAAGAGCTATGATGGCGTCACCAAGGTGGTGGACGCGCTTGATCTCGACGTTCACCCGGGCGAGTTCCTGACTATTCTCGGTCCCTCAGGCTCCGGCAAGACCAGCCTACTGATGATGCTCGCCGGCTTCGAGCCGCCGAGCGCCGGGACAATCGAGATTGGCGGGCGCGACGTGTCCAGGCTGCCACCCTATAAGCGTAATATCGGCATGGTGTTCCAGCATTATGCGCTGTTCCCGCACCTGACCGTCGGCGAGAACCTGGCCTATCCACTCCAGGCTCGCGGCTGGCGCAAATCCGAGATCACCGAGCGTGTCGCCTGGGCGCTGCAGCTCATCCGCCTGGATGGCATGCGGGATCGGCGCCCGGCGCAGCTGTCCGGCGGGCAGCAGCAGCGCATCGCCGTGGCTCGGGCGCTGATCTACAAGCCGCAGCTCGTGCTGATGGACGAGCCGCTCGGCGCGCTCGACAAGCAACTGCGCGAACAGATGCAGGACGAGATCCTTCGACTACATCGCGAGCTGCGGCCGACCATCGTCTATGTCACCCACGACCAGAGCGAAGCTCTGTCGCTCTCGGACCGCGTCGCGGTGTTCGAGACGGGGCGGGTTGCCCAGATCGGAACGCCCTCTGAGCTCTATGAGGCACCGCGCACCGCCTTCGTGGCCGGTTTCATTGGCGAAAACAACCGCATCACCGGCATGGTGATCGCCGCCAATACCGAGTTCTGCCATGTCCGCTGCGCCGATGGCGCGGTCCTTGAAGCGCGGAACATCGCCGACGCGCGCATCGGCGACCGCGTGAACCTCGCGGTCCGGCCCGAGCGTCTTCGACCGGCCCAGACTGGGGAGGGATCATCGGTCGAGGTGGAGGTCGCCGACATCACCTATCTCGGGGAGGTTTCCCGCTTGCGCTGCCGGATGCGCGACGGCACCGAGATCATCTGGAAACTGCCCAATTGCGGCCAGAGCGCGCGCCCTGAGCGCGGCGCGACCATCGCTCTCGGCTTCTGCCGAGAGGACGCCCGGGCCTTCGCCGCCTGAGCGCACCCTTCCCATCTTAAGGAGGTTCACCATGGTTATCGCGTGCCCGCAAGTGTCGTCCGCTGCCGTTCTCTGCCTTCTGATTGCTTCTGGCCCCGCGAGCGCGGCGGACGCTCTGACCGTCGCTTCCTTCGGCGGTCAATACACGGCAAGCCAGAGCAAGTCGCAGTACGATCCGTTCACCGCCAGAACCGGCGTGACGATCAAGTCGGTCGATTACAATGGGGGACTTGCCGAGCTCACCGCCCAGGTCCGTTCGGGCACGGTGAACTGGGACATCGTTGATGTCGAGTTGCAGGATCTTGATCGTGGTTGCGCCGACGGACTGTTCGAGAAGGTCGATCCGGCGCAACTGCCGGCAGGCTCCGATGGGGTTCCGGCCATCAAGGACTTCGTTGCCGGGTCCCTGCATGAGTGTGGTGTCGGTACGGTCATCTGGTCCAATGTGCTGGCCTTCAGCGATCCGGCCTTTCCCAGTGCCAAGCCCAGCCGGATCGAGGACTTCTTCGATCTGGAGAGGTTTCCGGGCCGGCGGGGGCTGCCGAAGCGTCCTCACGCCATACTTGAATGGGCGTTGATGGCCGATGGCGTGACGCCCTCCGAGGTCTATCGTGTCCTCGCAACGCCAGAAGGTCTCGACCGTGCCTTCGCCAAGCTGGACACGATCAAGGATCACGCCGTCTTCTGGGAGACCGGGGCGCAGATGATCCAGCTTCTCGCCGATGGAGAGGTCGCGCTGTCCGCCGCCTATAATGGCCGGGTGCAATCGGCGATCTCGGACGACGCCAAGCCGCTGAAGATCATCTGGGATCGGCAGATCTGGAACGCGGATTACTATGCCGTTGTCGCCGGCACCCAAGCCAAGAACACCGCATCTGATTTCGTACGCTTTGCCACTGGAACCGGTCCGCTGGCCGAGCAGACCAAATACATCGCCTATGGTCCTGTGCGTCGATCCTCCCAGCCGCTGATCGCGCCGGCGATCGCCGCCACGCTTCCAACGGCACCGGCTAATTTCAACAACGCCCTGGCCTTCGACGCCGCCTGGTGGACCGCTCATGGCGACGCGATCAATGAACGATATGCGGCGTGGCTGGTCCAATGAACGCGGTCTCGCCCTCCCGCGCCGGCTGGGCGCTCGTGCTTCCCCTGGTCGCCTTCATCGTGATCGCCTTCCTGGCGCCCATCGCGACCATGCTCGTGCGCAGCGTCCATGACCCGGAAATCGCCGATCTCATGCCGCGTACGCGACAGGCCCTCGCTCAATGGGACGGAGCCGGTGTTCGGCAGGTGGCCTTTGACGCAGTCTCGGCGGATTTGCGGGAGGCGAGCGCGACCAACCAGATCGGTCGGCTCGCCCAGCGTCTCAACCGCGAGCGGAATGGGCTTCGTGTGCTGATCGACGTTACCGTTCGACATCTGGAGCGGGAGCCTGACGCCGAGCTTTCGCGGATCGATCCAGGCTGGAGCGATCCCGCCCTCTGGCAGATTCTGGCGCGCGTCACCTCGCCCTGGACGGGACAACATCTGCTCAATGCACTGGATCTGACCGTAACGCCTGATGGAGCAATGGTTCGGCAGGAGGAAGCGCGGCGACTTTATGTCGATCTCTTCCTGCGCACAGCCTGGGTTGCTGCTCTTGTAACACTCATCTGTGCGCTGCTCGGCTATCCCTATGCCTATGCCATGGCGGCGGCGGGCCCCTCACTACGTGCGCTGCTGCTCTTCCTGGTGCTGCTGCCGTTCTGGACCTCATTGCTGGTGCGCGCCACGGCCTGGATCGTGCTGCTGCAACGGCGCGGCGTCATCAATGAAGGGCTCCTCGCGACGGGCCTCATTGGCGAGACCGGCCGTCTGGACCTGATCTACAACATGACGGGGACCATCATCGTCATGGTTCACGTGCTGCTGCCCTTCTTTGTGCTTCCGCTCTATTCGGTGATGGCGGGACTGCCGACGTCCTATGTGCGCGCCTCAGCAAGCCTGGGAGCGCATCCAATGCGGACCTTCGCACGCGTCTATCTTCCGCTGACCTATCCCGGTGTCGCCGCCGGCGGTCTGCTCGTCTTCATTCTGTCGCTTGGCTATTACGTCACCCCGGCCCTGGTGGGAGGACGAACCGGCCAGCTCATCAGCAATCAGATCGCTTTCCACATGCAGAGGAGCCTGAACTGGGGCTTGGCGGCCGCTCTTGGGACGTTACTCCTGCTTGCGGTTCTGCTCCTCGCTTTGACGCTGCCGCGCCTCGCCGAACGCGGAGGGCTGCGCGCATGAACCGGCTCGCCCGTTTTGCGTTCTATCTTCTCTGCGGCCTGATCGCGGCCTTCCTTGTCCTGCCGCTCCTCGTGATCGTGCCGCTGTCCTTCAATCCGGAGCCGTATTTCTCCTTCACGCCGGCCATGCTCCAGCTTGATCCTGCTGGGTGGTCGCTGCGCTGGTACCGGGAAATTGCGGAAAGCGCGCAGTGGCGGCTGGCGCTGTGCAACAGCCTGGGCATCGCGGCCGTCGTCACACCGCTGGCAACCCTTTTCGGCACGATGGCGGCGCTTGGATTGCGGCGGCTACCGACACGACCGCGCAAGATGTTGGCTGTCATGATCGCGTCGCCGCTGGTGGTGCCGGTCATCCTGTTCGCCACGGGGGTCTATTTCTTCCTGGCGCCGCTGGGGCTCACTCAGTCCTTCACCGGCATCATCCTGGCCCATACCGCACTGGCGGCGCCTTATGTGGTGGTGACGGTCGGCAGCACGCTCACCACCTTTGACGAGCGCCTGCTGCGAGCCGCATCCATTCTGGGCTCGCCGCCCTTATCCGCCTTTTTCAAGGTGACCTTGCCGCTGATCGCGCCCGGTATCGCCTCAGGCGCCCTGTTCGCCTTTGTCACGTCCTTCGATGAAGCCGTCATCGCCCTGTTCCTGGCTGGCTATGACCAGCGCACTATTCCGTTGCAGATGTGGTCGGGTGTGCGGGACCAGTTGAGTCCCGCGGTGCTCGCCGCAGCCACGCTCATGGTGTTCCTCGTCACCATCGTCATGCTCACAGCGATGCTGATCTCTCGCTCGGCGCGATCGGCAGGAGCACGCAGATGAGCCGTCAGGACTGGCCCGACGCCGATTTCCTTGCCAACGTCGCCGCGCGGCTTGCCGGGCGTGATTGGCCCGTAGCGACGTTGGCGCCGCTGGTACACGGGGCGGGGCATGGCCTCGTCAGTGGCCTGGGCGATCTGCTGGCGGGCTTGCGGAGGCTCGCTGATCACGATCTCGCCGACATCGGACCGGCAATCCCCCCTTTCCAGGAAACAGGCCAATGAGCGACCTCACGCGTCTGTCCTTGCGCAAGCTCCGGCGGCTGATGGTCTCCGGGGAGGTTCGGCCGGAAGAGGTGACCGTGGCGTTTCTGGCGCGAGCCGAAGCCCGCAATAGCCGCGATCTCAGCTATGTCTCGATCGGAGCGGAGGAGGCTCTGGCGTGCGCTAGCCGGGTGGAAGAGGCTGGCGCATCGGGGCGCCTCGCCGGCATCCCCTTCTCCTGCAAGGATGTGTTCGACACAGTAACGTTGCCGACCACGGCCGGTTCGCGCGCCATGCATGATTACCGGCCGGTCAGAGACGCGCAGGCGCTTGAACGCCTCAAGGCGTCTGGCGCCATCCTTTTGGGAAAGAACAATCTGCACGAGTTCTGCTATGGCATCACCGGCGCCAACCCTATCTTCGGCACACCGGCAAATCCGCATCATCCAGGCCGCCTGGCGGGCGGATCCTCCAGCGGCTCCGCCGTTGCGGTCGCCAACCGGACGGCAATGTTCGCGCTCGGCACCGATACGGGCGGCTCGGTGCGCGTTCCCGCCAGCCTGTGTGGTCTTGTCGGCTTAAAGCCGACCCGCGGACAGATCAGTCTGAAGGGTGTGGTACCGTTCTGCTGGTCGCTGGATCATGCCGGGATTCTTGCCCGAAGCTGCGGGGACGCGGCCGAGGTGTTCCTCACCATTCGCGAGGCGGGTGAGGCCGTCTCGGTAGCGAACGCCGATCATTCCGAGCGTGGCAACTCGCTGCATGGCCTGCGCATCGGCGTACCCAGAGGAGCCTATCTTGAGGATACGACGTCCGACATTGCCCTGCGCGTGCATCAGCTGATCACGGAATGCCGCCGGCTCGGGGCCCATATAATCGACGTGGTGATGCCAGACGCTACCCATGTGCGTACGGCCTCGCTGGCCGTCCAGCTCGTCGAGGCTTTTGCCTGGCACCGGACAAATCTCCAGCGCCGGTTCGATCTGTATGGCGAGGATGTGCGTGAGGGGCTGCTTCAGGGCCAGTTCATCCTGGCCGAGCATTATGTGCAGGCGCTCCGGCTGTTCGCCGCGAAGAAGGCCGAGATAAGTGAGCGGCTCAAGGATATCGATGTGCTGATGACGCCGACGACGCCGATCGTCGCGCCGGCTCTGGATCAGAAGCAGGTGACGCTAGCGGGCGTTGCGGTGCCTGTCGGCAATGCACTGTCTCACTTCACCTGTCTCTTCAACTTGACCGGTCACCCCGCGCTATCCGTTCCCATCGGTCGGGACGGTGATGGCCTGCCGATCGGGGTGCAACTGATCGGAGCGCACTATCGGGATATGAAACTCCTGGCGACCGGCGCCGCGCTGGAGCGGGTCGGTCTGGCCGGCTGGATCGAGCCCAAAGATGAGATGGATGACGGTCCCGGCATGCCGCCTCCGCTGTCGGAACGGCGGGAGCTCTATGCGCATTAGCTATACGGCCGCTACGGATACGGTCCAACTCCGAGTGGTGCCCCTGTTGAGATGGATTTCCCGATCTGGGAAATTATCGTGTTCCCGATTCGGGAATTCGCTATAAGCTCCTATGCAGATCATCGCTCGCCGGACTCTCGAGCTTTTCTGGGAACGCTATCCGCAAGCTGAGACGCCACTCGTGCTCTGGCATGCCCGCGTGGCGAAGGCCGCGTGGGCAGGCCCTCAGGACGTGAAAGCGACCTTCGGGACTATCGTGGATTTCGTAGGGGACAGCCGCCTGATCTTTGATGTCGGTGGTGACAAGTTCCGACTCATCGTCCACGTCGCCTATCCATTCCGTCGGGTGTTGATCAAGTTCGTGGGCACTCACGCTGAATATGACGCCATAGATCCGGAGACCGTTTGATGGACATTCGACCGATCAAGACCGACGGGGACTATGAGTGGGCGCTGGCCGAGGTAACGCGCTATTTCGAGCGGCAGCCTGAGCCGGATTCAATGGAAGGAGACCGCTTCGACGTGCTCTCGGACCTCATCGCGGCCTATGAGGAGCGGCACTTCCCGCTGCCGGATGCCGACCCCGTAGAGGCGCTGCGTGCTTTCCTTGAAGCGACCGGGCGAACGCAGCAGGATCTTGCCGCACTGCTCGGCTCCGCACCGCGCGCATCGGAAGTCCTGCGCCGCAAGCGAGCCCTGACCGTCGATATGATCGGCAAGTTGAGCAAGGAGTGGGGTATGCCGGCGGATATCCTGGTGCGGCCGTACAGGCTGGCGGCGTAAGATGTCCCCAGGTAAAATTTACTGCGGGGGATGGTGCGGGTACGATCAAGCTCGATTGCGAAGGCGGACGATCAGTGGGGACATTGAGATCCACAGTGACCGCCTTTCCGGGCATGACGTGATCGAGGTGATGTCCTTCCCGATCACACGCGTTAGTCCTGCATCAAGGACGTCGCGAGCGCGCGCATGACCAGATCCGGCAGCGCCGCCTCAAGAACGCTGAAATGATCATTCAGAGCGATCACAGCCGCCCCCATTTTTCCGTCGACCAGCGCGGCGGCGAGGGCGGTGAGTGAGGCATGCAGCGGCACGGTCAGATCGGATGATCGATAGGCACAGCGGCGAACATGATGGGTCCGCTCGCAGAGATCGATCACGTTGCGCTCAATGACATCGCTACCCGTCCATCGGCTCATGCCGATGAAGAGGGCTTCGGTCCGGCAGGCCAGCGCAATGGCCGTCCTTGGATCGCACGGCGTCAAGGGAGGAGGCCCCAGACCGGGCAAGGTTCGCAATGATGCCGGACGAGCCACTATTTCGAGGCTGTGTCGGAGGAGAAGTTGCAGGAGGTCATGGATTTCCTGCATCTCGCGCAGGCGCAGTTCGCGAGCGAAGAAACCTCGCGCGGGAACAGCGGCAATATGGCCTTCGGCATGCAGGCGGATCAGCGCCTCGCGCACGGGCGTATTACTGACCTTCAGCTGATCCGACAGTTCGACGACGGCCAGATGCTGCCCAGGACGGAACCTGTAGAGCAGCGCCCGTGTCTTCAGGGCGCGGTAGACCTGATGCCGCCGGTCCCCGCCGAGACATCCTGATGGCCGCGATCCCGGGTGAAAGCGGTCCCCGTCACGTTTCATCCTCGCGTCTACGGCCCCTTCCTCAAAGAACTTTCAGGTCGCGGGGATAGGGCGTGAGATAGTCGAAACCGTCCTCGGTCACGACGATGGAGTCGCCGATGCGTCCGCCGCCCTTGCCGGGCACGGTAATGCCGCCGTCGACGGCAAAGGTCATGCCGGCCCGTAGCTCGCGTGTCTCGCCGCGCTTGAGTTCCGGCGCCTCCAGCAGCGACATGCCGACCGAGCGGCCGGTGCGATAGCCCGGAGAAAAGCCGGCCGCCGCATAGGCCTCTTCCGCAGCGGCGTTGACTGCCTCGCAGCGTATGCCGGGGCGGATCGCGGCCAGCGCGGCGCGCTGGGCAGCCAAGGAGGCCTCCTGGATGCGCGCCTGTTCGTCAGTCACAGTTTGCACGAAGAACTGGCGGTCGAAGCCGAGCTTGTAGTTGCGGAAACTCACCATACCGCAGAAGCACAGATAGACAGGATCGCCGGACTTCAGCCGGCGCACGCCGGCGCGCCTATGGACCATGCAGGTGTCCGTGCCTGACTGCAGGATCTGCAGATTGTGGATCAGTGGCGAGACATAACGGTCCTGCGGATCGCGCAGCAGGGAAGCGGCCCGGCGCGTGCCGGCCTGCATGGCGGCGAGCGCGATCTCATATTCGGGCACACCGGGACCGATCGCGTCCGCAGCTGCATCCATCATGGCGATGGCAACTTCGCCGGCCTGGCGCATGATGGCGACTTCGTCCAGAGACTTGATCATGCGCTGCTCGGCGATCAGCGGCGCAATATCCGTCAGGATGCGCGCGGGAAGTTGCTCGCGGATCTCGGCGGCGATCACATTCGGCAGCCGGGCCGCTTCGATCCCGATCTGCGTGGCCGTTGCGGGGCTGCCCAACAGGCCAATGAGCAGGTCCCGCCATTCCCGGCCGCCGTCGGTCCAGGGTCGGATGTCCCCGACCCAGCTCATGGCGGCGCACATGTCCGATTCCATCAGCGGAGTGAGGATCACCGGAGCCTGACCGGGACGCATGATCATTAGTGTCGGCCGCCCGAATTCCATGCCGAGATAATTCCAGTAGCCGCCGTAATAGGCGATCGAGTCCGGATCACTAAGCAGGGCCAGTCCGAGGCCGGCGCTCTCGAGAGACCGGGCGAGAAGATGCGTGCGCATCTCAAAGGGGCTTGTCATTTGCCGACCTGTATGCAGCTATGGTGTGTCTCACGATAGAGAGGCGTGAATTACGTTGTCAATACAAGAATGTTGACTGTTCTGGCTGGGACTTCTTCCATAGCTGCATACATCAAGGGAGCAAGGTCGTGCGTGAGATCAAGAGCGATGCGGGTCGCCATCACCGGGCAAAGATCGGGTTCGTGCTGTTGGCGATGGAACAGACCATCGAGGACGACATGTTCACGCTCCGGCCAAAGGGGGTGGGCATTCACTTCACGCGCGCATCCATGGCGAACCGGGTCAGCGTCGATACACTGGCGGCCATGGCCTCGGGCATTGGCGATGCCGCCAGCCTGCTCCTGCCGGAGGAGCCGCTCGATGTCGTCTGTTATGCCTGCACCTCGGGCAGCGTCGTCATCGGAGAGGATCAGGTGTTTGCTGAACTGAACCGGGGCAAGCCCACCGCCAGGGCAACTTCGTTGATCACCGCGGTTATGCGTGCACTGAAGGCACTGAAGGTGAGCCGCATTGCCATTGCCACGCCCTATCTTGCCGAGGTCGATGCCATCGAGCGCAGCTACATGGCGGCGCGCGGCTTCGAGATCGTTCACATGCAGGGATTGGGCATCGAGAAGGATGCCGATATGGTGAGGGTGACGCCGGAAGCCATTCTGGATTTTGCGCTGAGCGTCGATCGCAGCGACGCCGAGGCGCTTTTCATTAGCTGTGGCGCTTTACGCTCTCTCGACATTATCGAGGAACTCGAGCGCCGGCTCGGCAAACCGGTCGTGACCAGCAATCAGGCGATGATGTGGGACTGCCTGCGTCTTGCCGGGATCGCGGACCAGCGGGATGATTATGGCATTCTGCTTCGGGAGCATTGAGTGAGCGAAAGCGCGACGAGCGAAAACTCAAGGACACGAGCCCCGCGCGGCCAGGTGACGGACATCTACCGCGCCTTGCGCGACCGGATCTGTCTGTTGCGCTACCCGCCCGGCATGCTGCTTGGCGAGCACGAACTCGCCGAAGAGTTCACGGTCAGTCGCACGCCGGTGCGCCAGGCGCTGCAGCGGCTGGAATATGATGGTCTCACCGAGACCCGCAACGGCGTAGGAACCATGGTGACGGGCGTCGACCCGAACGCGTTCCGCGATATTTATGCGTTTCGGCTACGCCTGAGCGAAATGATGGGCGAGTTCCCTGCGGAAGAAGAGGTGCCTCACGCCCTCTCCACGATCCTGGCGCTTCAGGACCGACTGGGAGCCCTGAAAGGCCAACGGGACATGGAGGCGTTCTGGCAGCTGAATCACGAGCTCCATCACACCACCAACCGGCTGATCGCGAATCTCGCTTTGCGTGAGACTCATGAGCGCTATTACTTCCAAGCCTCACGCATTTGGTACAGTGTGATCGAAGCCTTCTTCGAAGAGCAACTCGCCGATCTCGCCAGTGAACTCAACGAAATCGTGGGTGCGCTTCGGGCCGGCGACATAAGGGCGGTCGGCTATATCCAGCGCAACCACATCGCCTTTGGCCTCCATCGTGTCGCGAGCGCTCACACCGCCGTTTGACGCTGCCAGCTCTGGCCGTACGGATCACGTCCCATGCGGCCAGATGTGTTTACATATTATAGTTGATAAACTTGGCATGACGGAATTGCGATCGGTCTGCGCATGGATATGCGCAAGCTGGTCGGACGAAATTTCGCCCGCCTGCGTCAGGTAAGGGACCTGACGCAGGAACAGGTTGCCGAGCGTTCGGGTCTGAGCCAGCAATATCTGAGTGGTCTCGAGCGAGGCCGTCGCAACCCGACGATCATCACGCTCTACGAGTTGGCGCGGGCCCTCGATGTGAGCCATGTCGAGTTGGTTCTGCCGCCTGACGATAAGTGACGTTCCTCCAGCGGACCCCGGCCGGTGAGGCC
This sequence comes from Ancylobacter sp. TS-1, assembly GCF_009223885.1. NCBI lineage: Bacteria > Pseudomonadati > Pseudomonadota > Alphaproteobacteria > Hyphomicrobiales > Xanthobacteraceae > Ancylobacter > Ancylobacter sp. TS-1. The sequence goes on from NZ_CP045144.1 coordinate 3,608,009, forward strand.
GGGGCCCTGATCCGGGCGAGTCTTAGTCACTCCGGCGCCCGTTGGGGCGCGACCAGATCAGCGAGAAGCCTTCGCCGTCCTCGTCGTCGAACAGGTTGGCGTAGATCGGAGCGTTGAAGCTCGGATCGTCGAGCTTGAGGCCGAGATAGTCGCGGCCCTCGGTGGAGCGCTTGGACCAGGCGGCCCCGATCTCGGCGCGGCCGACCAGGACCCGGTGGCTGGGGGCGTTCTCGCCGGTGGCGCGGGTGTCGGGGATGATGCGCACGCCCCGGGCCTGCACGCTGAGGGTGACGATGTCGCCGGTGAACTCGTTGGTGCCGGTCTTCTTGAAGGTGCCGATGGTGGCCATGTTCCGTCTCCGTCCAGTCTTCTGAGCCCGCACCATTGCGGCCTCGATGGCGATCGAAAGGCCGGAGGCGAGCGACGCCACATCGCCTCGGGGTCCCCGTCGCGCTCGCGCGATGGGGTGAGGATTGCGACCGCAGCGCAGCGAAGGACGGCCCAGGTGCGACTTTGTTGCTTCGCGAGGAATGACGGCGATCCGGGGCCCCGCGCAGCGCGCGGGGTGGCGTCGGCAGGGGAAGGAAGTCGGAACCAGCCGTTGTGGCATAGGCGCTCGAGGCGAAGCCATCCTTCGGCCAGATCAGGCCATTGAGGAGGCCGTTTGGAGCGGGCACGGGCGGATGGATGAGGGAGATGGTTTGGCCTCGCGCCGGATATAGAGGCCCGACCGGCCAGCATCGGCGGACGATACCCTTAGGCTGGTCAATTTGCCCATTCCCCGTCCCGCCAACGTCGCGGATGCTCTGCCCCGAGGGGTCTTTCGGCTGCGACGCGGCCGCCGTTCGTCGCGCGCGCCAACCCTGCCGTACAGCATGGCGAAACGGACGCTCTGGACTTCCGCTCCCTCCCGGCCCAGCCGGCTGACGCGGACGCTATGCCGTTCGCTGTCTGGTGCGCCGAACGGATATCGCGGTGTCAGGAAGGGGAGCTGTGCCCGTCATAGGGGGCCGAACGTCTTCCTTCCGGTGATGCGCACGAAGGCGGCAATGCCAACGGCGGCGGCTCCGAGGATCGAAAACACCATCTGCCACGGCTGGGAAGGACATGGTGTGCTTCACGATGCCATGGGTGGCGTGGAAGTCTGCCGCTGCAGCCGGGACGACGAATGCGGCGGCGATGAGCAGGCGCGCCCAGGTCGTACGGATGGCGGAGAGAAGGAAACTGCCGAGGCCGAAGGTCAGGGCTGCGGCAGCAAAGCCGACAAGGATAGCGCCGAGCCATCCGGCGCCGGTTCCATAGGTCCATGTGCCCGCCGTGATGCCCACAAACAGCGGCAACGCGAATACCGCCAGCGTGAAGAGCAGCCAGCAGAGGAATGCGATCGTCGTCATGCTGAGTAAAATGCCGATGAAGATCATGGGGGCGGCTCCATAAAATCAGACCGATGCGCCTCACCACCCCGATGCACCTCCGGTATTGGCGTTGGCGTCACAGCACGAGCGCACGCCGTCTCCGCCGTTCATGGCCGCCCGCTCGCCTCTCAGGAGGCGAAGGGGTCGATTTCGCGGACGATGGCGGCTTCGTCGCCGTCATATTCGGCAGCCGGGGCGACGGAGAGCGTGCCGTCACCGGCGCGGAAGATGACGACGGTGGCCATCAGGGTGGTGGCGAGGCTGAAGGCGAAGGCGTGAGCGATCTGGGCGGACATCGACCTGGCTCCTGCGCGAGCGGAGGTCCATCCCCCGCTGACAGGCGCCCGAAAAGGCCGGCCGGTGGCCGCAATCACCGCGTGAGGCGCAGCCGGAGCGGCGGCACGCGCAGCGTTGTCCGACCCTTCATGGGTTGATGGCGTCAGGCCATCGGCTGGACCCAAGGATCAGCGTCGTGAAACGGGGATGGTCGTCCGATCAGGAGACCTTGATGGCGGGTTGCCGCACAGGTCGCTTCCGCTGGGTTGCCAGGTCCAACACCTGCTGCCGGTGGCAGGTCGTCAGTTGTCCACGTTCCACGGATTGATGACCGCCACACCGGCGGCGTTGAATGCGCTCGTGTCGCGCGATGCCACAGTGAACCCGTGCGCAGCGGCGATCGCGGCGATATAGCCGTCGGGCGTCGGAAAGCCCTTCCCGGCCGCGCGCGCTTTCACGGCGAGGTCGGCATAGCGTCGTGCGGCAGCGATATCGAAAGGCAAGACACGGTCGGCGAACAACTCCATCACCCCGTCCAGGGCCTCGGTGAGCCGGTCCTTGCGCTTGCCCGCGGGCAGCGCACCGATGCCGTACAACAGTTCGGCGATGGTGACGCTGGAGAGATAGAGCGTCTCGGCCGCTTGCTCGTCGAGCCACGCCCGTACGGTGTCGTCGGGCGTGGGCTTCATCGCCTCCGAGATGACATTGGTGTCGAGAAGGATCATTCGAAGCTCATGGGCTCGGCAGGTGTCCTGTCACGCGCCGGGCTGAGGGCGTCGATATCCTCATTTGTCAGCCCCAGCCGGCGGCTGCGTTCCGCGAGCGCCGTTCCGAGCCGGAGGCGCGTGTCAGGGCGAACGGCGGTCTCCAGGATCTCGCGCATCTCGGCTTCGGTGCTGCGGCCATGCTGTGCCGCGCGCACCTTGAGGGCACGGTGCGTCGCCTCGGAGAGGTTACGAATCGTCACTGCTGGCATGATGGCGTCTCCAGTAAGGCTGATAGCATTGATAGCAAAATAGAGAGTTTGCCATCACATTCAAGGCGGGGGGGGTGGCGGCGCTTATGCGCCACCAGACCCGAACCGATAGACCGGAATGCCCATCTTGCGGGCCTTGTCGGCCAGATTGTCCTGAATGCCGGTGCCGGGAAAGATCACGACCCCGATCGGCACGACGTTCAGCATCTGGTCGTTGCGCTTGAAGGGCGCGGCCTTGGCGTGCTTCGTCCAGTCGGGCTTGAAGGCCACCTGCGGGACCTTGCGGCTGTCGGCCCAGAGGGACGCGATCTTTTCGGCGCCTTTTGGGGAGCCGCCATGCAGGAGCACCATGTCCGGGTGCTTGGCGTGGATCTGGTCGAGCTTGGCCCAGATCTGCCTGTGATCGGCGGTGTCCCCGCCCGAGAAGGCAATCTTCGGCCCGGCGGGCACGAGCACCTCGCTATCAGCGCGCCGCCGGGCGGCGAGGAAATCCCGGCTATCGATCAGCGATGCGGTGAGGTGGCGATGGTTGACCCGTGATCCGGCCCGTGGCGTCCAGGGCGAGCCGGTGGCGATACGGTAGCGCTCGGCGGCGGCCTCGCGGAAGGTTTCCATGCCGTCGCGGCGGCCGATCAGGTTCATGCCGATGTCGATCAGACGCTCGAGCTCGAGGGACTTCACCTCGGAGCCGTCCTGTTCATGCTGAAGCTGCTTCTGGGCCTGCTCGTTGACGTCAAGCTTCTGCTCGATCCGGTCCACGGCGCGGTGGAACATGTTGACGGTCGACCAGAGGAGATCAGGGAGGTCGGTATCGAGGCTGGTGTCGGTGATCGTGGCGACGAGGACGTCGAAGATGTCGGCGATGGCGCCTTCGATAAGGCGGTCCTCCGGTGGCGGGCGCTGGTCGCGCTCGTCCTCGGAAGGACGGTAACCGTGGAGCTGCAATTCCTGGATCAGGTGGTCGGTCGGGGATGACACGTGGTGCGGCTCGTGGTCGTCATGCGCGCTCATGGGATGCTCCGTCGGTTTGGACCGCCTGCCGCGGCGGCCTTCATGGCGACGAAGCCGTCGAGCGGGACGGACCTGCACCCGGAGCGCGGGCATGGTCCCCGAAAGTGGGAACCGGTTTCGGGACAAGACCATGCCGGAAAGCGTAGAGGGCCGCAGCGCCAGCGGAGGATGGCGATAAGCCGGCGATTTTGCCTCGCGATGGAAAGCGGCCCGAAAGCCGCGCCGGAAAATCGTCGGCGGCAGCCATTGCCGATCCGGCCCGGCTGACGGCCGATCGCCCTCTCGAAGGCGCAAGGCGCGGTCCTCTTGCCGTTACGGACGTATCCTTACGGGCATGGCGGCCACGTCTCGCGGTTCAGCCCGTTCCGGCTATGGGGTCAGGCTCAGGAAGCGCGCCACGTCCTCCGGGGCGAGTTGCACTCGAACACCCGTCCGGAGCGCATGGATACCGAGCCGCTGGAGATCCTCGTTAAAGTCCCCGAGCGCTGGCGACAATGGAATGGCCTCGATCCCCTCTGCGTTCGCCCGTTCAAGCAACGTGTCCCGCGCGGAGTCACCGGCCGGATCCTTGTCGTGGACGATGTAGAGCCGCCTCAGGGCAGGCGGGAACAGGATGGCGGCCAGATGTGCTGCCGAGAGCGCCGGTGCTATCGCCATGTCGGGCAGGACCTGCCGGAGGGAAAGCATGGTCTCGATGCCTTCGCCCGCTGCCATCACGCTGTCGGGCACACCGATGCGAACGGTAGACCCAAGCAGATCACCCATCGCCTTGCGCGGCGTGTCGACCGGAGCCTTGTCCGTACCGTCGGGGGCGAGCCAGGTGCGGTGTACGCCGGTGATCCTGCCGGTGAGATCGGTGACGGCGGCGATCATCGCGGGCCAGGTCTCGGTCGGGCCGCCGTCAGGCTTGTAGTAGCAGCGCGGATGGAAACGCAGGTTTCCGGTTCCGTGCAAAAGCGTAATGCCGCGTCGGCCCAAATACGTCTCTGCGATGGTCCCGACGATGGGACCCGACATGGCGAACAGACGCCTTGCCGCTTCCACGTGGCCTGATGGAGCCGGGATGACGCGGCGACGTGGTGACGTGGGATCCAGTTCGGGATGCGGCAGGTTGAGAAATGTCCGTGCTTCCGCAGCAACGTCAGCGAAGTCGGTAAGGCCCAGCGATCCGCGGATGATGTCGAGGAGATCGCCATGCTCGCCGGTCGCGGCATCGGTCCATTTGCCCGCCGGCCCCTTCGGGGATGCCTGGAGCCGGACAAAGAGCGAGCGGCCGGGCGTGTTTCTAATATCGCCGACGAGCCAGTAGCGACCCACCCGGCGTCCATTGGAGAGATAGTGACGGCAGACCGCCTCCGCTCGATCGGCGAGCCGGCGCGACAGATCGTGAGCAATCCCGGACATGGCGCGCTTTTCAAAAGCAATGGCCCGCCGACAGAGCCGGCGGGCCGAGGTTCAGGATCGTGTTGAGGGTTACTCCGCCGCCACGGCAGGGGGGATGTCCGTGGTGTCCTCAGTATCCTCAAGGTTTTCGTCTTCGCCCATGGCCGTTGTGCCGTCCTGCGCCGCCGTTTCTTCGCCGGCCGCCGGTTCGGCTCCGCGCAGCGGTTCCGGGAGCCAGCCGGTATCAGCCAGCAACGTTTCGGCCTCGCGGGCCATGTCACCCTTCTTCAGGTGCGCGATGCGCTCCGCGGCACGTGCGCCCTTCGCCTCGCTCACCGCCTGCAGAATGCGGGCCTTGGTGACCCGGCCGAGGAAATTGTCCACGGTCGGCTTCCACCCGGCCGCCGCCATGTCGAGGTCGACGGCGCGGGTGAGTTGATCCGCATGGTGGAGTGCGCGGGGGCGCCGGTTCCAGGCCTCGTGAACGGCGTTCACCGACAGGCTGACCACATGGGCGAACAGGCCGGAGCGGCTGTCGCTCTCCCATTCCCGCAGAGTCTCCCAGAGATCAGCCGATTCCTTCGGCAAGACCTTGGCCCATTCCTCATGCCGGGCGTGGATCGCCGCGGCCGAGGCGCTGTCGTTCAGCCCCGGCGCCTGCGCACTGAACGCCACGCTCTTCAGGTCGAGTTCGAGGCAGCTATCCGAGCCGTAGCGATAGAAGCTCTTCAGCGTCAGGGCATGCAGGGCCGCGAGGAAGGCGACATCGGGCCGATCGCCCAGCGCCTGACGCAGCCCGAGCGTTCGATGCGAGGTCAGCTCGGTCATCAGCCGATCCGAGATGGCGGACAAGCCTTCATCCTCCTCGGGCTCGGGCGCCGGCGCATCTGCCATGACGGCCTCGCCGCTACGCATGGCCGCCGCCGCGATGTGGTGCGGCCCGGCGTCTTCCGCGGCGACTTCGGGCTCGACCGGCAGTTCGTCCTCCGGCCGCACATAGCCGCGCTCAACGCGCACTGCGCCATCATGGGCGATGCTGACGAAGGCGCCGGCGCGCGCCACCTCCAGCGCATCGAAGGTGATCGGACGCGCCTCGAAGGCTTCGATCGCCGTCTCGATCTCGCCGAGCCGCGCGTCGACATCCTGCGGCAGTTCATCCGCCTCGGCGTATTCCGCGGACAGGCGATCATATTCCGCCTGCAGGGCGTCGCGGCTGGCTTCTTCCTCCGTGGTGAGCGGGATGGTCTCGCCGCGCAGCTGCCGCAGACCGTAGGTGTGGCCATAGGCGAAGTCGGGGGCCATCTCGACCCATTTCCAGCCCTCGCCGGCGACAGCGTCCGCCTCGGCCTTGAGCTTCTCGGCCACCAGCCGGTCGACCAGCGGTACATCCTGCAGCCAGCCGCCATCGTCGCTCTGGAACAGGTCGCGCAGGATGGTGCCGCCGGCCTCGACATAGGCCTCGAGGCCTATGAATTGAGCCCGCTTGTCACAGGCGCGGACAGCACCTTCGGTCAGCATGCGGCGGATGGCATAGGGCTGCTTGTCATAGGAGGTCTTCAGGCGCTCGAAGACCTGCTCCTGGCGGGCATGGTCGCCGGACACGGTGAAGGCCATGAGCTGGTCGAGCGTCAGGCCGTCCTCGGCATAGACCTCCAGCAGCACTGGCGAGACCGAGGCGAGCTTGAGGCGCTGCTTGACCACGCCGACGGAGACGAAGAAGGCGGCGGCGATCTCCTCCTCCGATTGGCCTTTCTCACGGAGCGCTAGAAAGGCGCGGAACTGGTCGAGCGGGTGCAGCGGCGCGCGCTGGACATTCTCGGCGAGAGAATCCTCCTCGGCGATACCGCCTTCACGTATGACGCACGGCACTGGCGCGGTCTTGGCGAGCCGCTTCTGCTTCACCAGCAATTCCAGCGCCCGATAGCGCCTCCCGCCGGCCGGGATCTCGAACATGCCGGTCTCGATCCCGGCGTCGTCAACGACGGGCCGGACGCTGAGGCCCTGCAGCAGGCCGCGGCGGGCGATGTCCTCGGCCAGTTCCTCGATCGAGACCCCGGCCTTGATGCGCCGGACGTTCGACTGGCTGAGCAGGAGCCTGTTGAAGGGGATGTCACGCGAGGGCGAGAGCGTGATCTTCTGAACATTGGTCGCCATGGAAGGCACCTCCGCGACGGGCGGCCGGGAGCCTCTCTCTCGGCCTCCAACCCGTCACGAAGCGCAGCGCCGCCCTCTCACTCTGGAGGACGACGCCGCAGAAACGCAGATCCGCACAAATGGAAAACCGCAAAGCCGGAGACACGGGTGTCCGCATCTCCGGCTTTCTGGAAGTCAGGCGACTCGATCCAGCAGCTTCTTGGCCCGGCCCTCAAGGTCGAGCCGGGCATCCTGGTGCGGCTTGTCGCGTGCGACCGCGGTAATGCCCTGCACGAAGTCGAAGATGCTCTCGGGCTTGCGCCCTTCCTCGACCAGCACCGTGTCGATGATCCTGGCGGTCTCGGCCTTGGAGAAGCCCCGGTTGCGCAGGAAGTCGCTGCGGTCCTCTTCGGTGCGCGCGACGATCTTCGCCCGTGCCGCCTTGATGCCGTTGACAAAGGGCATGGGCGAAGAATTGGCGAAGCGGGTCAGGGCCGGGGCCGCCTCATGCGCAAAGCGCGAGGCCGCGTATTTGGAGTGGCGGATGGTGATCTCCTGGAAGTCCTCGACGCCCCAGAGATTGCGGTTCTGGCACACGGCACGCAGATAGAAGCTCGCAATGCCGAGCGTCTTGGCCCCCACCTCCGAGTTCCAGCAATAGAAGCCCCGGAAATAGAGGTCCGGCGAGCCGTCGGGCAAACGCCCGGCTTCGATGGGGTTGAGATCGTCGACCAGGAACAGGAAGACGTCGCGGTCGGAGGCGTAGAGCGTCGTCGTATCCTTGGTGATGTCGACACGCGGATTGTAGATTCCCGTCGACCAGTCCAGCACGCCCGGCACCTTCCAGCGCGTGTCGCCGGTGCCGTTGCCAGCAATGCGCTGCACCGCCTCGACCAGCTCATGATCATAGATCCGGCCATAATCCGGGCCGGTCACCGCGCGCAGCTCAACGCGGCCATTGGCAGTTTCGAACGTCTTGATCTGCTCCGCGCGGTGCGCGGTCAGGCCATATTGCAGATTGATGCCGGCCAGGGCTGCGGGAAGCTGGCGCAGATAGGAAGCCGGTGCCCCGATCTGGGCCGCGAGCTGACCGAAGGACCAATGGTTGGGCTCGACGGGCGCATCCGCCCCGGGAATGACCAGCGCCAACCGCTCGGCATTGGAGCGGCTCGCCTCCACATGGATACGCGACGTCTCCACCAGGCGCGACCGACTGTGATCGGCACGCCCCCGCACCATCGCGGCCAGTTCGCCGAGCGATAGGAACCGCTCGTCATCCGGCCTTGAGAACCATTCCGACGATACGCGGCCGACCCGTTCGCCGCGCGTGACATCCACCTTGTAGCCGCCGCTGGCGTCGCGACCGGCATCCAGAACCTGCATGTTCATGGGAATCAACCTCCATGACGGGCGCCGGAAGACTCTCTCCCAGCCCTCAACCGTCATGGAAATCCGGACCCGCCTCTCACTCTAAACTGGGGCATTGCCGAGGGGAGCACCTCATCGGCCACCATCAGCACGTGGATCTTGCGCCCTGTCGCGAGTTGGTCATGAACGACGTCACTCGCTCGGCAGGCAAGTAGCGGCGGCCATAAGCCAGGTCAGGAGTGAGCGGGCTGATATAGCTTCTATGTATTTCAACACATGCGCATAGGCGCATATGGCGATAGAATTTCAAATTATGAACGTTGTGCACATCCTGGCCGCTCTGTCCGAACCGACGCGGCTGACTGCCATCCACATCATCTGGGACGGTGGCGAGCACTGTGTCTGCGAGCTGATGGAACGCCTGAATGCCACCCAGTCGCGGATGTCCCGGCACATGGGCGTGCTTAAGGCCGCCGGACTGGTCGTCGACCGCCGCGATGCGCAATGGGTCCGCTACCGGCGTAATCCTGACTTGCCGCAAAGCGCTGCGTGTATCGTCGATGCAGTGATTGCTGCAACGGACGTTGCAGGAGAGGTGGCCGCATGAGCACCGAAATGATCACAGTCCGCAGCGATGCACCGAAGACCTCGCCCACGTGGAAATGGCTCTGCGGATTGGGATTGATCCTTGCTGCGTGGGGGTTTGTCTACAGCCAGCTCGTCCCCGCGTCCGAATGGCTGGTGTCGCTGCTTCCGGTGGAGCGGACGAGCCATCTCGGCGAGGCTCTCGCCTTCTTCTTCTACGACACGCCCAAGGTGCTGCTGCTGCTGACGCTGATCGTCTTCGCCATGGGCGTCGTGCGCAGTTATTTCTCGCCCGAAAAGACACGGGCGCTCCTATCGGGCAAACGCGAGGGTCTCGGCAACGTCATGGCTGCCGGTCTCGGCATTCTGACGCCGTTCTGCTCATGCTCGGCCGTGCCGCTATTCATTGGCTTCGTCTCCGCCGGCATTCCACTCGGTGTCACCTTCTCGTTCCTGATCGCCGCGCCGATGGTCAACGAGGTGGCACTCGGCTTGCTGTTCGGCCTGGTCGGTTGGAAGGTGGCGCTCACCTATCTCGGCTTCGGGCTCGGCGTCGCAATCGTCGCCGGCTGGGTGATCGGCCGCCTGAAGCTCGAGGGCTGGCTGCAGGAGTGGGTGAAGGACATCCAGGCTGGCGGCACGATGGTGATCCCCGATGAGCACCTGACCCTCATTGATCGTATCAGGCTGGGCATCGACGCGGTCAAGGATATCGTCGGCCGGGTCTGGCCCTGGATCATCGTCGGCATCGCAGCTGGCGCCCTGATCCACGGCTATGTGCCGGCGGACCTCATGGTCCGGATCATGGGCGCGGATGCCTGGTGGTCGGTGCCGGCTGCCGTTCTCATCGGCATTCCGATGTACACCAACGCGGCTGGCGTCATCCCGATCGTGGAGGCGCTCCTGGCCAAGGGGGCCGCGCTGGGCACGACGCTCGCCTTCATGATGTCGGTGATTGCCCTGTCGCTGCCGGAGATGATCATCCTGCGCAAGGTCCTGACACTGCGCCTGATCGCGGTGTTCGTCGGCGTCGTCGGCACCGGGATTCTCGCCGTCGGCTTCCTGTTCAACATGCTGTTCCACTGAGATACACAAGGAGTACGCAAGATGAAGGACGTGAAGGTGCTCGGCCCGGGTTGCAAGCGCTGCGAGGCGACCGAAGCGATGGTGAAGGATGCCGCGTCGAAGCTTGGCATCGAGGTCAGCGTCGAGAAGGTGACCGACTATGCCGAGATCGCGAAATACGGCATCGCCTCGACGCCGGGAATCGTCATCGATGGCAAGGTCGTCCATGCTGGCGGGCTGCCGAAGGAAGGCGCCCTTGAGACGTGGCTGAGGGCGTGATGCTGGAGTATTCCGTAGAGGCGCGCCGCATCGACGCGCACGGCAGCCTCGCCACGACGAAACAGGCGGAAATCACGCTCGACACCGATGTGAGCGGCCGCGTGGATGCCTTCAATCCGGCCGAGCTGTTTCTCGCCGCCGTCGCCGCCTGCATGATCAAGGGGATCGAGCGGGTGGCGCCGATGCTGAAGTTCGATTTGCGTGGCGTCGAGGTCAAGCTCCACGGCGTCCGGCAGGACAGCCCGCCGAAGATGATCTCCATCGACTATGAGATCATCGTCGACACGGACGAGGACAATCACCGCCTCGATCTGCTGCACACCAATGTCCGCAAGTTCGGCACGATCTCGAATACCGTCGCGCAGGCCACGAAGCTGGAGGGGGTCATCCGGCGCAAGTCGTCGACGCCATGAGCGAAAGCCACACCCACGGATTACCCGAACGAACCGATTTGTCTCCGGCATTCCGCTGGGCAGTGGCGCTGAATGCCGGCTACGTCGTCATCGAGCTGATCGCGGGACTTGCGACCGGATCGCTCGCGCTGCTTGCCGATGCGGCGCATAACCTGACCGACGTCGCGGGGCTCCTGATCGCCTGGGGGGCGACCGTTCTGGCAGCCCGCCCGCCGACGTCGCACTTCACCTACGGGTTGGGGCGAGCAACCATCCTGGCGGCACTCGCCAACGCCGTGGCGATCTTGATCGGGGTTGGCGCCGTTGTAACGGAGGCGGTTCAGCGGTTCCAGGAACCTGTCGCCGTACCGGGAGCCACAATCCTGGGCGTCGCCCTTGTCGGCATTGCGATCAACGCCGGAACGGCACTGCTCTTCCGCACCAGCCGGCACAGCGACCTGAATGCCGAGGGCGCCTTTCTCCACATGGCCGCGGATGCCGCAGTCTCGGTCGCAGTGGTCATGGCTGCGGCCGGAATCCTCCTGACGGGCTGGACCTGGCTGGATCCCGCTGTCGCCATTCTCGTCAGCCTGCTGATCGCCTGGACTTCCTTCGGGCTTCTGCGCTCCAGTCTTGGTCTTTCATTCGACGGCGTCCCGTCCGCCATCGACCGCACAGAAGTCCTGGCGTGGCTGGCGTCACGTCCGGGTGTCGCCAGCGTCCACGATCTGCACATCTGGTCTTTGAGCACGACCAGAGCGGCGCTGACGGCACATCTGATCATGCCGGGCGGGCATCCCGGCGACGGTTTTCTCGATCAGGTTGCCGGCGAACTGGCGCATGAGTTCTCCATCGCCCACGTCACGCTGCAAATCGAAGTCGGTGACAAGGATCAATGCCGCCTCGCGCCAGATGACGTCGTCTGATTGCATCCGTGGGATGCTCGCAGCCAGGAGCCATTCAATGTCCCGACCCGAAGTCGTCATCTGCGCACCTGTCCGTACCGCCATCGGCACCTATAACGGCGCCCTGAAGGCCATTCCCGCGACGGAACTGGGTGCGGCCGTGGTCCGCGAGACGCTTCGGCGCACCGGCCTCGATCCCGCAGCGATCGACGGCGTCGTCATGGGCAATGTGATTCAGGCGGGAAACAGGATGAATCCGGCCCGGCAAGCCGCCATACATGGCGGCATCCCGGTCGAGGTCCCGGCAATGACCGTCAACCGCGTGTGTGGTTCCGGTGCGCAGGCGATCGCCTGCGCCGCCCAGGAGGTGTGGCTCGGCTTCGCCAAGGCCATGGTGGCAGGCGGCATGGAGAACATGGACATGGCGCCCTACCTCTTGAGCGGCGGTCGCTGGGGCTATCGCATGGGGGACGGCCAGATCTATGATTCCATGCTTCGGGACGGATTGAACGACGCCTCTTCGGGTCAGCATTCCGGTTGGCATACCGAGGATCTGGTCGGGAAGTACCAGATCAGCCGCGAGGACTAGGACCGCTGGGCGGCCCGGTCGCAACAGCGCTTTTCCGCGGCGCAGGCCGCCGGCAAGTTCGACGACGAGATCGTCGGCTTGGAAATCAAGGGCCGGAAGGGGCCAGAGTCCTTCGCGCGCGACGAGCACAATCGCCCGGACGCGACAGTTGACTCCCTCGCGAAGCTTAAGCCGGCCTTCCGCAAGGAAGGAACGATTACAGCCGGCAATGCGCCCGGCCTGAACACGGGGGCGGCGGCGATGATCCTCGCCGAGCGCGGCTTCGCCGAAGCCAACGGCCTCACACCGGCGGCACGCCTTGTCGCCTATGGCGTCGGCGCCGTCGAGCCCGGCTTCTTTGGCATCGGCCCCGTGCCGGCGGTGCGCCAGGCGCTCGAACGCGCCGGCTGGTCAGTCGGCGACATCGAGTGCATCGAGATCAACGAAGCCTTCGCCGCCATCGCCCTCGCCGTCATCCGTGAACTCGGCCTTGTGGAGGACGTGGTCAACGTCGAAGGCGGCGCGATCGCGCACGGACATCCGATCGGAGCCACCGGTGCCGTCCTGACGACGCGGCTGCTTCACGCAATGAAGCGCGATGGACTGAGGCGCGGCGTCGTTACGCTCTGCATTGGCGGCGGCCAGGGGATCGCGCTGGCACTTGAGACCATGAACTGAGGCGGCAGGCCCGGCGAGATTACTCCGGTCCGTCGGCCCGCCGCACGTCTACCAGGCATGCGCTATCGCCCGCGCGCACTATCCAAATCTTCCGGTGACATAGGCGATCGTCCGTTCATCCCTCGGCTGGCTGAACAGCTCGGCCGTAGCACCATATTCCACCATAAGTCCGAGATGCATGAAGGCGGTGTAGTCCGAGATCCGGGCGGCTTGCTGCATATTGTGCGTGACGATAACGACCGTGTAGCGATCCCGGAATTCATCGATCAGATCCTCGATCTTGGCCGTAGCGATCGGGTCGAGTGCCGAGGTCGGCTCGTCGAGAAGCAGGATATCCGGTTCCGGTGCGAGCGCGCGCGCGATGCACAGACGCTGCTGCTGCCCGCCCGAAAGGCCATAGGCCGACGTCTTCAACCGGTCCTTGACCTCGTCCCACAGGGCAGCCTGCCGCAGTGCCCTTTCGACCCGCTCATCGAGAACCGATCGGCTTTTGATGCCACGGATCGTCAGGCCGGCGGCGACATTGTCATAGATGCTCTTTGGGAAAGGGTTTGGCTTCTGGAACACCATGCCGATGCGCAGGCGCACCAACATCGGGTCGACGTCACGCCCCACAATGTTCAACTGTTCAGGCAGCAGCAGGATCTCTCCCTCATAGCGATTGCCGGGATAGAGATCGTGCATGCGGTTGAAGCTTCGCAGCAGCGTGCTTTTTCCACATCCCGAGGGACCGATAAGGGCTGTCACCTTGGCGTTGGCGACCGGCAGCTGGACCGATTTCAGGGCGTGGAAGGTGCCGTAGTAGAAATCGAGATTGCGCACATCGATACGCAGGTCCGGTGCCGCGTCGAGGACGCGCGGAGCCGCCTCGACCTGTTTGATGAGATGAGTGGAATCATTGGGAGAAAGCCGATTCACCGCATGGCCCTTCTGAGTTTGTAGCGCAGCCAGATGGCGCCAGCGTTCATGAGCAGGGTCATCGCGAGCAGGATGAGACCCGTCGCCGCCGCGTTGATATGGAAGCCCGCCTGCGGCCGCGAGACCCAGTTGAACATCTGGATGGGCATCACGGTAAAGGGCGATCCCAGCCAATCGAAATTGATGAAGGGGAATTCGGTTCCCACCGGCGAAGGGGGCAGGAAGGCGATGAAGGTAAGCGCGCCGATCGTGATGATCGGCGCCGTTTCCCCGATCGCCCGCGACATGCCGACGATGGCGCCGGTGAGGATGCCGGGCCGCGCCGCAGGCAGGATGTAGCCCCCTACCGTCTGCCATTTATCAGCCCCAAGGGCGAAGGCGGCCTCCCGCACCTCCTGAGGGATAGATCGCACGGCCTCGCGTGTCGCGACGATGATGATGGGCAGGATCAGCAAGGCAAGCGTGAGGCCGGCGACAAAGATGGTCTGGCCGAGGCCAAACATCTGAATAAACAAGCCGAGCGCCAGCAACCCGTAAATGATGGAGGGGACGCCGGCGAGATTGGTGACGTTGATCTCGATCAGGTTGGTTATGAGGTTCTTGGGCGCGTATTCCTCGAGATATAGGCTGGCGGCCACGCCGAGCGGAACGGCGAGCGAAGCGGTGACGATCATGACCAGCACGCTGCCCACCCAGGCCGAGAGAATGCCGGCGTCGTTCGGGCGGCGGGAAGGAAAGCTGGTGAGAAAGTCGTAGTCGATGCGACCAAGACCATCCACCATGAAGTCGATGATCAGGGTCAGCAGGACCAGCATGGTCAAGCTGAGCACTGACAGGCCGAGCAGCGCAAACCGCTTTTCGGATCGGCGCGCGCGGCGGATGATCTCGGCTTCAGCCAATGGGGATAGGTCGGTCATCGTGCAGGGAGGCCTCAATAGACTTCGCGGTATTTACGCCGGAGCACGAAGGCAATGATGTTGAAGGTGAGGGTCATCAGGAACAGCGTCAGCCCGGCGGCGAAGATCGTCAGATAGGCGATCGAGTCGTGCGGCACATCGCCAAGGCTGATCTGCACGATGTAGGCCGTGATGGTGGCGGCGCCCTCCAGGGGATTGAGCGCGATCTTCGCCTGCTGTCCCGCAGCGATCGCGACCACCATCGTCTCGCCGACCGCGCGCGACATGCCGAGCATGTAGGCTGCGGTAATGCCCGAGAGGGCTCCCGGTATCACCATCTTCACGCCGGTCTGCATCCGCGTGTAGCCGAGCGCATACGCGCCCTCGCGCAGCGTGTTCGGCACCGCGCGCATCGCATCCTCACTGACTGAGACGATGTAGGGAAGAATCATGATTCCCATGACAACGCCGGGAACCAGAAGATTGAAGCCGGCAAGGCCGGGGATGAAGGTCTGGAACAGCGGCGTCAGGAAGAGCAGGGCGAAGTAGCCGAAGGCCACGGTGGGCACGCCGGCAATGAGCTCCAGAAACGGCTTGATGATTTCCCGCAAAGTCGGCGGGGCGAATTCACTGAGATAGATGGCGAGAATGGTTCCCGCCGGAATCGCGACCACCAGGGCGATGCCGGACGTCATCAGGGTCCCCGACACCAGGGTCATGATGCCGAAGTGCTTGTCCTGGAAAACGGGCGTCCACTGCGTGTCCGTCAGGAAGTCGACCATCGACACCTGAGCGAAGAAGCGCACGCTCTCGCTCACCAGAACATAGACGATACCCATGGTCACGAGCACGGAAACGAAAGCCGCTCCAAACATGATGGCGCGCATCGCCCGGTCGATCAGGCGACGGCGCGCCAGGAAGCGCGGGGAGACGAGAAGCGGCATCAGGGTCGTGGAGGCGGGCACTGTACCATTCCGGTTGTTGAGGGTACGGACCGGGAGCGTTCACCGCTCCCGGTCCGAGCGGCATCAATAGACGAGCTTTTCCTTGAGCAAATCCTCGACCGACACGCCGACCTTGGAGCCGGTGAAGCCGGTGCCGATCTCGCGCTTGGCGAAGCGCTCCTGGAAGGCTTTGAGCGCGGCTTCGGGCAGCGGCACGTAGCCGACTTCCTTGACCAGTTCGACGGCGTGCTTCGGGTCCTGGTAGAACTCGACGAACTTCGCGACTTCCGGCTTGGCCTCGGCCGCCTTCTTGCTCACATAGATGAAGATCGGGCGCGACAGTGGCTGGTACTTGCCGGTGCGGGCATTCTCGACGTTCGGCTCGACTGCAGGAGCGGAGTCATTGAGCTTGATCTTGACCGCCTTCAGCTTGTCGGCGTTTTCCTCGAAATAGGCGAGGCCGAAGAAGCCCAGCGCATTCGGGTCGCCGGCAACGCCCTGCACCAGCACGTTGTCGTCCTCGGAGGCCGTGAAGTCGCCACGGCTCGAGTGCTCCTTGCCGACGATGGCGGCGGTGAAATAGTCGTAGGTGCCGGAATCCACGCCGGCCCCGTACAGCACGAGCGGCTTGTCGGGGAAGCTGGAGCGCACCTGCTTCCAGTTGGTGATCTTGCCCTGGGCTTCCGGCTGCCAGATCGTCTTCAACTCGGCAACCGTCATCTCCGACGCCCAGTCATTGGACGGATGCACGATCACGGTGAGCGCATCGAGCGCCACCGGAAGCTCGATATACTCGACACCCGCTTCCTTGCAGGCCTTCTGCTCGGCTGCGGTGATCGGGCGCGAGGCATTGGAGATGTCGGTCTCGCCACGGCAGAATTTCTTGAAACCGCCGCCAGTTCCTGAAAGGCCGACTGTCACCTTGATGTTCGGATTAGCCTTCTGGAATTCCTCGGCCATCGCCTCGGTCACTGGAAAGACGGTCGAGGAGCCATCGGCCTGGACAACGGCCTGTGCGCTGGCGCCATGGAACGCGCCGCTGACCGCGAGCAGCGCGAGCGCGCCAGCCATGGTGATTGTCTTCATCGCTCACTCCCGTTTGAAGCTGAACCTAGGGAGGCCCCCCCCCCGATACGGCGCTGTCCTAGAGTTGCTCTGTTACAAGTGTGTGACAGAGCCGTCTCGGTTCTTAATTGCTCTGAATAGACGAATCTAAGTTCCGAACCTAAACGTTAACAAATCGCGGATTATCAATAGTTTATGTATTAAATATTTTTATATATAATATGAAAATCGACATTTAGGTTGATCAATAACATAAACATGCCGCAATACATCAGAATGGATCGCGGGTACGTGTTCGGCGAAATGCCTCCAATAACTGTATGAGGGACGCGGAACTTGGCAGCAGCCACCCCGTCGCCGCTGAATCTGCGAGATGATGTTCGCATTATACGTCGAAAATTCTCGACAAAAAGAAATGTCTTCCCGTGTCATGGGGGTGTCGCATATCACTTCTAACCATTCGTCGATCTATCCCGACGGATTGATTTTTAAGGGTGTTCCGATGCGCCGCTCCTCCCTTGCCCTGATTGCTGCAGCTCTGCTGATCCTCGTGTCGGGCGCGCGCGCCGACGAATTGAGTGGTGCGGGCTCGACCTTTGCCTATCCGATCATGTGGAAATGGTCGGAGGTCTATCGCCAATCCACCGGGACGATCGTTGCCTACCAGTCAATCGGCTCCTCCGGCGGCGTGAACCGGATCAGCAACAAGGCGACCGACTTTGGCGCCTCCGACAAGCCGCTGAAGCCGGAGGAACTTGAACGGCTTGGCCTCGGCCAGTTTCCGATCGTGTTCGGTGGCGTGGTGCCGGTCGTGAACATCGACGGCGTCGCGCCCGGCACGATGCGGTTTACGGGTGGCGTGCTGGCGGACATCTATATGGGCAAGATCACCAAATGGTCGGATCCCGCGCTCAAGGCACTCAACCCGGATCTTTCTTTGCCGGATAGCCTGATTGCCGTAATCCATCGCTCGGACGGGTCTGGAACCACCTTCAACTGGGTGTCCTACCTCTCCAAGACGAGCCCGGAATGGAAGCAGGAGCTCGGCGAGGGCAGTTCCGTCGCCTGGCCGGTCGGCAGTGGCGCGCGTGGCAATGAAGGTGTCTCCCTCGCCGTTCAGCGGACACCGAACGCGATCGGTTATGTCGAGTTCACCTATGTGACGCAGGCCAAGCTCACCTATGGCCTGGTGGAGAACCGTGCCGGCCATTTTATCGCCCCGAGCGCCGCCTCGTTCCAGGCCGCGGCGCTCGGCGTGGACTGGACGAAGACGCGCGATTTCTTCGCCACGATTAATGATTCCGAGGCTCCCGAGGCTTACCCGATCGCCGCCACCACTTTCGTTCTGATGTACAAGTCGCCAGCCAATCCCGCGCGCAACCGGACAGGCCTGGCCTTCTTCGACTTTGCGCTTGGCGCCGGCAGCGAATATGCATCGCAGCTCGGCTATGTTCCGCTGCCTGAGCCGCTGGTGCAGCAGGTGAAGAACTATTGGGCGGCGACGTTCAAGAGCGGAAGCTGACGCACGGAACAGGGACGGATAGATGCAAAGCCAGTCGAAGGATGTGAAGCGGCTCGTGTCGGACGATGCGGTCGAGATGTTCGACGTGCTGGCCCAGCCGACCCGCTTTGATGCCTTCCGCCTGCTGCTGCGCTATGCGCCCTTCGGGCTGAACGCCGGGGATGTCGCCCGCCTGCTGGCCGTGCCGCACAACACGATGTCGACCCATCTCGCCCAATTGGAGCGGGCAGGTCTGGTGGCGTCGCGCCGCGAGGGCCGGTCGATCATCTATGCCGCGAAGACGGGGAGGGCGGCGGCGGTTCTAGAGTTGCTGCTCAGTGAATTGCCGGCCCAGGCCGATGCGGGCGCCGGGTTTCCGCGCCTGCGTCCGGGGGAGCCGGCGGAGCGCCGCTACAATGTGCTGCTCGTCTGCTCGCACAATTCGGCGCGCTCGATCATGGCCGAGGCGGTGCTGAACCGCGAGGGGCGCGGACGTTTTCGCGCCTTCTCCGCCGGCAGCGTCCCGCGCGACACACCGCATCCCCTGGCGCTCGATCTGTTGCGTTCGCTCGGCTACACGACCGACGATCTGCGGTCCAAGAGCTGGGACGAGTTTGCCGGGCGCGCCGTCGAGCCGATGGACTTCGTGATCACTGTCTGCGACGCTGCCGCGGGCGAGAGCTGTCCACTTTTCCCCGGCCATCCCCTGACCGCGCATTGGGGTCTTTCCGACCCCGCCGCATCCGGCGGAACGGAGACAGAGTTGCGGGCGGCGTTCATCAGCACGTACCGGCAGATCGCGGCCCGCATGTCCGCCTTCGTCAACCTGCCGCTCGAGGCCCTCGACCTTGCCAGCTTGAAGGCTCGCCTCGGCGATATTTCGGTGATGGACGGCGCCACCGAGATGACACTGGCTGCACGTGCGGCCTGAATGCGACGAACTGTGATCTATTTTGTAGTCAAACCGTCACAGAACACAATTAGTGACGTGATCAGCGAATGTTGCTCGGGAGAGATGCATGTCACTGATCCGGCGTTTACTCAGAGTGTCCGGTCTTTCCATTACGTTGACGATGGCGGGAGTTGGCATTTCACATGCCGAATTCAAGCTTGATCCGCGCTTTACGGATACGAATGGCGACATGGTCGCCGATGCGCCCACGGATGCTGCCAAGCAGATCGATCCCGACACGCTGATCTTCGCTTATACACCGGTGGAGGACCCGGCCGTCTATGCCAAGGTGTGGCAGGAATTCCTAGACCACCTCGCCAAGACCACGGGTAAGAAGGTGCAGTTCTTTCCTGTGCAGTCCAACGCTGCCCAGCTCGAGGCGATGCGTGCTGGCCGCCTTCACGTCGCCGGCTTCAATACCGGCTCGAATCCGATTGCGGTGGCCTGCGCCGGCTTCGTGCCCTTCACCATGATGGCCTCGAAGCAGGGTGCGTTCGGCTACGAGATGGAAATCATCACCTATCCTGGCTCGGGCGTCACAAAGGTCGAGGACATCAAGGGCAAGAAGATGGCCTTTACCTCCGAGACCTCGAACTCGGGTTACAAGGCGCCGTCGGCGCTTTTGCGCACCGAGTTCAATCTGGAGGCCGGCAAGGACTATGAGCCGGTCTTCTCCGGCAAGCACGACAACTCCATTCTCGGCGTCGCCAACAAGGATTATCCTGCGGCGGCGATCGCCAACTCCGTGATGAAACGCATGGTCGCCCGCGGCGTCATCAAGCCCGAGCAGGTCGTCACCATCTACAAGTCGCAGACCTTCCCGACGACCGGCTATGGCTATGTCTACAACCTCAAGCCCGAGCTGGCCGAGAAGGTGAAGGAGGCATTCCGCACCTTCAACTGGGAGGGGACGGCGCTGCTCAAGGAGTTCCAGACCTCCGAGCCGCCGCAGGAAGCTTTCATCCCGATCACCTTCAAGGACAATTGGGCGGTGATCCGCCAGATCGATGCCGCGATGGGTGTCAGCTACGACTGCAAGTGACAGGCACCAATCGAGGTTTGTGACCATGCTGCGGATCGAGGGTCTTTCCAAACGCTATGCCAAGGGCGACAGGGCTCTCGATCACATAGATCTGCAAGTGCCGGCCGGTCAGGTCGTCGGCCTGATCGGTCCTTCCGGCGCCGGCAAGTCCACGCTCATCCGCTGCGTGAACCGGCTTGTTGAGCCGACCGAGGGGACGATACGCCTCGGCGATATTGAACTGACGGCGCTAGGTCGGGCCGGGCTTCGCCGAGCCCGGCGCCGCATGGGCATGATTTTTCAGGAATACGCTTTGGTCGAGCGGCTCTCGGTGATGGAGAACGTGCTGTCCGGCCGCCTCGGCTATGTTGGCTTTTGGCGTGCCTGGTTCCGGCGCTTCCCCCAGGCCGACATCGACCGGGCCTTTGCGGTGCTCGACCGCGTCGGCCTGATGGACCATGTCGATAAGCGTGCCGATGAACTTTCCGGCGGCCAGCGGCAGCGTGTCGGCATTGCCCGCGCGCTGGTGCAGGAGCCCGATATTCTCTTGGTGGACGAGCCCACTGCCAGCCTCGATCCGAAGACCTCGCGTCAGATCATGCGCCTCATCGTCGAGATCTGCGCCGAGCGTAATCTGGCCGCGATCGTCAACATCCATGATGTCGCCCTCGCTCAGATGTTCGTGCAGCGCATTGTCGGCCTGCGCGCCGGTCGTGTGGTGTTCGACGGACCGCCCGAGAGCCTCGACCCCGAAGCCCTGACGGCGATCTATGGCGAGGAAGACTGGTCCAAGACGATGACGCGGGAGGAAGAGGCTGAGGACAGTGCGCATGCCGCCGCCTCCGAGCAGTTGCGCGGCGTCCGCGCGCCGCTGATCGCGGAAGCGCTTTGATGTCCGACGCCGTTCGTCCGCGCCGCTGGCGTCCTGCGCCACTGATCGCCAATCCCTGGCTGCGCCACGGCCTGACGCTGGGCGCTGTGATCTATCTCGCGCTGGCGCTGGGGACCATCGACGTCAATTGGGCCCGTGTCATCGACGGCCTTGATCGGGGCGCGCGTTTCATCGCCGGCTTCCTGCAGCCGAACTTCTCGGCGCGCTGGGACGACATCGTCCAGGGCATGATCGAGAGCCTGACCATGACGGTGACATCCACCGTCGCCGGCATCGCCATTTCCATCCCCATCGGCATCGGGGCCGCCCGCAATATCGTGCCGCGTCCGGTCTATTATGTGTGCCGGTCGATCATTGCGGTGTCGCGGTCGCTGCAGGAGATCATCGTCGCGATCTTCCTGGTCGCCATGGTCGGCTTCGGACCGTTCGCCGGCTTCCTCACCCTGTCCTTCGCGACCATCGGCTTCCTCTCGAAGCTGCTTGCCGAAGACATCGAGGATATCGACCCGGCCTCGGTGGAGGCCATCCGCGCCACCGGCTCGGGCTGGTTTTCGATGCTGTCCTATGGCGTGCTGCCCCAGGTGATGCCCCGGCTGATCGGCCTGTCGCTGTATCGGCTGGACATTAATTTCCGCGAGTCGGCAGTGGTGGGCATCGTCGGCGCCGGCGGCATCGGCGCGACGCTGAATACCGCGATAGATCGCTATGAGTTCGATAGTGCGGCGGCCATTCTCCTTCTCATCATCGGCATCGTGATGGTGAGCGAGTACACGTCGAGCATCATTCGCAAAAGGGTGCAGTGATGGCGGTGCAGCACCTTGCCAATGGGCGTTTCGCCTGGCAGCGGCGGACCCCCAAGGCCGAATGGCTCAGCTGGCTGGCCTGGCTTGCGGGCGTCGCGCTCACCGTCTTCTGCTGGCGCGTGATGACGGAAAATACGATATGGGATTATGTCTGGGACGCGCCGACGCAGGCGGCCGACATTGGCGGGCGCATGGTGCCGCCGCGGTGGAGCTACTTTCCCAACATCATCAAACCGCTCTGGGACACGCTGAACATTGCCACGCTCGGCACCCTGCTCGCGGTGTTCATCTCGGTGCCGATCGCGTTTCTGGCGGCGCGCAACACCACGCCGAGCGTCGCCTTCGTGCGTCCGCTGGCGATCTTCGTGATCGTCTCGTCGCGCTCGATCAACGCCATCATCTGGGCGCTGCTGCTGGTCTCCATTCTTGGCCCGGGCATTCTCGCCGGCATCATCGCCATCGCGCTGCGCTCGATCGGCTTTATCGGAAAGCTGCTCTATGAGGCGATCGAGGAAATCGACGCCAAGCAGGTCGAGGCCATCACCGCCACCGGCGCCTCCGGCCCGCAAACGCTGGCCTACGCCATCGTTCCGCAGATCATGCCCGCCTTCGCCGGCATCACGGTGTTCCGCTGGGACATCAACATCCGCGAATCCACCGTGCTCGGGCTGGTGGGCGCCGGCGGCATCGGCCTCAATCTCGAAAGCTCGCTCAACACGCTGGCCTGGCCGCAGGTGACGCTGATCCTTCTCGTCATCCTCGGCACGGTGGTCGTCAGCGAATGGATTTCGGCACGCATCCGCCACGCCATCATCTGATGAATCAAGCTCTCTCCGCTTTCACGGCGCTCCCGGCGGCTCGTCGCCCATCAGCCCCGGCGGATGCTGCCGGCGCCACTGCCCACTAGGTGAGATCAGTCGGCAGGCGCATAACAGCCGTCGATCCGAGGCACGGCGACAGGAGAGCTTTTCATGAACGCCACCGATTATGATGTCATCGTCATTGGCGGTGGTCAGGCTGGCCTCGCCACCGCCTATTATCTGCGCCGGGCGGGTCTGAGCTTCGTCATCCTCGATGCGGGCGAGGCGGCGGGCGGTGCCTGGGTTCACACCTGGGATTCGCTGCACCTGTTCTCCCCGGCGGCGTTCAGCTCATTGCCCGGCTGGCCGATGCCAGCGGGAGACAGCGACGCCTTTCCGACCCGCGACGCGGTGATCGACTATCTCACCCGCTATGAGCAGCGCTACGGCTTCGCGATCGAGCGTCCCTGCGTCGTCGAGGCCGTAGAGCCTGTCATGGACGGCTTGCAGGTCCGATTGACGACAGGCCGCCGCTTGACGACCAGCGCCGTCGTCAGCGCGACAGGCACATGGTCGGCTCCCTTCGTTCCCACCTATCCCGGTCAGGATCAGTTCCGGGGAATTCAGCTTCACTCCGCCTTCTATCAAAGTCCGGAGCCGTTCCGGGACAAGCGTGTGCTGGTCATTGGCGGCGGCAATTCGGGCGCGCAGATTTTCGCCGAGCTTGCGCCCGTCGCGGCCGCGACCTGGGTGACACTTCAGGAGCCGGTCTTTCTGCCCGATGATGTCGATGGGCGGGTGCTTTTCGAGCGCGCCAGCGCGCGCGTCCGTGGCGAGGACGGCCCCGCAGGTTTCGGCGACATCGTGATGGTACCGCCGGTCAAGGCGGCGCGCGATCGCGGCATCCTCCATGCGGTTCGGCCGTTCGAGCGCTTCACCCCCGACGGCGTGATCTGGCCCGATGGGACGGCGAGCCCCGTCGGTGCCGTGATCTGGTGCACGGGTTTTCGGCCGGAGACCGCACATTTGCAGCTTCTGGGTTGTGTGGAGTCCGATGGTCGAATTGAGGTCGTCGATCAGCGCGCGGTGGCCCAGCCGCGCCTGTGGCTTGCCGGTTATGGCAATTGGACGGGCGCTGCTTCCGCGACGCTGATCGGCGCCGGACGAACGGCGCGCGAGCTGGCTCCCCGGATCTCGGATGCCCTGGTATCCGAGATCCGCCACGCTCCGGTTGCCTGAAGCGCAGGCGCGCACGTTGGCGCTGAAGAATTCGACGAGGCCGGGCGTCCCGCGCCGCGATGCCCGGGATCAGCCGCCCGTCACGCTCATGTGGCGGCGCACGGCGGGGGCCTGGCCGGTGCGCTCGATGACGAAATCATGCCCCTTGGGCTTGCGGAAGATGGCGTCGTCCAGCGCCGCGTGCAGGGTCTCGTCGCTCTCGGAGGCGCGGAGGGGGCTGCGAAGGTCCGCCGCGTCGTCCTGACCCAGGCACATATAGAGCGTGCCGGTGCAGGTGACCCGCACCCGGTTGCAGCCCTCGCAGAAATTATGCGTCAGCGGGGTGATGAGGCCGAGCCGCCCGCCGGTCTCCTTGATCGAGACATAGCGTGCCGGCCCGCCGGTGCGGAAGGCGATGTCCTCCAGCGTCCAGTGCTGCGCCAGCCGCTCGCGCACGGTGGAGAGCGGCAGATACTGGTCGAGGCGCTCTGCCCCGGTGTCCCCCAGCGGCATCACCTCGATCAGCGAGATGTCCATGCCCCGGCCATGCGCCCATTCGATCAGCGCGGGGATCTCGTCCTCGTTCTCGCCGGCCAGCGCCACCGCGTTGAGCTTCACATGGATGCCGGCCGCCTGCGCCGCGTCGATGCCGGCGAGCACCTTGTTGAGGTCGCCCCAGCGGGTCAGCGCGCGGAACTTCGCCGGGTCCAGCGTGTCGAGCGAGACATTGATGCGCTTGACGCCGCAGGCGGCCAGCTCGCGGGCGAAGCGGGCGAGCTGCGAGCCGTTGGTGGTGAGCGTCAGCTCCTCCAGCGCGCCTGAATCCAGGTGGCGCGAGAGCGAGCGGAACAGGGTCATCACGTCGCGGCGCACCAGCGGCTCGCCGCCGGTCAGGCGCAGCTTCCTCACGCCGCGCGCGACGAAGGCCGAGCACAGCCGGTCGAGTTCCTCCAGCGTCAGCAGCTCGGGCTTGGGCAGGAACGTCATATGTTCCGCCATGCAGTACACGCAGCGGAAGTCGCAGCGGTCCGTCACCGAAACGCGCAGATAGGTCACCGCGCGGCCGAACGTGTCGACCAGCGGGGCGCGCGCAACGAGGCGCTCCGCGCCGACGGCGGAGGAAAGTCGGAGATTCATCAGGGGTCTCCAGGAAACCGCAGCGGCCTAAGGCAGGAAGACGGGCCGCCGCCTGTGGGGCGACGGCCCGTCGCCGTCAGGAGATGTATTCCTTCGACTTGAAGGTCAGGTGCAGAACGGACTTGGGTGCGTCGGCAATCTTGCGGATGCTGCCCCAGGTCTGCTTGTAGTTGGGAATGACGAACTCGTTGACACCCGCCGACACGACATTGCCCTGCACGCCGGTGGGATAGCCGAACAGCATGAAGGCCTGCTTGCGTCTGGCCGTCGGCGTCGGATAGGCCATGGCCTGGGTCGAGCCGTTGTCATTGTAGACCTCGACGAGATCGCCGTTTTTCAAGCCGAGGTCGGCCATGTCATCCGGGTTCATCTCGATGAACGGGTACGGCCAGCGGTCCATGACGAACTCGTTCTCGGTGTCGAGATAGGCGCTCTGCCACACCAGATTGGCCCGGCCATTGTTGATCAGGAACGGGAATTTGTCCTTCTCGGCCTGCTTGCCGGGCGCCTCCAGACCCCGCCACTGCGTCGCGGCGAAGACCGCCTTGCCGTCCGGCTTGTTGAATTTTCCGTCCGCGAACAGGCGCTTGGTGCCGACGATCCTGCCATCCTGCACGCCGGTCGCCGGCTCCTGGAAGCCGTTTGTTCCCATTGCCCGCAGCAGGTCATAGGTGACGAACTCGCCGCCCTTCTCATGGCCGTGATAGCCGTCCATAAAGGCGTCTTCCTCGGTCTTCCAGTCGAAGCCGGAGAATTTCGCCGCCATGTCGGTCTTGCCCATCTCGCCGAGCACGCGCTGCATGTGGTTGGCGATCCGTGCCGCGATCAGGCAGTCCGGCATGGCAACGCCGGGCGGGTCCATATAGCGCTCGGTGAGCCGCATGCGCCGTTCGCCATTCATCGAGGTGAGGTTCATCTCGCCCGAGGTCGCCGCCGGCAGCATGACGTGGGCCGCCTCGCCGACCTTGGTCGGGACGATGTCCACGTCGACGGAAAACAGCCCTCCCTTGCGTATCGCGTCCATGATCGCCGCGACCATGGCGGGCCGATCGCCATAGGGAACAGCGTTCATGGCATCCTTCACCAGATCGGTGCGCTTCTTGTAGACGCGCTTGAACTCCAGTGCGTTCAGCGTCGTCTTGTAGTGGTCGCAGCCCCAGATGTGATGGACGCCGCCCTTGCCCTCGATCAAGAGCTTGTCGACATAGGCGGCGGGGCGGCCGACATGGGCGTCGGAGGGGCGGGAATAGCCTTCCTGATGACCGCCCATGCGCACGCAGCCGCCGCCCGGACGACCAATATTACCGGTCGCCAGCGCGAGGTTCACCAGCGACTGGTTGGTGCGGTAATTGTCGTTGCCCCAGATGAGGCCTTTCTCATAGGCGAACATGGTGCGGCGGCGGGCGCCGCCGATCTTGGGCTCGGCGATCCAGGTAATCGCCTTGACGATGTCGGCCTCGGAAAGGCCGGTGATCTCCGCCGCCTCGGCAATCGAGACCTTGTTGGCGGCGACCGCCTTGTCGAAGTCTTTCGTGGACGCGCCGATGAATTCCCGGTCGATCCAGCCCTTTTCCGCCGCATAGGTGAACCAGGCGTTGAACAACGCGAGGTCGGTGCCGGAATTGAGCGCGAGATGAAGCACGTTGTCCTTGCCCGCCTCCACTTCGCAGGCATTGACCGTCACTGTGCGGCGCGGATCGACGATGACCACCCGGCCCTGAGCCACCGGCTCGCTGCCGAACTCGGCCTTCTTTTTGTCCATCGAGGTGCCGCGCAAATTCGGCACCCAATGGTTCAGGAAGTAGTTGGTCTGGGTTTCCAGCGCGTTGGTGCCGACGGCCACGATGGTGTCGGCGAGCTGGGCGTCCTCATAGCAATTGTTCAGTTCGCCGACGCCCATGTCGCGCGAGCCGTGAACCTCGGAATTGTAGGCCGGGCGGTTGTGGATGCGGATGTTCTTGACCTTCATCGCCCCAAAATAGAGCTTGCCGGTGCCCCAGGTGTTCTCATAGCCGCCGCCGGCGCCGCCATGGTCGAAAGCGGAGACGAACAGCCCATCCTCGCCCTGTTCGGCGATCACGGCCGATGTCACCCGGGCGACGAGGTCGAGCGCGTCGTCCCAGCTGGTCGGTTGCAGCTGGCCGTAGCGCCAGACCAGCGGATCGGTAAGGCGCTGGAGCTGCGTGTTGCGTTGGCGCGAATAGCTCATCTCCGCGATGCGCGCGCCGCGCACCGATCCGAGGCCGGAGTTCACCGAGCATTCGCGGTCGGGCTTGATGACGATGTGCACATCTCGGCCGTCCTGGCGGACAATGTTGTACATGGACGGGGCGTACCAGGCCGGGGTGTCCGCCCCCTGCTGCTCGGCGAGGTCGACGCCGAACGCGTTGTCTGCCGGGGCGGTACCGCCCTCATAACGGGCGTCCCAGCTATAGGCCTTGTAGCCACAGCCGACGATGCAGTAGTGACAGACGACGTTGTGGACCTTGGCGTTGGCCGGGACGATGGGCAGCCGGCCTATCTGGCGCTTGTAAGCCATTGTTTCCTCCCTCAGAGCACGTTCGATAGGCGGCCGTACAGAAGCTCGTCGACGCCTTCGGCGTAGATGTCGCCCTTGTCGTCGATCCGCAGCGCGTATTGGGGAAGGTTCTGCGTCGCCTGCCCCCAGACCTGCTGCCCACCCTTTTCGCAGTCGAAGCGCGAGTAATGGCCGGGGCAGTTCAGCGTCTTGTCGCCGGCGGAATAGGCCAGCGGAAATCCCTTGTGCGGGCAGACGGTCGAAAACCCGACAATGTCGCCCTCAGGCCCGGCGCCGCCCGGTACGGGCGTGCCGAGCTTCAGCAGGACGCCCGGCGCATCCTCGTCGGGATAGGCGACATCCAGCGGCTCATTGGTCGTGAGGTCCTTGACGTTGGCCAGCCGGTTCGCCGGGTATTTGACCAGCGCGGCTGCCGCTTCGGCCGCCTTGGCCTGCGCCGGCAGCACGGTTGCTGCGGCCGCTCCGGCGGTCATTACGCCGGCACCCGTCAGAAACTGGCGGCGGCCGGCATCTACGAGGCTTTGGCACCTCTTCATATTCGCTCCCTCCCATCATGCAGTGTCCGCGTGCGGAAGACAGCGCTTTGCAGGAGGTGGGCCAGTTTAGAATAGCGATAAAATTCAGCGGCTTACGTTTAGCCGTCAGGCGGTTGCCGACGCCCCGTGTTCGGCAATCCGAACATGCTGCGCTGCCGTTGGTTCGGACTTTCGAACAGCAGGCTGCGCCCTACGGCTCGGCACCCAGACCGAGCCGGCGCATCTTCTCCCACAGCGTGGTGCGCCCGATGCCGAGCAGCCGCGCCGCTGCGCTGATCTCGCCCTGCGTGCTGGCGAGCGCACGCAGGATGTGCCGCTTCTCGGCATCAAGGCGCGCCTCCTCCAGCGAGCCGAGCTGAGGGGCGCCCACGGGGCCGCCCGCGGCCTGCTCGGGAAACAGGTCGCCCGGCATGATCCAGGGGCCCATGCCGAGCGCCATGGCACGCTCCATGCGGTTGCGCAGCTCGCGAATATTGCCGGGCCAGGAATGGGCAAGCGCGGCTTCCTCGGCGAGGGCGCTGATGCCGTTGGCCTGGGTCGCCAACCGGCCCGAGAGTTCGGCGAAGACCCGTTCCATCAGCCAGGGAATGTCCTCCCGCCGCTCCCGCAACGACGGCATGCGCACCGTGACGACATTGATCCGGTAGTACAGATCCTCGCGGAAGCTGCCTGCGGCCACACGGCGGGGAAGATCGGCGTTGGTGGCGGTGACGAGCCGGCCGTTGAACCGCAGCGGCCGTTCGCCACCGACGCGGGTGAAAGTCCGATCCTCGATCAGGCGCAACAGCTTTGCCTGCAGTTCCGGCCGCAATTCGCCGATCTCGTCGAGAAACAGGACGCCCGATCCGGTGCGCTCGGCATAGCCGAGATGGCGTTGCGCGGCGCCGGTGAAGGCGCCCTTCTCGTGACCGAACAGCTCGCTTTCCAGCAGGTCGGCGGGAATGGCGGCACAGTTCACCGCCATGAAGGGCTCGTTTGCGGCATCGGACATCGTGTGGAGGAAATGGGCGGCGACATCCTTGCCGGTGCCGGTTTCGCCGGTGATCAGCACGCTGGAGCCGACACGGGCGACGCGCCGCAGAAGCCTTTCGACCTCGCGGATCGCCGGCGAGATGCCCAGAACCGCACCGTCGGCCTCAAGCGGCGGATGCACGAGATCGCCCAGGCGCGCCAGGAAGTCGTCCATTTCGAACGGCTTGGTGACATAGTCGGCGGCGCCCGCGCGCATCAACCGGACGGCCTGGTCGATATCGCCATGGCCAGTGATGAACAGGAAGGGCGGCGCATTGGCGCGACGCCCGGCTTCGCGGAACACCGCTTCCCCGGTCACGTCGGGAAGCCGGATGTCGCAGATGATCGCCCTGAAGCGCTGGTCGGCGATTTCCCCCAGCGCGTCCTGCCCAGCCTGCCACCATTTGACGGCCATGCCTTCGAGCGTCAGTCGCTGCACCAGACTTTCGCCCATGATGGGATCGTCTTCGACCAGGCCGATCAGAACGGGATCAGGCGACATGGGCGAACTCCTCGTCGCGCTCGAAGGGAATTGATACGCGCACGCAGGTGCCCGCAGTCTCAGGATAGGCGACCGCGATGGTGGCGCCGAGTTCATGCAGCAGCCGGTGCGTCATCCAAAGCCCGAGGCCCGCCCCGTCACGCAGGGGGCGGGCGCCAGCGGTGCCGGTGAGAAGCGCGGCTGCCTCGAGCGGCAGGCCCGGGCCGCAATCGCGGACCTCGACGACGAGCCCGTCCCCGCAGCTTGCCGCCGAAAGCGCGACGACGGATCCCGCCGGAGCTGCTGCGACGGCATTGAGCAGAAGATTCAGGATCGCCTGCCGCATCGGCGTGCTCGGCAGCGGAACGCTGCCCTCCAGCGCGTTGCCGATGGTGACACTGACTTCACGCCGGCGGGCTTCCGGAGCGATGAGGAGCCCAAGATCCTCGATGTCTGTCGCCATCAGGTCGCGCCGGCTGCCATCGGTGCGGTAGAGCGCAAGGGTCGTGCGCACCACGTCGCGAATGCCGACCAGTCCGCGCTCAAGCAGCCCCACCGAGCCGACACGGACACTCTCGATATGGCCATGGCTCTTGACGGTAGCGAGCGCATTGAATAGTCCGCCGAGCGGATTGTTGATCTCATGGGCGAGGGCCGAGGCCAGCCGACCGAGGCTGCCGAGGCGCTCTTCCTCGGCGAGCCGCTTGGACAGTTCCTGCCGCTCCGCCGTCGACTGCACGAGCGCGTTGTAAGCCTGGAAGAGGCGGCCGAATTCGCCCTGGCTGGCGGCGACGATCTCCGGCGCGATGGGCGCGACATCGGTCTCGCGCGCGCTGCCCAGATGGTCCGACAGAATGCGGATCGGCCGCATCATGCGTGCTACCAGCAACCAGCCGGCCGCCGCCAGCAGGAGGGTCAGGAACCCGTTGGTAAGAACGAGCGTGGTCAGGACGCCTCGCCGCTCGATCGCCAGATGGCGCGTATCGAAGCTCGCATAGATCGTCCCCACCTTCCGGCCGGGATAGGAAAGTTCGCGCTGGGCATAGGCCTGATCGGCGCCGGAGTCGAAGCGGAAGGTTCCCTGACCCGTGGCGTCGACAATCGAGGTCGCCACGGCCTTGCCGACCGGATGAAGCCGCGGATCGGAAGCAGCGATCACCCGATCATCGGCGTTGGCGACGATCGTCTCCGCCGGCCGCAGGCTCTTGTTGAGCTGTTGCGCCCGTTCGATCGCGTCGAAGACCTCCCAGACATCGTCACGCAGGATGGAGGGAGCGATCGCCGAAGACAGGCCGTCCAGATAGCTCTGGGCGAGCTCGCGCAGGTGACGCTCCTGGGATTGGTCCAGGCGCGACAGCACGCGCTCGGAAAGCACGACGCCGACAAGAACCATGAGGGCGGCGACGGCGAGCGGCACCTTCACTGTCACGGGCCAGGCGCGCGGGTTGAGGCGGGAGAGCATTTGCTAGCCCGCCAATGCGACGATGGCGGCTTTGGCCGCGATCGGATCAAAAAGGCTGGCGTCCTCGCGCACGAACCCATCGAGCCGCAGCATGGCGAGGATGGCGCGTCCATCTTCGTCCATCGACATGTTCAGCAAGGCGGCGGAAAGCCGTTCGAGGCGCTCACGATCAACGGGGATCCGAGGGGCGGCAATCGGAGGGAAGGCGAGCCATTCGGATCGCCGGAGGATGCGGGTGCGGGCGGTGAGTTCAGGCTCCAGCTCGGCGACCACTTGATAGACATAGCCATCCACCGATCCAGACGTCGCAAGCCCCGATGCAACCGCGCGAATGACGTTCCGGTGGCCATAGGTGAAGAAGGTCCGCTCGAAAAACGTCTCGGGCCGGAGATGCGCCTGCGCCAGGGCGGCGCGCGTGACCAGAAAGCCGGAATTCGAATCCGGATCCGAGAAGGCATGCACGTCGCCCCTGAGATCGGGGAGGCCTTCCGCCCGGCGATCGGCATCGACGATCAGATAAGACTGATAGAGGGGCTTGCCGCGCCATTGCGGCAGGGCCACGAGCTGAAGCTCGGACTCGTGCATGACATAGGGGTAGCCGCAGATCCACGCCGCGTCGATCTGTCTCGAAATAAGGAGAGCAACGATCTCCTGATAGGTGCGGCGGGTAATCAGATTAATTGGCGTGCCGGTCGTTCGGGCAAGATATGTTTGCAGGCGACCAAGCAATTCGAGATCCGATGTGAGAAAAACCGGCGTCAATCCGAATCGTATTTCTGATGATATTGCTTGAGACGGCCGGTTCAAAACCGTAGTCGTCGCCGCACAGGAGAGTATAGACACCATGAAGACGCGCCTGTCCAATCCAACGATCGTGTCTCTTGGCATGACGTTTCCTGTTTATAGTTATTCTTGTTCCAGTCACGCTACTCTGTTTTGGCGCCAACGGAAATAGACGGACCGATCACATGAAACGGCATGGCCCACCGGGCTCCCCGCTGGTTCGCGAATGTCACCGGACTGTCATTCCCGGCTGGTACGGCGCAATGGCTTTGCAGAACGAAACTGCTGACGCCCGCGCCGGGCACATCAACATCGAGGGGTCTTCGGTATGAGAGTCGGCATTAACGGCATGGGACGGATCGGGCGGCTGGCGCTGCGGGCAGCGATGGGCGCGGCCGAGCGGCAGGCCAGCGATCCGCGCGCCGGCAACCGGCTCGACATTGTTCATTTCAACGAGATCAAGGGCGGTGCTGCGGCGACTGCGCATCTCATTGAGTTCGACAGCGTGCAGGGCCGCTGGCGCGCGCCAGTCGAGGCCGTCGGCGACGATGCCGTCATGATCGACGGGAAGCGCATTTCCTTCTCCGCCCATGCCGCGCCGGCGGATATTCCGTGGGGCGACCTTGGCGTCGATGTCGTGCTGGAATGCACCGGCAAGTTCCTCACCCCGGCCGTCCTTCACGGCCATTTTGAGCGTGGCGCCAAGCGGGTCATCGTCGCAGCGCCGGTGAAGGACCCTTCGGTTCTCAATGTTGTCGTTGGCGTGAACGAGCCTCTGTATGAGCCGGCGATGCACCCCATCGTGACGGCGGCGTCCTGCACGACCAACTGTCTCGCCCCGGTGGTGAAGGTGGTGCATGAGGCGATCGGTATCCGCCACGGCCAGATCACCACGATCCACAACCCCACCAACACCAATGTGGTGGTCGACGCCCCACATAAGGACCTGCGCCGCGCCCGCTCCGCCATGCTGTCGCTGCAGCCGACCACCACGGGCAGCGCCACCGCCATCGCGCTGATCTATCCTGAGCTGAAGGGCAAACTGAACGGCCATGCGGTGCGCGCGCCTGTCCTCAACGCCTCGCTCACCGATGCGGTGTTCGAGATGAAGCGCGCGACGACGATCGAGGAAGTAAATGAGCTTTTCCGCTCAGCCGCACAGGGGCCGCTTGCCGGCATTCTCGGCTTCGAGCCGCGCCCGCTGGTCTCGGCCGACTATGCCCGCGACACCCGGTCCTCCATCGTCGACGGCCTCTCGACCATGGTCACCGACGAGACGCTGCTGAAGGTTTATGCCTGGTATGACAACGAGATGGGCTATGCCTGTCGCATGGTCGACCTCGCTTGCCACATGCACAAGGTGGGGATCTGAACATGGTGGGAGCATCGGCGAACGGGTTGCGCAACTACGCCATTGTGACGGCGGCCTATTGGGGGTTCACGCTGACCGACGGCGCCCTGCGCATGCTGGTGCTGTTCACCTTCTTCCAGCTCGGCTATTCGCCCTTCACCTTGGCCTTCCTGTTCCTGCTCTATGAGGCGGCCGGCATCGGCGCCAATTTCATCGGCGGATGGCTGGCGGCGCGCTACGGCATCACCCGCATGCTCACCGTCGGACTGGTGACGCAGATCGCCGGCTTCCTGCTGCTCTCCGCCGCCTCGCCCGAATGGGGCAGCACGCTGCTCGTCACCTGGGTGCTGCTGGCGCAGGGCGTGTGCGGCGTCGCCAAGGACCTTACCAAGACCGCGTCCAAATCGGCGATCAAGATCACCGAATCGCAGGCCGGCGGCGAGGCCGAGGGCCGGCTGTTCAAATGGGTGGCCTGGTTCACCGGCTCGAAGAACGCGATGAAGGGTGTCGGCTTCTTCCTCGGCGGGCTGCTGCTGCAGGCGGTCGGTTTCCGCTACGGGCTGTGGCTGATGGCGGGGGCGCTCTTCCTCGTCATGCTTGGCGTTGTGTCTTCGCTGCCGGCGATGATGGGTAAGGCGAAGGCGAGCCGCAGCGCCCGCGAACTCTTCGCGAAGTCCAAGGGGATCAATCTGCTGGCGGCGGCACGCGTGGCGTTGTTCGGCGCGCGCGACGTGTGGTTCGTCGTCGGCGTGCCGGTGTTTCTCT
Organism: Ancylobacter sp. TS-1; assembly: GCF_009223885.1. Taxonomy (NCBI): domain Bacteria; kingdom Pseudomonadati; phylum Pseudomonadota; class Alphaproteobacteria; order Hyphomicrobiales; family Xanthobacteraceae; genus Ancylobacter; species Ancylobacter sp. TS-1. Next base: position 3,642,118 of record NZ_CP045144.1, read on the forward strand.
ATGCCAATGGCTGGACCTTCACCATGGTCGGCGCCTTCCTCGCGCTCTGGACCATCGGCTACGGGCTGGTGCAGGCGGGCGCGCCCGCGCTGGTGGCGCGCAGTGCCGATGGCCTCTCGCGCGAGGTGCCGGCGGCGCGCGGGTGGTCGCTGGCGCTCGCCATCGTTCCGGCGCTGATCGCCGCCGCACTAGCGCTGGCGCCGCCCGATCCGACCCTCGTGCTGGTGGTCGGGCTCGGCGTATTCGGTGTCGCCTTCGCGGTGAACTCCTCCGTCCACTCCTATCTCGTGCTCGCCTATGCGGGCTCGGAGAAGGCGGCGGAGGATGTCGGCTTCTACTATGCCGCCAATGCGGCGGGGCGGTTCCTCGGCATTCTTGCTTCCGGCTTTCTCTACCAGTCCGGCGGCATCTACGCCTGCCTCATCGGCTCGGCGCTGATGCTGTTCATCTGCTGGGTCGTCACACTGGCGCTGCCGACGCGGGCGGATTCGTTGAAATCGACAGTTCGAGTCGCCTGAGGAGGCCTGCCCGTGGGAGCAGATATCAGCAATGTTCCGGTGGAGCCGAATAAACGGGTCACGCCGTTCGGCGGCGCGGAAAACTCCAGCTTCAAGCGGTCCAGTTTTCGGGGATCAGATCAAACTCTCTCCCGACCCTCAACCCGTCAAGGAAAAGGGGGGTGATACTCTCACTCTCCAACGGGCGCTGTTGCTCGATGTTCGGCCACCCCGTTTGACCCGAATGGGGAGCTATGCGAAGCGGCCAGTTGGCAGTCATTTGCAGCGGTCATCGGCTTCCTGAACTGAACCTGAATCTCGGTGCAGATGGATGGCATCGTGCGGCCGACCGTTTGACTTAGCCGCCACCACCATTGGTACTCCTCCAACGCACGCAGCGGGCCACCGGAGATGAAACGAAATCCCCGCACTCCGACGGGCTCCAGCTTCGTCAATTCCTTGAAAAGTCTCAGGAACTTCTGGGTCGAGAAAGACTGGACGTGGCCGCGGATCTTGCCGGGGGGGAAATAGCGGTCCCAGGTCGGCTGCGCCACCTCGCGAACCTTGTGGATGCCGTGCGGAAAGGCCGGGACACCGGCAAACAGGTAGCCGCCCGGCCGGGTGATGCGCTCCAGGGTGCGGATCGGCGTTTCCAGCGTCGTGATATGCTCCAGCACCTGCTCGCAAATGACCACGTCATAGCCATTGGAGGGTATGTCAGGATATCCCCGCGTCAGGTCGCCGATGAAGATCTCGTCGACGCTTTTGAGCCCATAGACGGGTCCTATTTCCATATCGGCGATGCTGTAGTCGATATTCTGGCGCGCGGACCTGTGTTCAAGATGTCGGAGCATGGTGCCGTTGTGGACGCCGATATCCATCAGCTTCAGGCGTTTTCCTTGCGCGGCAAACTGTGCAGACATTTCATTTATTGATGTCGCCAGCGCATCGTATCGAGCCTGTCGAAGACTGTAGAATTGCGTACGGGTCGGGTCTACGCCAAAGGCCATGCCGTTGCGCGTTCTTTGTGCCAGATGGTCCATCAATCCTGTGGGGATGCCACTTCCCGGTCGAGCGCAGCCCACAGCGTTGCCATGACAGGCGTGCCTGTCGGCTTCGCAGCAAGGTGCAGTGATCCGGGAGTGTTCGGAAACGTTCTCGATCCTCAGGGGCGCCGGAAAGAGCGTTCCCCTGGCGGTCGCGATGCGACGCAGGGCTGCGGGGTCTGCAGAAGCCACGTCGCCTGGCTGTTATTCCACCCGAAGCCTGCGCATTTGAGCGACAGGAAAAGACAGTCGCAAAAGCAACTTGCCGCGTATAGAGGACGCATTTCGGATAACAGCAAAAACAACGGATCTACAATGGATTCCCTCCGCACCGCAACAAAGCGTATGACGTTAGGGAAGGCCAGGTCAAGGCGGCACGGGCATATTTTCTGACCCGACCTTACTACCATTCAATTCGCACGGTTCCCGCCATCAGGCCTGTGCCGGTAAACGATATAGTGCCACGCGCACCACGCGTGGCAGGGCGGCGAAAATTTAGGCTTGCCATCGAACCCGCTCGCCGATATTTCAACGCACGTTGCATTGCAGCAACATTCTGGATCAGAGCGATTATCGGGCCCATGTGACTGACCGCGCCAATCTAATGTCCTTTAGCCTTCGGCTCGCTTGAGCCGGGAGAGCTTTGGCATAGCGCCGTCTGCCCTCAGCTTCTGTCCCTCTTCCCTATTTTGCCGAGAATTGTCGCCTTTGCGCGCCTCGACGCGCCACAATACTCTTTGGAGCCTGCATACCTATGCGTCTGTCCGTTTCACAATTGCGCGCCGAATGGTTCGGCAATATCCGGGGGGATGTCCTCGCCGGCATTGTCGTGGCGCTTGCGCTGATCCCGGAAGCGATCGCCTTTTCGATCATCGCTGGCGTCGACCCGAAGGTGGGCCTGTACGCCTCCTTCTCCATTGCGGTGATCATCGCTTTTGTCGGCGGACGGCCGGGGATGATCTCAGCGGCTACCGCCGCGACCGCCGTGCTCATGATCACGCTGGTGAAGGACCACGGGCTTCAATATCTGCTCGCCGCCACCGTGCTCGCCGGCCTCCTCCAGATCGTGGCGGGGCTGCTGAAGCTTGGTTACGTCATGCGCTTTGTCTCGCGCTCGGTGATGACCGGTTTCGTCAACGCGCTCGCCATCCTGATCTTCATGGCGCAGCTGCCGGAACTCACCAATGTTCCCTACCTGACCTATGTGATGGTCGCCGCCGGGCTGGCCATCATCTACCTGCTGCCGCGCGTGACGAAGACCATTCCCTCGCCCCTGGTCTGCATCGTCGTGCTGACGGCGCTCTCCATGGGGCTTGGCCTCGATTTGCGGACGGTCGGCGACATGGGCGAATTGCCGTCCACCTTGCCGGTGTTCCTCATTCCGCAGATTCCGCTCAATCTTGAGACGCTGCTGATCATCCTGCCCTATTCGGCCGCCGTTGCGGCGGTGGGCCTGCTGGAATCGCTGATGACAGCGTCGATCGTCGACGAGCTGACCGACAGCAAGGGCAACAAGAACCGCGAATGCGTCGGCCAGGGCGTCGCCAACGTCGCCACCGGCTTCATCGGTGGCATGGCCGGCTGCGCCATGATCGGCCAGTCGGTGATCAACGTGAAGTCGGGCGGCCGCGGGCGGCTCTCCACCTTCGTCTCCGGCGCCTTCCTGCTGTTCCTCATCGTGGTGCTCGGGGAATGGGTCAGGCAGATCCCCATGGCCGCTCTGGTCGCGATCATGATCATGGTGTCGATCGGGACGTTCAGCTGGGCGTCGATCAAGAACCTCAAGCTGCACCCGCGCAGTTCCTCGATCGTCATGCTGGCGACGGTGGTGGGCGTGGTGGCCACCCATAATCTGGCCATCGGTGTGCTGATCGGTGTGCTGCTCTCGGGCATCTTCTTCGCCTGGAAGATCTCGCAGATATTCCGTGTGACGTCCTCCCTTTCGGACGACGGCACGCATCGGACCTATCGCGTCGAGGGGCAGGTGTTCTTCGCCTCGTCTGACGATTTTACCGATGCGTTCGACTTCAAGGAGGCGCTGGAGAAGGTCACCATTGATCTGACGCCCGCCCATATCTGGGATATTTCGAGCGTTGCCGCCGTTGATACGGTCGTTCTGAAATTCCGCCGCGAAGGAGCCGACGTCGAGATCATCGGGCTCAACGCCGCCAGTGAAACGATCGTCGACCGGCTGGCGATCCATGACAAGCCGGGGGCGCTCGACCGTCTCATGAGCCATTGAGGAAACGCCAATGACCAAGATTATCTCGCTGATCGACGGCTCGGCCTATGCACGTAGCGTGTGTGAGCATGCGGCCTGGGTCGCGACCCGCATCGGTGCCTCCGTCGAGGTGCTGCATATGCTCGGCCGACGCTCCACCAGCAGCGTGCCGGCTGACTATACCGGCAATCTGGAAGCCGACGGGCGCGACACGCTGTTGGCCGAGCTTGCCGCTCTCGATGAGCAAAAGGCAAAGCTGGCGCAGCAGCGCGGCCGCATCATTCTCGACCAGGCAAAATCCTGCCTGACGGCAACCGGTGTCTCCGACGTCGTGCTGAAGCTGCGCAACGGCGACCTTCTCGAAGCACTCGAAGAGTTCGAAGCGGATGCCGAGCTGGTGGTGATCGGCAAGCGAGGCGAAGCTGCGGACTTCGCCCGGCTTCATCTCGGCTCCAATCTGGAACGGGTGGTGCGCACCAGCCAGCGGCCCGTGCTGGTCGCCTCGCGCGAGTTCAGCCCCATCGAGAGCTTTCTCGTTGCATTCGACGGTGGATCGAGCGCCGGACGCGCGGTGGACCATATTGCCCGCAGTGCGCTCTTTGCCGGGCTGGAGTGCCGTCTCCTCCATGTCGGCACCGAGACGGCGGACATGCGCCGGCGTCTGGACGAGGCCGCGGCGAAGCTCAAGGGCGCGGGCCTTGCCGCCCGTGTGCAGATTGTCGCCGGGGAGCCCGCGACGATCATTCCGCAAATCGTCGAGTCCGATGGTATCGGCCTCGTAACCATGGGCGCCTACGGTCATTCGCGCATCCGGAACATGATCGTCGGCTCGACCACGGTGGAAGTGGTTCGCTCCTGCAAAGTGCCGATCCTGATGTTCCGCTGAACCAATTTTGCGCGCGGGGCGTGGGAGCCAGCCTAGGGACGTTGATTCTCTCCGGCGCCATGCCCCTCACTGGCGCAGCTCGTAATTGCAACGAGAGGCTTCATGTTGAAGATGATGCACGACTTTCTCTCCCGCCACATTGCGACGGGCGACCTCTCCATGATCGACCCTTCGGGAAGGCTCAGCCATTACGGCGACGGGTCCGGGCCGCCGGTGACGGTTCGCCTGGGGGACCCCGGAGTGGCCCGGGCTCTCTTGTTCAATCCCGAAATGGCTCTTGGCGATCTATACGTGAACGGGCGGGTGAAGCTTGAACAGGGCGATATATACGATCTTCTGAGGGTGCTCTTTACGAACGTACCTTCTTCTGTCGCAACGCCTCCCGCCCGTTTTTTCAGTCGGTTATACTACTCTTTGCGACGTCTTCATCAAAAGAACAGCGAGAGCAGTTCGCGGAAAAATGTTGAAAAGCATTATGATCTGAGCGCGGGCCTGTATGATCTGTTTCTCGACGAAGATTTACAATATTCGTGCGCCTATTTCGATGCCGACACCGTCGATCTCAGCGAAGCTCAATTAGCGAAGAAGCGCCACATTGCGGCCAAGCTAGCCATCAAGCCTGATCATCGCATCCTGGACATCGGTTCGGGGTGGGGCGGGCTCGGCCTCTATCTTGCCGAAGCGACCGGCGCAGATGTTACCGGCCTGACCCTGTCGCGTGAACAGCACGCCGTTTCGAACCGGCGCGCCCAGGACGCAGGACTTGATGCGCGGGTTCGATACCTGCTCCAGGATTATCGCCAGATGAAGGGCCGGTTCGACCGGATTTCCTCGGTCGGCATGTTCGAGCATGTTGGCGTGCGGTATTACGACGAGTATTTCTCCCGTGTGCGCAATCTGCTTACGGAAGATGGCGTCGCGCTTGTTCACTCGATCGGACGATCGGAAGGCCCTTCCTACACCAATCCGTGGATACGTCAGCACATTTTCCCCGGCGGCTATATTCCTGCATTGTCGGAGGTACTGCCATCGATCGAGCGGCAGGGTCTGTTCGTCTGCGATGTCGAAATTTTGCGCCTGCACTATGCCGAGACGCTCAAGGCTTGGCGGGCACGTTTCGAGGCCCGCCGCGAGGAAGCCGTACATCTCTATGATGAGCGTTTTGCCCGTATGTGGGAATTCTATCTTGCTTCGTCCGAAAGCGCTTTTCGATTCCAAGGCCTGATGGTTTTCCAGGTACAAGTATCGCGCAGTCAACACGCTTTGCCTTTAACAAGAAATTATATCTATCAAAAAGAATCTGATCTGAAAGCGAGCGGATTTTAAAGAAACAATATAAAATGAGGTAGTTTCATGCAAATTAACTGGCGTGATGCTCTTTTTATTGATGGAAGTCATTGCGATAGGCTGAAGTCGGCGCTGGATTGCCGAATTGATCTGGAGAAGATCCGGCATCTTGCGGCTTGCGGGGAAGGGCTTGTTTATTCCGGCTATTATCGCGACGTGCGCGATCCCGAAGAGGCGGCCCGCCAGGGGCCGTTGCTGACGTGGCTATCCCACCACGGCTTTGACGTAAAAGGGCGAACGGTCGAGGACCTTGCCGGCCTGCCTCGCGAGCGGTACGGGACCAATCTCGTTGAAATGGCGGTTGATGCGCTCCGGATCAGTCAAGTCGCCGAGCGTATCGCTCTCGTGGCCGCCGACGCGAAGCTTGTGCCCCTCGTTCTGGCGCTGCGCAAAGGTGGCCAGAAGGTGACGGTTCTATCGACATCGCGCGGTCCGGCGTCGATCGTCGTTGCGCCGCAGCTGAGGAACGTGGCCGACAGGTTTATCGACCTGTCCGAACATGTGGCATCTATTTCCATGCCGGCGGAATGACATCCGTCGGCATGTGCAGTCGCTCAAGCTCGCGGGACAAGGTTACGAGGTCGCCGGCAATGCAGCCGTGCCATCGGCCGTTGCGCCCTGCATCCTTTCGGGCGCTTGGTGCGGTGCCTTCTTCGCAAGGCAATGAAGCACCGCTTCCTCGACCGACCTGAAGCTATGGGCGGTACTGCTGGCAGATCCGGCGTCGTTCAACAAAACGGTTAGTTGCGGCGGCGTTGCGCTCTTATCGTTCATCGTTTCCTCCCGACATATGAGCTGCAACGGGCAGCATGGTCGAATTGTCGCAGGGTGTCCACCGCGGCAGGGCGGCTGCGGATCAATCGGTGGAAGGTGCGGATCACGGATCTGTGACTTTTGATGATGCGCTACTGTTGTAACTTCACCATCGGTTCTCCCAAAATTGGTCGAACCAACTCATCGCGGAGGCGATGCGCACTGGCTGGTTCGCGGCATGTTGCCGGGATTGTCAGGCTCACACTCCGTAGCGAGAGTTGGCCCGCGATCCCGTACGTCGCCCGTTGCGCGAAGCCTTCCGCTTGTCGTCAACATCGGAGGCGCGAATGCAGGGGCAGATGCGGCTTTGGCCGGAGACCGGCAGGCGGCCCCGTTCAGGGTCGCCGGCGCGACCGTCACAGGGTTGCGACCTTTCAGCAGCAGGAACTTTCGCGATCCGGCTTCGAGTGCCCGGCCCAGGGCTGCCCTGCCGCGCGCTGGCCCGTGCCATGCGGCTGAGGCAAGGATACGGTCCTGTGAAGCATCAAGGGGAATTCGAGCGTCGGCGCAGCTGCGGTACGGGAGGGCTCGTGCCGTAGCCCCTGGAGAGATCTTCGTTTCTCTCCTCAAGGGGTTTCTCATGTCCTATTTGCGCACCGGGCCCGATCCATCTTCTACATCCCTACCGTTGGCCTATAGCCGGGAACGTGCCGGCCGAAAGTTACCGTCCCTACCGGCGGGGTATAGTCTGCGCCGCGCTGTGGTGCGGCACGTCAGCGACCTGTCCCATGCTGTGCACGCGCTGCGGACCCTTGTCGCCACCGAGCACATCCAGTTTCTGCATCCGCTGGTCGGCGGCCATCTGTTCCTGGCCGCCAGCGACGAGGTGCAGTTCAGTCGCCTGGCACGCTGCCTGGAAGGCAAGCGAGGGCAACAATTCAGAATATTTCCCTCCTATTACGAGATGGCTCTCTGGATTGGCGGAGACGCCGCTGCGATTGACCGCTTCATCCGCGTAAAGCGTCTCAGCATCGCGCGCGACGTTGACGGGCGCAGCGTCTTCCTCGCCCACAACCAGTGGACCCTCAACCGGGTCTGCAGGGAGTGGCCAGACATCAACTTTTGTGCCGGCCCGATGGCGGAAGGGGAGCGGGCATGACCAGTTCCATGGATCGTGCCATCGCCCGCGCGCTTGTCGCCCGCCCCGACGCCAAGACCGATTTCATCCGGAGGGCTGTGCCCGAAACGCGCGGGGTGCCGGAACACGCCTTGGCGCAGAAGCTCGATTATCTGCGGCGGCGGGCACGCGAAACGGCGGCAGGCCTCTGCCGCACATCAGGTCTCATTCGAGGAAACCGCAATGGCTGACGAATACGAGACTAGGGTCAAGGCGATCTTCCGCCCACGGCTCGAGAAAGATCTGGAGGATGCGATTGCGGCCGCCGCCTCGCCGACGGCCGGGGTCGCCACCGTCATGCTGGATCAGCAGAGCGTGGGGCGCCTAAGCCGCATCGACGCCCTGCAGAGCCAGGCAATGGCCCAGGCAATCGAGCGTCGCCTTCACGTGCAGAGGCTTCGCCTGGAGCGCGCGCTCCAGCGCATGAACGAAGGTGACTTCGGATATTGCAGCGAATGCGGCGAACCCATCGGCTTGCGGCGTCTGCACGTCGACCCTGCCGCGCATCTGTGCGTCGACTGCGCCCCGTGACCGCCGATAACCCGCCGGGCCGATGGCCTCCTGCCGCGCCACGTGCCACCAAAGAACCGGAAGGGAGTCTCTTGGAAGACAGTGATTTTCACGACGGCGCGATCGGCCGCGTCTACCTCGCGCGGCATCTGTCGCCCGAGGCCCGCACGCGCATTGAGCGCCATCTGCAAAAGCACGCTCGGGCGCCTTTCCGCCTGACCCCCTGGGGAAATTCCCGCGGCAGCTGGACGTGCGTCTCGTTGTGGGACATGCACGACCTCGACATGTGCCGCGCTGCATTCCCACGTCTCATCGACGGTTGGCGCTTGAAGTAAATCGACCTCGGCAGAAATATGAGTTCAATTGAAGTGCGTCCGGTAGCCGCTGCGTGCAGCGCCGTCGGAGAGGATCTCAGGCTCCCTGCAACGGGCGCTCAGCATGCCACGAGCACGCGAGGGCGCGTCGATGCGCCTCCGCCCGGCAGCGATGCGGATGCGCGCCGGAAGCAGAGCGATCTTGTGGCTGCGGCCTTTCTGATGACGCTCTCCTCGAGTTTCGGCCAGACCTATTTCATCGGACTGTTCGCCCCGTGGGTGAAGAAGGACTTCGGTCTCACGGACGGCGGCTTTGGCATGATCTACGCCGTCGCCACCGTGGCGAGTGCTGCGACGCTCTTCTTTGTGGGTCGGCTGGCCGATGGCCGCCGTCTGCGCGCCCAATCGGCGGGGGTGCTGGTGGCGCTTGGCTGTGCCTGCATGGGCATGGCGTTCAGCCAATCGGTGTGGATGCTGCTGCCCACGATATTCGCGCTACGCCTTTTCGGACAAGGATTGCCGGGCCACCTCGCACTCACCGGTGTCGGGCGCTGGTTCCAGCGCCGCCGAGGGCGCGCCATGTCGCTGGCCGTGCTCGGCTTTCCCATGGGCGAGGCATTGATGCCGATTCTCGCCGTCGCCTTGATCGACGCGACGGGCTGGCGGGCGACCTGGCTGGCGGCTGGCGGCTTGCTGTGCCTGCTGATGGCCCCTCTGGTGCTTTTGCTGCTGCGCCATGAACCATTGCCGTTGGCTCGCTCGCGACAGGAAGGCGAGGAGGGCACCCCGGCCGTGCGCCACTGGAGCCGGCCCGAAGTGCTGGCCGAACCCGCCTTTTATGCCGTGCTCGCGGGAGTTGTCGCGCCGTCTTTCGTAGTGACAGGAATCTTCTTCAATCAGTCACAACTCGCTGCCGCGAACGGATGGTCGTTCGGCTCCTTCGCGCAATGGCTGCCGCTCTATGCTCTGGTCAGCGTAACCACGGCGCTTGCAACCGGCGCTGCCATCGACCGTGGCGGCGCCCGGCGCGTCCTGCCGGTATTTCTTGCGCCCATGGCACTCGCGACGCTGGCGCTCGCGCTCGTCTCGTCGCCCTCTATCATCCCGGTATTCATGGTGGGGGTCGCGCTGACCACGGGAGCCTCTCAAACTCTGATCGGTGCGCTTTGGGTCGAGCTTTTCGGCAGTCGGCATCTCGGCGCCATCCGCAGCGTGGCCTTCGCAGGGCAGGTGCTTGCCTCGGCGCTTGCGCCCGGCATAATGGGCCTGCTGCTGGATGCCGGAGTCGATCTGCACTACCAGTATCTTGGTATGGTCGCTTATACGCTGTGCAGCGCGGCCGGCCTGCAGCTTGCCGCCGGACGGCTGAGAAGCATGGCGACGGCTTGAACAGCAATGTTCACCGTAAGCTGTTCATCGACCCACACGGAATTGCTGTCGATTTCTGTTTCGGTGGTCTCGGGAAAAACGGCGAGGCATCATCCAATTAAACTTCGTCCGTGATGCCAGTCTCCTTTATTAACTGAAGGAAAATGTGATTTTTCATTTATTATAATCGAGTAAGAGGGACATTTATTGAGCGCAATGTTCGAAGAGTTGGATTTTCAGGTGACCTCGCTGGGCACTCTTGTCCTTCGACGCCGCCGTGACCTTTCCACCGGGCAGGACATATTTGAAATCAAGCTGAACGACGATTTCCTCATGTCTTCGAAATTCACGGTGTCGGAAGAGGCACTTTCGAGGCTGGGCCTTGCCGAACTTTCCGAAACGGACATTAGCGTGGTCGTCGGCGGTCTGGGCCTCGGCTACACTGCGGCGAGCGTGCTGCAAGATCGGAGGGTACGCTCGATGCTGGTTGTCGATGCCCTCAAACCTGTGATCGATTGGCATGAAGGTGGCCTGCTCCCTCTTGGCCAAATTCTGGTTCAGGACAAACGATGCCGCCTCATCCACGGCAATTTCTTTGAAATGGCAGGTTCGCCAGCGACGGGATTTGATCCGGTCAGCCCGGGCAGACGGTTTGATGCCATCCTGCTCGACATAGATCACTCGCCGACCGAACTCCTGCACCCGTCAAACGCGGCACTCTACACCTTTGACGGGCTCACAACGCTGGCTCGACATCTGCGCCCGCAGGGGGTGTTCGCGCTATGGTCGAACAATCGGGAAGATCCCGCTTTTATGGAATTGCTGCGCGCCACGTTCGGTGTCGCCCGTGCTGAGCCTGTGGTCTTTGACAACCCCCTTCAGGGACGCGAAGCGCATCAGTGTGTCTATATTGCCCGCAACGTGGAAGGCGACGAATGATGCAGCGGCGTTGCGCAGGATCCGGGGCCGGCGCGACAAGGTCACGAATGGCTGGGTGCTTTCGTGCCTGTGGACCTCAGGACACCCGCATGATCATACCCCTATACCGGTGTTTCACGTAACCCACCGCACTGGCGTTCCAGTGATAGGCGCAATGAGCGCCCTGCGTCGGGATTGGTACGACATCGGGCCAGAACACGGCGATGCAGCGTCCGTGCGAATATCGTAAGTCACCGTTATGCAGCCATGCGTGCCCCATCTAAGGCGCGTCGCGTTGCGCGTGGGCTGAGCCAGGAGCGAACCGCCTCATCTTTCCTGGTCAGTTCGCCAATCGACCCGAACATAGTGTCGCTGATGGCCTGCTGCTGAGCTCTAAGGTGATGCTCGAGCAGTTTGTGCCGAGAAATGTAGCCGGCGTTTACCCCCGGAATGGCGTGGTTCATCAATAGGCGCGCGTCGAACTCAGACACTCCCGCCGATGTAGCTAGCGTCCGGAACGTCTGGCGTAAATCATTGCCCCATTTCGCTAAAATGTGCCTTGCTTCCTTCTGCTCGGCCAAATGTCCACTGTCGCTCTCTGCTGGGAACAGCCACTGATTGGCTTCATGCGGATAGAAATGTTGGCCAAACCGGATGACCCGCAGAAGACACATGACCATCTGCCGCGATAACGGGATATCGAACGCTCTGTCGGCACCGCCTTTTGGCCGGGGAATATGCAGCACCCTGCGGCGAAGATCGAGATGATGCGGTTTTGCCTCCATGAGCGCTGTCGGTCGGCTTCCCGACAGCAGTGAGAACAGGTGGAACTCGCGTCGCATGGGATTGGGCAACGCTGCTACCTGTTGGAACCAACCCGGCAAGTCATGTATTCCCATTGCTGTGCTGCGGCGCAGCTCCGAGTTCCAGTCAACGGCGCTGGCTGGATTGTCGGTTGGTAGATGGCGATGCGCCTTGCGCGCATGATTGTAGACGGCCCGCAGTGTCCGCATGCTGCCATTCGCAATGTAGGGACCGTGCTCCTTCGTGATTTCATCGTGCCGCGCAATGACCTTGGCAGGGGCGTCGGCGAGAATTTGCAAGGGAAGATCAAGCCAATCCTTGAAGAGGCGTTCTACGTGATCGCGGTAGCCTTCAATCGTTCCCGCACTCCGCCCCTTTCGGACAAGGTGCGCATCGCGATAGCGCTCCCAGGCCTGCTGTAAGGTAACGCCTTTCAGAGCCGCATCTTGCCGCTCTTTAAATTCGCAGTTCCCAAGAGACGGGCTTTCGCGTGGCGTTGGCGAGTTTACCGCTTTGGGTCCCGGGTGCTCTCCCTTGGTGATCTGCGCGAGGTGTGATTTTGCGATCGCGCGGGCCTCACGTGTAGACATGGCCGACGTATCGCCTATGCGCACGGAGATCGAGGCGACGCGTCTACCGTCCTTCCGCAGATCGCCCTGGACTGTGAATGTCTTGGTCCGCTTGCCAACCACGACATAGAAGCCCTTGAGCTGGGTATCGCGCGCGCGATATTGGCCGGAATCGAGCGGTTTCAGTTCGCCTACTGATCTGTCGTTGAGGAGGATACGGATGTCGGCCATAGCGCAATCCCTGCAAACCCGTGCGTAGCGAGCCAAAAATTAAGCCGGTTTTTCAGCCGGTTTTAGACTCGCACAGGATCAAAAGGCGCGTCCACGACAGAATGCGATATTTTAGTAAAGTTTCTGAAAATAATCGTGAATATCAAGATGGAGGGTAAAGCCGGATAGTGGCGGCGAGTGATAATAGTAAACTACGAATCTGGGGGTCAGAGGTTCGAATCCTTTCGGGCGCGCCACTTTTCCGATAGCAAAATCAAGCACTTGGCGCGGGAGCGCAAAACTCTCGCGCTTGCCCGCCGTTTCCTTTGTCGCCACCGTGTCGCCACCACGTGGGAAATCGGCCGGGATTTGGCGGGAAGAGGCGGGATCTGGCGCCTTTGGATTGCGGGGACATCGCGCCGCCGCCGCCGCTCAAACATCGAAGCTGTGCCAACATCTCTTGGCGGAGGTGGGCATGGCCAGCCTTTCTGGATGGGGCATCAACTATGCCTGTCGCGGCGCTGCTGCTGCCGAGCGCGCACGAGCGCGCATCCGGTTCCTTGGATTCACACCGAGGGGGTATCCATTGTGGACAGAAGCTGAAGAGGCGACGCTAAGAGCGACATATCCCGACTACAAGGCAGCGGTGCGAAGGCTCAAGCGTCGGACCTACTGCGCTTGCCAAGCAAGGGCCCGCCATCTGGACCTTGTGAAGCGGCGCCAGTGCTGGACGGCCGCTGAAGAAACGAGGCTTCGCAGGATGTTCGGGAGGCTCGGCAAGAGCGAGCTTCTTGCCGCTTTCCCAAGCCGCTCCTGGAGCCAGATCAAAACCAAAGCTCAAAGCCTACGTTTGAAGCGCCCGAAGGTGCCTACTGCTCCAACTCCATGGCAACCCATTGATGCCATCAAGGCTCGGGCAAGAGAGTTGAATTACACCCTGCCAGATGTCGACCAACTCGCCGGCTCCAAAACCTACTTCGCGCGAGCAGGATGGACCGGCCGGAGGCAGATCAACTACCGACACGTCGGCCGTGCAGTTGAGGCCCTCGGCGGGCGCCTGGTCGTTGTGTGGGATTAACACAGCGGCCAAGTTTAGCAGCCCTACTCGTCAAAGCCCCAGAACGTGATGACGGCTATCGCGGCAAGCATGATGACGCCGATCAGACCGAAGATCATGCTCGGCTGAAAATGGAAGTCGAGGAGGTCGACTATCGGCTGCATGACGCCATCCGTTTGGGGCTCGGTCGCCTAGGTTATGATGGGCAGGCGCTATCCCCTGCCACTCAGGGCGCGCGGTCTGCCGGTCTTCCGTCCGATATTTAAACGGCTGGGCCGCCGCTCGCGTCCCTTCTTGGAGGCTCCAGAAACTCCAGCGGCGAGTACGTGAGAGAATACGATTTTTCACGCGCACCCCTGCTACGGTTGCTAATCTTGCTACACTTCGGCCTTCGAGCGCCCACTGTAGCAAAGTGTAGCAGGCGCTATGTTCCAACACCGCCGAGCGCCGCCCGCATGGCCTTCAGGAATCGGCGCGTCTCGATCATGTCCGCGCAGCGCCGTCCGTGCCGATAGTTGCCGTTCGCCGGCCCGCTCGGCGCTCCCGAGCCTTCCGCCCCACCATGCATCCGGCAGCGGCGCTTACCGTTGACCGCCGGGGACTGGCAGGGGCTCCCGCTCCTGGTCTTCGCTCCACACCGGGGAGTCAGGTGCAAACGCGAGGGATCGGGCATCGTCCGCATCGGGTTGTCGGTCATTTTCGGTCCTTCCCCCTCCCACCCCGTTGTGGGTGACATTTCCGACGACGGCCTGTCCGCCGGCATAAACATGGACATGCTCGACGGTCACTTTCTGTTCGCCCTTGCGCCGGAGCTTGGCGAGGGCTTCCACCTGGGCGGCGAATGTGCGCGAGAGCTTCACCGCGAGATTGCCGAACGCTTCCTTCTGCGGAGCGGTGTCCGCGCGCGTGGTGCGCGCCATCATCTCCATGGTGACTGCGTGGGTTGCCGCCATCTGAACCGCAAGCATTGCTTCGACTTCGTTCTCTGGCTGGAGCCCGTCCACGACGGCGAGGGCGGCATTCAGTCGGGGAAGGTCAACGCTGCCGTCTGGAGACGTTGCCGACACAAGGCGGTTGATTTCGACGGCAGCGAAGTCAGGGGAGGTCGTGCCGAAGGCGTTGAGCTTCTGGAAGCACCAGCCGAGATCATCGGAATGGGCAGGCCCAATTTGCCTGTCTCGAAGTTCGCTGCGGAACCTGTCCGCACGGTCGAAATAACGCGTCCGGGCTTTGTCCATCGCCTCGCGTTCCCGGCCTTTAGGCTGCCGGGGCTCACTCGCCGCATGACAGGGGGCGCTCTTAGCGGGTTTCTTGGTCGCAGCCATTTGGGTCAGTTCCCTTCAGCCCGACTGGAGCGCCCGACCGTGAGATTGAGCGGCTGGCGCTCCTGCTGCCCGTCGTCAATCGCCGAGATGGTCGAGGCAAAGGCCGCTCTGCGGTAGCGCGCCGCGAACGACGAAATGTCCCTCTCGGTCGGCTTGGGTGGCGCCTTCTGAAGAAGCATGGCGGCCCGGCCGGGGTTGAGGATCGCGTCGGTAAGGATTTCATCCACCTGCTGGAGACCGGCCCGGCGCATGCGTCCGACAATCTCCGCCCCCAAAGCCATCCCGAGCCCGGCTGACATAGAGCCGGTCGCGGCAGTGCCGGCGCCGAAGTTTGCGGCCGGGGCGATAATCAGCGAGGCCCACGAACGCGGCGCGTTGTCCCGCTGGGCGGCGGCAATGATGTCCTGCGCTGTGTTCGAGCGGCCCGGTAGTTTCGTCGCGGTGATCGAGCGGTTGGCGCGCTGGAGGTCGGCGGCGAGTGCCTTGAGCATCTTAACTTCCGGCTCTTCAAAGACGATACGAAGTGCCGCCTCGTTCTGCCGCATGAAGGTCTGGAACTGGTCCGACCGCATGCCGGTCTGACCCGATGCCGCAACCTCCGTATTCGAAAGGAACCGCTGTGTAAGCCAGTCGGCGAGGCCCTTGCGGAGCCCTTCCCGCGCTTCCGGGTTGTTGGCAGTCTCGGCTGCGAGCCGGCGCATGGTCTGCACCGGGCTCTGCGTCGAGAAGACTGCCCCAAGCTTCCGGGACACATCTTCCGGCGCCGCGTCGATAAGGCGCCCGATAGCGTCGGCTCGGAAGGCATCCAGCCGCTGCTTGCGCTCCACCGAGAGACGGGCGACCGCCTCCGCAGCCTGCACCGGGCCTTTCAGCATGCCGTCGATTTCCGGGAGCGCGCGCAAGGCGTCCTTGTGGGCGGTACGCCAGATAGCGACCTTGGACGGGTTCAACGTGCCGTCCGCACCTTCGGCCATCTTGCGCAGGCTGGAGATGGCATAATCGCGGATCGCCGCCATGGTCTCGGGAGAGTTGGACGCCTCCTTGAGCGCCCGCATGTTCTCCGCACCCATGGCGCCGCGCCGGAAGAAGCGTTCCGGCACCACGGCGGTCGGCGTCTTGAACGGTCCCTGAGAGCCGGAGCGTGCCAGCACATCGCCAACGGCGCCGCTGTCATAGGTCTGCGCCCGCGCCTTGGTGGCGGCACTGGCGGCCCTCAGTCGCTCGTAGGCTCCGGGGTCGACGTTGGGGGTAAGTCCCGGTACTCCCGGATTGCCCTCAGCATCTGGAAATCCGCCTCCGAGCGGGCGCGTGCCTCGGCGTGAACCAGGAACTCCGCCCGCTCGCCCGCCGGCATCGGGTCCAGAACCGAGCGCAGTTGCTCCCCTAGACGCCTGTTCGCGTTGCCATGCATCCCGCCATCCGGTCAGTCGCGATGCGAGGCCATCTTCTTCGCGCATCGCGCCCGAAGCCACGGCCTCCGCTTCCTGCGCAACCTTGCCGGCCACGGCGCCCTCAAGCGCATTTTCTATGGCCCCGCGAAGCTGCGAAAGACGACGATATACCTGAGACTGCCCGTTTGTCGAAAGCTCCTCGCGCAATGCGTCCGAAACACGCGAGCGTAGCGCCGTTACCTCCTGAAAGGGCATCACACTCTTGTAGCCCGCCGCTACGTTCAGGATGCCGCTTTCCTCCCCTGCCACGGGCTTCGCGGACATAGGCATGCGCTGGACGATGGACCGGGCTTCGTCGCGGATGGCGGCCACATCGAGCGCCAGCGTGCCGTCAGGGTCCACCAGCCCCCACAACTCACGCTCGCGGGTTTTCGCTGCCCCGCGCGCGCTGTCCAGTTGCTGGCGGATCGTGGCCCCGTATCCCTCCGGGGTGCCGGCGCCACCAAGCCCCGCCGTGCGCTCGCGTGCCGTCGCCGTCGCCGTGTCCAGCACTTCGCCGGTCACGCGCTCGATCTCGGCGAGGTTCTGGCGGAGTACGTTCACCACGGCTTCCGGAGATCCTGTCGTCTGCAAGCTCTGCATGGCGCCGACGCGGGCCGTATTCTGGTCCGCGCGACGCTGCTGGAACGGAATAGGGTTGCTGGTCTCAAGCGTGCGCTCCAGAGCGCCGAGCCCCATATCGCCGGTCTGCTGGAACGTGGTCGGGCGCGAGCCGGGCACGAGTTCGGAAGGCGTCGCCAGTGTCTCGCGAGCGGCCATCGGGTCGGTCGCCGCGTCCCGGAGGGCCGTCGCAGCCAGGCGTTCGCGGCCGGCCTCGGAAAGCGGGGCGAGATATTCCCGGCCAGCCCCCGCGCCAGCGCGGGCGAGCGAGGGAGCGGAGGCGCCAGCCGCCGCCAGACCGCCACCGATAAGCCCTCCGGTCATTTCCGCAATGGGGCGCAGCGGCTCGGGGGCCGCTTGTCCAGCAGCCGACGCGCCCGCGCCGGAGGCCCCGCCAATAACTGTGTTCGCCACGAAGTCGCCGGGCGAGCGCGACGAGCCCACAAGCGCCTCAAGATAGGGGTTCACGGCCCTGCCGGCGGCTTGCGCCGCACCCCGCACGGCAAGCTCGGGGGCCACCATATAGCCGGCGCCCTGACCAAATCCGCGCGCGACCTTCTCGCCCGCCGACACCGCATCCACGTTCGCGGGATCGGGGACGCCTAGATAACGCTCTGCCACCCGCCCGAGCGAGCGTGCCGAACTGGCCTCGATCTGCGGGATATCGGCGCCGGTGAGGGCGTTGACGCCCCGCGTGGCGAGGTTGACCGCGCCGATTGGAAGATCCACCACAGCGCCAATCGTGCCGTAGAGGGCTTCATTCAGGCCAGCAGCGGCGTTCATCCCGATGCCACCGCCTTCACCACGCGCGCGGCGCGAGGCGCGAGCCATGCCCGCCTCCATCTCCGGCGCCGGCTGCTGCCCCTCGAACTGATCGAAGGCGGCGCCAACGTCAGGAGCGTCGGGAGCGTCCAGCACGAAGCCCGGCGGCAAGCCTCCACCAGAGGAAGCCGCCGCCGGGCCGTTGCCGGAAGCCGGGGTATCGAGCACGAAGCCGGGGGGAAGCTGGTTGCTCATCACATCGGGCTCCAAGCGCCGCCACGGAAAATCATCCGTTCGCCGGTTTGCGGATTGGTTGCCGTCGCGCCTTCGGTAACGCCGCCGCCCCCGCCGCCACCTGTCTGCCCACGGCCAGCTCCGCCCCGGCCCGGCGAGATGCCGAGTTCGGCGAGCGGAACACCAATGGCGGCCTCAATCTGGTCCGGCGCGTAACCGGCCTTGGTGTAGTAGTCCGCGAGCTTCCTCGCCGCGCGCTCGGCAACTGCCTTCTGGCGCGTAAGGTTGGCGGTGATCGAGGTAGGCGACATGCCGGGGTTGATGTCTGCCTTTTCAAACTCGCCCTTCTCGGTCGCCGTGAGCGCAGAGCCGAACAGTCGATTCCGGACAAGGTTCTTCTGGCCCTGATAGTCCTGCCACCACTGAGCCTGCTTCCCCGTGTCGGAGCCGGCATCGGAGAAGGTTCGGCCCCACCAGTTGTTCGCGTCGCCGAGCCACGGCTGGCCGCCGTAGGAGTCCTGAAAGCCCCCGCTGATGCGGTTCAGGTCGGCATATGCGCTGCCGGCCTCGCCAAGCGTGTTGACCGTGTTCTGCGGCAAGGCCCGCCCGGCGGGAATCTCCCCCGTGAGGAGATAGCGGTTGTAGCCGGGCGCATCGGGGGTGAAGCCCGCTGCCTCTGCCGCCGAGCGCCTGGCCTTGAGCGCGGCGGCCGGATCGCTGGGGGCGCCCGGAATGGGTTCCATGCCGCCATCTGCCGTGGCGCGGTATCCCGCCGGAATGCGGCCTTCACGAAAGGCTCGCTCCTGGAGGGAGAGGGAACGTCCGCGATAGGAGGCATCAGCTTCGCGCGCAAGGCGCCGCTCCTCCTGATCGGCAGCGAATTTGCGTTCCTGAAAATCGCGGTCAGATTGGTCTTGCTGGCGCCGGTAATCCATCTCGCCGCCCGGCATAATCATCTGCGCGAAACGGCGCCCCTCCGGCGTCATCAACAGTCGCTCCATAGCCTCGCGGGGAATGCGGGGTGGCTGCGGCGGGGCACCGAGATTGCCGATGGTACGGGCAGGGATTGCGCCGGCACTGGCCGGCGGCGATGCCTCGTTGAGCGCTGCAAGCGAGCGTCGGCCGGCTTCGGCCTCCGGGGACGGGCCAACCGGGGGCTGCAAGGCCATCGAGCCGCCCGGTGTCGGCTGCTGCGAAGCCCCTGTACCCAGCAACCGCTCCACGAAAGACGGCTGCCGGGGAGCTTCCCCGTAAATGCTGTCTAGGTAGGGACGGAATGCGTCGGCCTGCTGGCGCTGGTCCAGATACTCGCTTGCCCCGTTCGCGAAGCCGGACAGGAAGCCGCCTCCCGATGCCGGGATATTCGGGCGGCGTGTGGTTAGCTCGGCAATCGTGACCATCAGTGCGGCCTCCCGGAATGCGCTTCACGCTCCTGCCTCATTCCTGCTTCCATGGCTTGGCGAATGACTTCGCTGAGCGGAAAGCCCGTTTCCCGCGCCTTCTGCGCGAACACGGCGTGCATCCGGTTGGGGATGCGCAGGTTGATCTTGCTGTCCAATCGCATTGCCGCCTCCCGCTCAGTGCACCCGATCCGGTTCGCTGTCGGCGCCCGCATCGTCCGGCTCGGCCGCGCCCGGCTGGAGAGTTGCAGCGGCGGCGGCGATGATGGCGGCGGCCCGCTCGTTCAGGTGATTGAAGGCCGCATCCGCGCCGCCGAACAGGTACACCTCGTAAGCGAAGGCGTGCCGGATCATTTCCTCAGGACCGCTGGCCGTCTTGGTCGCAGCGCCAAGACAAACGGCCCGAAACTCCATGTTGTCCATTTCGAAAAAATCCCCGCATCGCTAAATCGATCAAAGGTAGTCTACACGAGATGGTCATGTATCACAATTAAGGCACTTATACCCTGAGTGATACTGAGTGATATCTAGAGACACATCTATCAATTTACTCGACGCGTGCCCGCGCAATGCACTTATCGATAGCCATCGCTTGCCGGGCTTGGTGCTCGCGATGACATTCACCGGGGTGCAGCCATGTGAAGACGCCGGCCCGCCCGGTCATGAACGGCAGAAGGGGCTTGTTCGCGTCGGGCTGCCCACACACCGCGCAGGTGCCGGGCGCACTCGGCTTCGCCAAGCGAGGGTCGTTGGCGAGCGTGGCGCGCAGGATCGACAGCGACACCGGCTTGGCTTCCTCGCGGGAGAGGCCCCGCCGCATGCCGGCCGCTACGGCAGCCTCATAGAGCAAGGCGATATCCCCGGCGGGGATCGAGGCGGGCGCAGTGCTGGCCGGGGGATCTACGGTCTCCCCGTGTCGGCTACCGGAGAGGACGTGCAGCGCGGGAACCGCCGGTCGCGAGGGGGAAGGAGCGACCGGCGCGTCGTCCTTGTCGTTGGCCGCCCTCATCTTGAAATCTTGCCATGCCATATCGAAGCCCTCTCGGCTTTAGGCCCCCGAGGAAGCGCGCCAGCATGGCGCGGCACTTCCCAGGCGGCGGGCATCTGCGAAATCTTCACTGGGCCTGCCAGCGCCGCTGCTACGCTTGCCGGGCGCCACGGTTCGAACGTGAGTCGCGGCAATGCAGCGGTGGGCAGGGATCGAGCACGGCAGCTAGGCTGCAGCGACAACCTCGAAGGTGCGGGGGCGCTTGGACACCTCCCGCACCCATCCATGTTCGGAAAGAACCGTGAGCGACGTTTCAGCCGCCTTCTTGGTGCGGGCGTCACCCGGTCCGTATTGCAGGATGTCCCGGAACTTGATCGGCTCACCCCCCTGCGGCTGGAGCCACTCAAGGAGCTTCTGCGCCGCAATCAACTTGGGATCGGTGAGCCCGGCCCGCTGGAGCCGGATGGCCTCGCCGACGTACCAGCTCGCCAACTCGACAGCGCAGGCCATTGCCTCCTCTGCAATCTCATCCGCATTAGGGTTGTCGTAGATGGTGAGCACCCCGGCGATGCGCGCGGCATGTTCGGCTGCCTTGGCGGCGAAGTCCTGCACCGCCCGCACCTCGGGATCGGACAGCGCGCCTTCCACATGGTCGAAGAAGTCGCGCCATCCGCGTTCCGCTGCTGCGGACATCACCAGGGCGCGCGGGGCCAATTCGTTCCGCGAGCCCTCCGCCATCTTGGCCGGCGCCTCAAGGATAGAGAGGAGCCGCGCGCCATAGGTACGAATGGCTGCTTCGTCCTTCGGGTCGGTTTCGCGGTAGAGCCGCGATCCGGCGAGGCTGGCGGGTGCCGAAACGAGCACGCGGGAGAGCAAGCCCTGATCCCGCAGAACCTTGTCGGCAAGGAACCCCGCCGCCGCGTCCGGCTGCACCATGACATGAAGGGAAAGGCGCCGGCCCGGCAGGATGGACACGCCGTCCCCGGCTCGCACTCGCTTGATAGGCCGGCCGTCCCACAACTCAGAGAGCATGGCGGCGGTGCGCAGCTTGTTGTCGTCGCTCATGCCGTGGGACCCGGTGAACACGCCGCCCTCGGCGGTGAACACGCCGAGCCCCGCATGCGCGTTCGGCCAATTCTTCGTCAGTCCGTCCGGGGTGAGGTCCGCCGTGACGATGAACGGCGCAAGGGGCTTTTCGGGCTCATCGCCCAACGTCGTCAGCCGGTCCTTGCGGTCGTCGAAGCCAAGCTTTTTGTCTGCCTCAATCTTCTTGCGCTCTGCCGTCCACGCCGCATGCGCGATGCGCCACGTCTTCTGCAACTCGCTATCTAGGTCGCGCAGGTTCTTCTCATGGCGAGAGACGGGCCAAAGGGCTTCATTGTCGGCGGTCGACTTGCGGGCGCCGCTTTCCGCCACCGTGACGAAGAACAGGGAAAGCGGACGCTCCTGCCCGAAGGGGAGGAGGACATTCGCGTGCGGCTGCGCGGCCAGCGCGGCGGCAGCAAGCACCGACTGGCCGGCGATGCCCATGGGCACCTGCACCTTGTTCGCGATGGCCTGCGCGGCAGACGCCAGCGGCCCCAGCGCATCGACAGGAAAGACCTTGGCGGACGGGAGCGGCTGAAACAACGGGAGCGGTGCATTCGCTTCCCGCACCTTGTCCGCAACCGCCTGCTGGTCAACCTCGGGCGCCTCGGCAATGGCGCGCTCGATATCCGTCCAAGCGACGCCTTCCGGCACGTCGTCCGCCAAATCCCACGCTTGGGGCAAGCCGTCCGGCATCTCTGCGATGCGCACGCTGGCGACGCCGGCTTTCACCGCTATCTCGGAAACCGTGCGGGCGTAGGCGTCTCCCGGCGCATCCACGTCCGGCACGATGACGACGTGCCGGCCGCGCAACGCGCTCCAATCCGCCATCCGAGCGGCCTTGCTGCCTCCGGGCGAGGTCGTCACCGCGTAATCGGAGAAACGCACCTCGGCAGCGCGCGCGGTCTTCTCGCCTTCCACCACCATAACCGGCAGATCGGGAGCCTCCGCAACGAGACGGGGGAGATTGAAAAGCGCGCGTGGCGCGGACTGCGACTTGGGGAAGAAGCGGCGCTGACCGTCCGGCCCCTCGCAAAAGGAAATGGGGACCATCTGCTTTTCGGCCGGGCGGCCGTTCGCGGGGCGATCCAGCCGCGCGATGTAAAAGAGCACCGAGTGATCCGGCGCCCGGTACGCCCATGCGTCAGTGAAGGCGAACCCGTCATCGCGAAGGCGGCGGGGGCAGGCATTGAAGAGCACTTCCCTGCCTACCTTCGGCGCGTCCGGCGGCACGGGGATGATCGGACGCCACTCGTCAGCCGGAGCAGCGGCCGGCGCGAGGGAGGCGGCGGAGGTGTCGAGAGGGGCGAAGGCAGTCGAGCTATCGACGTTCATGAACGTTGTTCCGGGTCCACGCCGAGCATGTCGGCAACGCACAGGGCGGCCTCACGCTGGCTCAGGTCGAACAGGAAGGCGGCGAGGCTGATGGGATCTCCGCCACCTTCTCCGGTGGCGAAGTCCTTCCATTTCCCCGTCGCGAGGTTGATTCGGAACGAGCCGGGCGTGCGGTCGGCGCGCTTCGGGTTGCGCACGGTGTATTCGCGACCCTCGCGGCGACCGCCAGGCAACCAGCGGTCAACGATGCCCGGCAGGGCGGTGCGGGCGGCGCCATTGATGCGGTCGAAGTCAACCAGCATGGCCAGCCTCCGCAGCGCGTTGCGCGAGCCGGTCGGTGAACCCGCCCTTGTCGATTCGGCTGAAGATGGCCGCCGCCTCGAAATCGGTGACATCTTCGGCGCTGCCAGCGAGGTCGGCGGAAGCGGCGAAGAACCGCCGGTCGGCTTGCGAAATCCGCTCACTCTTGGCGAGAGCGCGACGGATCGTGCGTTCCAGGGTGCGGCCCTTCACGGCTGCACCTCCAGTCCGGCCATCAAGTCCAGCAGTGCCCCAATCGGCCCTTGCGGGTCGCCACCGTCATTCCGGGCCACCGCGTGGCGCAGGACAGTGAGGGGGACACCGTATTGCAGAGCGATGGACAGGATCACCGCCCCGTCCTTCGCGTTGATCTGCGCATCGGTGCCGGCCTTCACTCCGTCGAGGAAGCTTTCTCCGATCCGGCCATCTTCATAGAATCCGACCGACGCCGTGTAGCCGATGCCGCGATGCGTGAACGCCAGTGTTTCAGCGGCGCGGCGGGCCGGGAGGTTGTTGCGGCGGGCTGCGCTCATCACAGCGCCTCCCGGAGCAGGTCGACGGTGCGCACACCGTCCTGCCGCCATTCGGCAAGAGCTTCGCAGGCCATGTCATAGGACGGGCCGTCCCAGACACCGAGCCGGCCGCCCTCTTCATCCACATAATCGATGAAGTACCATTGCTTGCCGGTATCAGGACCGCGAGAGATGACACCGCCGTTCAGTTCGGCGCGCGGAGGCGAGCGGAAGCGAATGACGTTGCTCACGCGCGCCTCCCATAGTCGAGCGGCGCACCGGCCGGGACGGGCGGCGGGGGCGGAGCGGCGACACCGCTGCGCTCAATCACGCGCACCGGGGAGCGCAGGACGTAGCGGGCGTGTGTCCCGGCGAAGGCGCCCGCGTGCGGCTCATCCACCGTTTCAATGATAACGCCCGCGCGGCGGAGGCAGAGCACATAGTGGCTCCAGCGGGGAGCCGGGCGCGACACGGGGGTAAGCCCGCGCTCGCCCGCCGCCATAAGCTGGTCGAGCGCCCATGCCGTGCGGCCGTTGACCGCGATAAGCGGCCCGCCTTCGTCGCCGATCCGGGCGCGGATGTAGAAGGACTGTGCACCGCGCATCGTCAGCCCTCCAACCCGAGGCCGGCGGCCTGCATGTGGACGATGACGACACCAAGCGGGAGCCCGGTAGCCCGCGCGATTTCGAGGGCGCGGGACGCGCGGGGCGACGGGCGGGAGGGGATAGCCGGCGGACGCCAATCGAACAGCGGCAGGCCCGCCAATGGCGGAAATCCGTTGACCGGCAAGCCGGTCTGCATCATATAGGAGTCCACAATTCATCCTTTCAGTTTTCGCAGGCTGTGGGGATTTGCTGGATAGGCCGGTCGCTGGTGGAACAGCGGTCCGGCCTTTTCTTTTAGGCACTCAGGGGGTGCACGAGGTTGCCCGCCATCTCGCCGTCGATATCTTCCCGGCGATAGATGATGCGGCGACCAAGGCGGCAGTATTTGAAGCCGCGCTTCATCACTCGGTCTTTCCGCAGCTTAGCAACCGAAACGTTCGCGTAAGCGGCGGCCTGCGTCTCGCTCAGATATTCGCCGTGTTGAGCCGGCTGGTGCGCACCTGAATTCATCTGTTTGCCCTGCGTATGATGGACGACGCTCGGTTGATGCAGACAGATATAAAGAGAGACGCGCCCTCTGTCTTCGTAGTTGTTGTGTAGTTGATATGTAGATCTGTGTAGTTTGTATGTAATTTAGGGGGAGCGACCGCCCGCCGGCGCGATGGATTTGATGTATTTGCGGAAGCCTCGGTACAGGCGATCAGCCTTACTCTCCGGTGAGCCGATCCCCTGCGCGCGATCCGCGACATGAAATGCCGCCTTGCGTCTGGTCATCCCCCTCTCGGCCATTGCCGCTATCATTTCCTCGTAAAGAGGGGTGTCGTCATAACCGCGCGCCGCCCCCTCAACGATGGCCAACACGTCCGCTGGCGCCCGCTTCTGGGCACTAGCGGCCTCACCGGACGGGGTGGACGCTTCAGCGCCGGGGAAAACGCTCGCGACATTGGGACCTGACACCTGAAGGTGCGAGAACACTACGGCGCCGTTCAAGCCCTGCAACTTGTCGCCGCCGTCGCGCTCCCAATCGGCGGCGTCGACCGCCAATGGGCACGCCCACAGCCCCGGCGTGGGCGACATGATCTCGTCAAGCGACAGACGCAGTTGCGGGGGGAACACCTTCAGGCCGGCAAGATGCAAGCCGGCAACTTCCTGGTTGACGCCGCTCCGGTCGCGCCCAATCAGATCGACCTTGCCGATCTGGATTTGGGCCGCCAGCGCGTCATAAGCGCCCGACCACACTTCAACATCTTCGGCGAAGAAATCGCGTCGATTACCGTTGCTCGCGATCCAATAGGCGGCCTCGCCGAGCCGGATAAACGCCTTCATGCCCGGCTCCGGCGCGGGGCCAAAATACTGCTTCGCGGACAGGAGCGGCGCGGCGCCGCCGAAGTTGTAACGAACCGCACCTGCTGGAACCGTGACTTGCCGGAAGGCCTTCGTCGGATCAAGAGGGAGCCCACGACGCGTCACTAATCCAACATCGTCGCGCGCGTCATCGCTGTCCCACTCCAACGTTGCGACGACTTCGGGAGGGATGGGTATCTCTTCCTTTGCCCCGGCGGGGACGCCGTAGGCCTGAATACGGACAGGGCCGCCCTCGCACTCGCTGATGGGGAGCGTCGTCGAGGACATAAGGTCGTGGATCTCGCGCCATGCGGCGGAATGGGCATCAGCCGGGCCGGTCCCGTCCGGCCACGGAAGCCACGGGCGGAACGTGTCGGGCTGCACCTTGTTAAGATAGTCGGGGCACTTCGAAAGCCGCCACGCGAGGGCGATATGCAGCGGCCAGCGCGCCTTGTTAAAAATCTTTCCATCGGACATACCTACACCTCGGCAACACCGATATGGAGCACAGGGAAACCGAGCGGTGCGTCTCGACTTGTCGGCTGGCCGGCCTATCCCTGCGCGTTCGATCAGGCGGAAGGGCTACGCTCGTGCCCGGCGCTCGCCGCTGCCCTCCGGCGATCCCGTCAGGTACGCCTCTACGTCGTCGACATCGGCTTGGTAGGGGAAGGCGCCCGATCCGAGCACCACGCCGTTCGTGAGCACGTCCACGAGCATGAAGCCGCCGAAGTCCACCGCGCGCACGTCCCGGCGCCGTGACTTCACCAGCTTGAGCCCCTGCCTTCCCGCCATCTGGCGGAGGCGGTTTTCCTTCACCTTGTCCGACATTCTACGCCCCGTGCTGAAATCAGTGCGCGGAATCATGACCGACGCCGTGCTGTAGAACAAGTAGCGAACATCGGGGAAGCGCGCGCAACTGGGGACAGGCGCGGATTGCTCCCCGCGAGAGTCGCTTTTTCGCCTCCGGCAGCGCCTCGGGGCAGGGATGGTAGAGCGCCGTCCGACTGCTCCGATGTGGGGTCTGCTTGAAGTCGTGCGGGCGGTCGTGATGCGTCCGCGCGCTCCCCCGCGACCCGTTCAGGGTTCAGGGCGCGCTCTACGGTATCCTTGCTGACACCTGTTTCCTTAGCGATGACGGAGGCGACGCCGGCTTGGCGATGTCCGCGCCCATCCTCGCGGGCGCTTTCAAACGCCGCAGTTTGCGGCGATTGACCCAGCAACTCCGCATACCGCCGTATCTGCCTATCGCGCTCGTCCTTGGAGAGGTCCGCGCAGTGCAGGTTTTCGGCAATTTCCCAAAGCTCGGCCTCAACCTCGTCGCAAGAACCGGGCGCCCGGCCCGCCGATCAACCGCCCTGGTCGACGCGGTGTCGGAGCGGCCACCTTGCTACGCTTGCTACGGTTTGGCGAACCCGCCTCAAAAGAGGTAATTAGGTATCGAAATGTAGCAAACGTAGCAACCGTAGCAGGGGTGCGCGCAGAAAATGCGTATTCCGCGCCGACCTCGCCGCCGGGGTTCGCCAGCTCTCCAAGGGGGGTGATCGAGATCAAGCGAGTTTCTCGTCAACCTGGCGAGAAACCAGAGCGGGGTCGGCCGGAGAGTGAGTGCCCTTGAGGGGGAGCCAAAAAGGCGGGCCTCTAGGGTTCCCGAATCGGCTCAAGTTGCCCTGCTATCATAAATCGGGTTCCATATGAGACGGGAGTTGAGGAAGAGGGCTCATGGCTAAGACACCCAGTCGCAGGGGCCCGAAGCGCGCGCAACCGCCGCAGCCTCAAATCAAGTTGTTCCGCGCGATTAGTTGGTATAGCCATGGCGTAACGTCAGTTGGAGACTATGTATCTCACCTACTGATGGAGTTAGGTCGTCTAGGTCTAGCTATTCATGACATAGAAAGTCATTCTCGACCCCCTCACACCGAAAGAGTTCTATCGGATCTGATTGAATGGTTGGGAGGCCATCCAGGCAATGCCTATTCTCGGCTCGTCGATTGGAGGCGGCTGGATCTTGAAACATTACGATCCCGTCACGAGAATGATAGGTTAGCCAAGCCGAGAATAGAGGTGTCTGCCCACATCACGAAGATGAAGAACCTTTCGGTCCGCTGGCATCCTGCCGGCTGGCACAACACGGAGATTGACTGGAATTCGCCATATCATACCTACGGGAATTTAATCGCGCATAGAAGATGGCGCCAACCGCCAGATTTTCGGTGGTTCTCTGGCGACGAAGACCCAACTTTCGATAGTCGTCCGTCCAACGAGTTGATGTATCTTCGTGGCGTTGGCAGTCTGCGGCCGGAACCTCGCGAAAGTTACGGCTCGTACTCGAAATTCAATTCTGATGTAGTCGATTCCATTTTGATTTGCGCCGTACGAGCGGCTTATGAGGGACTGATCGAACAATTGGAGCGCAACTTCGACGTGACCGCGATCGACGAGTTCGATTTCACGGTGGAGGAGAAGATCGACCAGTCGGATACGTCGCGTTACCTATCTAGCATTCGCCGTGTGGTGAGTTGGAGCCTCGATGACGCAGTAGAACTGAGGGAAAGGCGCGCAAGATCTGTCGAAGAGGAACGGGAGAAGCGAGACCGCGCTGAATTCGCTGCCGTTGAGGTAACATTTGGATTTTCTCTTAATGAATTAATTGCGGCGCTGTTGCGCGCTTATTCCAAGAAGTCGAGTGGATCTTCGCCTTCTATGGAAAGCGTAAATCGAAACGCTGCAAAGGAACTGCGCAACGCGGGATCGTCAATTAGTGCCGGCGGTGTTAGACGTGTTAGGGAGCTAATTGAACGGTATGAGCCGGCACTCATGCCGGTATCATTGCGGGAACATGTCGAAGTTATACAGCCTACGCCCCCTGACAATGTTGTACCATTGCGCACAAGAGACGACTAAGCCGCCCCAGCATATGGGGAGAACTGACGCGTGTCGCCATCTCTACGTCTTCAGCGGGGGTAATGTTCGTGATGAGGCGAGACAGTCCGCTCGCGCTCATATCCATCAGTGAACTTGGAAAGGGTCCTGCGCTCGCCGCCTTGCCTCGCCTGTTGAGTATTCGCCCTTCTTCCCTGCCAGGCGCACGCCAACGCCTCCGCCGTTCTCGCGGATGAAGGCGATGCAAAACCACCACGAGCGCCTTGTGCGCCGCTTCGATGTCACCGCCGTACATCAGTAGCTGCCTAGATTAGGTCTTTTCTCTCAGCCGCACGCCTGGGCCGCCATCAGCTGTCCCGCCGTCTTCGAGGAAGACGACACCGGCGGCTTCGAGGGCTCCACGAAGCCGTTGGCCTGTTTCTGGTCTGCCACCGACTTCGCCATCCTGCGCTTCGAGCCGCTTTATGGTTGGCAATGAGACGCCTGATGCGGAGGCGAGGTCTTCTTGAGACCAGCCGGCCAGCGCTCGGGCAGCCTTGATTTGCCGAATTGATACTTTTGGTATTGACATATCCTGCCTCATTGTATAATACTATTAGTATCAAATGAATTGAGCGGGAGCAAATCCCAATGCCGAACACCCCTGTTCCGGCCAACGTCATCGGCTTGCCTGCCGTTAGCCGCTATGACCGCTCCGACATCATGCGCGCTGCCGTCGCCCATGCGCGGCAGATAATTGAGGGTGAGCGCGAGGCGTACTTGCGCCGCTGGTCCGGTGCTATCCGCTGCGGCGACCGTCGCCCGGCCATGGTCCTGCCGACGTGGCGCGCCGCGATGTCCGAGGCTCTGCGCTACGCGTGGAAGGACGCCAAGAAGGCCCGCGCTGCGATGCCCGCCAGCACAGGGGCGCCCCGCGAACTGGCAGCCATCGAGCTGCGCATTCTCTCCATTCAAGCTGCCGAGCGCGTCACGCGAGACGAGAGCGCCATGCTCCCCGCGCTGTACGCCCGCGCCGCCGAACTCTCCCGCGCCGCCATGGCGCACGTCCACCACTGAGGGCCATCCAATGACGACACGCCGCAACCTCATCCGCGCCGCCGCGTTGGCGCCTGTCATCGTTGCGCTGCCGGCTCTTGCCTGCAACGCCGAGGCCGATCCGTCCATCATCGCAATCTCTGCCTACAGGGTAGCGCGCGCGGCCTATGTCGCCGCCTGTACCGAATGGGCGACCGATGAAGAGATCAACGCGGCCTGCGATGTCGAATGCCGCGCGGCGATTGTCGCGTTGTCGACCGTCCCAACAACGCTTGCTGGGGTGCGTGCCTTCTGCGAATTCGGCACCGAATTGGCACGGGAGTCGTCCGAGATAAGTGGAGGGCTCCGCGACTACACGCCAGGCATTCCACTGAGACTGCTCGACGTCCCCAACGCCGAAGAGATGTTCTTTGCCACGTTGGAGCGCGCAATGCGGCTGCTGCCGCCCGCCTGACCCTTTCGCCATCACTCTCCGTTCTCAGCCAGCGAAACCCGCCGCAATGCGCGAGCGGGAAGGGGGAAGCCATGCCTAATGTGAACCACCGCACCTTGCCTGGTGCCGCTGCCTCGGTCGCCGTCGTCGCTCCTATTGGTCTTTCCGCCGCAGCGGATCCCGATCCGGTCTTTGCCGCTATCGAGGCGCATCACCGACTCTGGCAGGCTCATGACGACGCCTGCACCCGACACGGCGAAGTGGAGCGCCAGCACGGAGCCGGCTCCACCGCCGCCACCCGCGCAAGGGAGAAAGCGGCGCGAGCCTGCGACGAGGATATCGTGGCGCGCGATGCTGTCATCGCAACTGCCCCCGCCTCACGCGCCGGCATGCTCGCCTACCTCGACTTCATCGCCAGCCCCCAAGGCTTCCAGGCTGATGCAATGGGCGGGGAGCACATAGCCGCCATTCTCCGCTGCGTTCGTGCCTTCGCCGAAAGATGCGGCCCTATGCGGAGTGAAGTGCTCGGCGCCCTCGATGGCATCGACCATGCCGAATATCTCGTTGAGGCCATCCACATGATGGCTACCGCGCTGGACGGCGACCAATGCAACGCTGTGCAAGCGATGGCGCGCCACCTCTCCGCGCAGCTCTGCGAAGTCGAGAGCCTGCTGTCGGGTGAAGTCGCGGGGGGCGAGTGACATGGACACCAGCAATACCCGGAATGCGAGCGACCCGGCCATGATCCTGATTGACCGCTGGCGTGCCGCCCTCCTCGCCGTGAAGCAGGCAGAACACGCCGCGCTCGCGGACGACGAAGTCGGCTTCAACGCCATGTGCCGGCATGAGGAGGTCGCGCTTTACGAAGCACTCGTGACCGCCCCGACCACCGTAGATGGCCTACACGATTTCGCGGCGTTCGGCCGCGAGGCGTTCACCGACATTGAGGTTCGCCTGGGCATGGACGTGCGGGAGCATCAACCCGGTGCGGCGCTCGGCAACAAACGATCCACCCTCGGGCTCTATCGCGACACGCTGGAACGCGCTCGCGCTGCGATGGAGATCCCCGAGGGCGACGCAGCCAATACGATGCTGGGCAGCCTCGTTGACTGTCTCGCAACCTACTCGGCGCCCGCCGTACCCCTGCGCTCGCGAATTCTCGCCTATCGGAAGGCGCTCCGGGCGTTCAACCAGGTCGACCCCTTCGACGACACTCACGACCATCTGGAGGCGGCGTGGCTGGCTTTCTACGCCCGCCCAATTCTGCCGCCGGCCCTCACCGCCGACGATGCCGCCGCAGCGTTGCGTCTCGCTATCGAAGAAGGCGCGATGAACGATACGTTCGTGACGGAGCTGGTGCGGGTGGCCCTTACCTACATTGCCCGCCTCGCGGCGAAGGAGGCAGCATGAACAAGCGCCCCGAGCCGACGACCTTCATTGCCGTGACGCCGACGATGCGCCAGCTTATCGAGAACGTCATCGAGGATCTGCTGTTGCTGCTAGACGAACTCGACGGCGACCCGGACGCCGAGGAAGATGACCCGGCGGGCGACGACGTGTAGCGATCGATTGCGAGCCCGCCGGAGGTACACATGCCCACCCGCGCTTATCCCCCGGACTTCTGCGACGCGGCAGAAATGGCCTACCTCATCAGCATGGCCCGCTCGACGTTCCTTGAGCATGTAGCGGCTAGGCGGTTGCCGGAGGGAATTCTGATCGGCGGGAGGCGCTTATGGAGTCGCGCCCGCGTTATCGACGCCCTTGAAGCCCTCTACGATCCAGAGCGTAATGCGCCGTTCGGGATCAGGGAGAGGGCGCGTGGCGAGCTGACGGCGAAGCGACGCCAAAGCAAAGGCGCTCGTGATGAGTGAGCCTAGCGGTGGCGCGCTGGAGGCCACCCGATAATCGCTAGCCGCAGATAAACCCTTCACCGAGTCATTCGCAGTGCAGCGATTGGACTTGCGCGAAGGCCCCGCAAGGATGACCATCTTACCAACCGTAAGGAGTGGGGTAGGGCTACGGGCAACGTATAGGGGCAACGCCATGGACAATAGTGACGAGCTGTGCGACGTGCCTCACGAACTTTGCGACCGCATGTCTGACCTGCGTTATGTCTGTGAGGCGCGAGGTTGGGCCGATCTACTTTACCTTCTCGATATCGTTGCGCACGAGCTTAAGACCCGCCTGGCTCCGCCGCCGGAGGTGCATGTCGAGCCAACGGATATGCTCGCATAGCAGCGACAAGGCAGCGGGTTCGGCCCCGTCAATTGCCATCTGCGCTCGCAGCAGATGCAGTGCATCCCGTGCAGTCTGCATTCTCTCAGGTTCGCGTCCAAGAATCGCGTCGGAGGCGGCGATGAGCGAGCGAGTATCGATCAGACTTGGCGGCCGGCGGGCTGTCATGTCACCTGACATATCAGATGGAAGCTAATGCTGCGAATAGCGCACTGCTGCATGCGAGATAGCGGGCTGGTGCGAGCTGCCGTTTGCCTGCTTGGGCTCCTCTCCACCCCTACCTTAGCCGCCGGCTTGATCGTAGGTCAGGCAACTGTGATCGACGGTGACACGCTGGAGATCCACGGCGAGCGCATCCGTCTCAACGGCATCGACGCGCCAGAGAGTCGGCAAACCTGCCAGAGGGCTGACGGATCGGAGTATCGCTGCGGGCAAGGGGCGGCCTTCGCGCTGGCGGATTGGATCGGCCGCGCGACGGTGACGTGTGAGCCGCACGGGCATGACCGCTACCGGCGCGTCATTGCCACCTGCTATGCTCGCGGAGAGGATGCCGGCCGCTGGCTCGTCCAGAATGGTCACGCACTGGCGTTCCGGCGGTATAGCCTCGTCTATGTGCCGGACGAAGAACGGGCGCAGGCGGCCGGCTCTGGCGTCTGGCAGGGGCATTTCATCCTGCCGTGGGATTGGCGCAAGGGAGCGCGATAGCGCCATGCCGAGCGGCTACGAGAAATCCGATGACTACGGCGGCCCGGATCCAGCCTGGCGAGGCATAATGGCCATTGTCGTGGTTATCGGGATTGCCGCCCTGGCCGTCTTGATCGTGCGTCAATGGCAATGAAAGGCGCCGGCCTTCTTGTCCATGTGGCAGCACTGTCCCGGAGGTGAATCCTTGCGGCATCCGCCGCCGTGCGCGCCGGCAGTCTGCGTTGCAACCAGAAGCGACAGTAGAACCAACCCCAACCGCACAAGCCGACTCCGCATTTCCCCTCGGGAAGTATCCCGGCACTCTCGACTCTCGATTGTAGATGCGCAAGCATCTAGCCGGGGTTGGTTGGGGATACCGAGAATGCGTGCAGTGGCAGTGCTGGCGGTGACGCTGGCTTTGGCGGGGTGTGTCACGGGCGAACGCGCCGAATTCAAGCCTTCGGTCGGGCAGGAGGCTATCGTTCGAGATGGCAATCCGGCCCTGGTGTCGATGAAGCCGCGCTCCGTCGTCATGGTGAAGCCCGCCAAGCGCGAGATGGTTCCCGGAGGCCGGCCCGTCTACGTCATTGCCGCTTACAATGCCGGTCAGGAATCGACGCTTCTCGCCGTCAGCAACATCACCGTGGAGCAGATGGTCGGCGGGGAACCGATAGGAGAGCTAAAGGTCTTCACGTACGAGGATCTTGTGCGTGAGGAGCAGGCTCGGCAGGTCATGGCCGCCATTCTTGTCGGCGTCGCGGCAGGCGCCAATTCGGCGGCTGCTAACAACGCCGGGTACTACAATAGCCGCTCGACAGTCTACACGCCGCGAGGGACGGCGGTTGTGACGACGACGAGTTACAGCCCGGCGGCCGCGAACATCGCCCGCAACAATGCGGCTTTTGAGAACGCCGCTATGACGGCCTCCGTCGTGGAAAGGGGTCGACAGAACCTCGTTGCACTCGAAAACCAAGTGCTCAAGGACAACACCATCATGCCGGGGGAGTGGGTCGGCGGTCAGGTGCACATAGCGCCGCCTGTGAACAATGAGGCAGGCAAGGAGTACCGGATCACGGTGACGGTCGGGCCGGATGTTCACAGGGTCGATGTAGCGCAGAAGCCTGCTGGGGGATGACGTTAGACCGCTACGCGGAGAGTTTAGCCCGCGCTGCTTTCCCCAGAATTTTGGTGTCAAGGCCATTGACACGCATTTTTTATTGAATCGTTGCCAAAAAACGACAATTGGCCTCGATTCGCCATAACTAGCCGCTACAGCAGCGAATTACCACGAGATTTAGTGCCGTCAGCGGCCATCGGACCCCATCGGTGGCGCTGTCCGGGTTAACAAGGGTGAGCGAATCTGTTGTGTTCTCTAGTGTTGGGAATATAAAGCCCAATGAGAAGGGAACGTTTCCTCTCACGCACAGTTAGAAACACGAGTCAAGATTTTGCTCCCTCGAAGGTGGAGCAGGGACGGTAACCATGAGCAAACTCTCCAGTGAGCAGAAGCAAGCGCTACTGAATGAGTGGTTCAAGCGCGAAAAGCGTGAGAACGGGCTCAAGGATATGAAGTGCTTCATTGGCGATCCGGCCAACACGACGCTTGACGAAGCTGTCACCGAGCTTCTTTCCCTTGTCGAGGACGAGGATCGGAGTTCGAAGCCGATTTCCTTGCATAATCTCCTTTGACAGGTGCTCGGTGTGGTTATACCCATGACTCATGGGTAGCAATTACGTTGAAGCGCTAGTTTTAGCGCGCGACCTGCATAAACGCGTCAGCGGTGAGATGTTGACCAAACCGGACGGTACCGTTCTGGTTCCGGTTGATCTCGCTCCGCTGATGCTGCTTGTCAAAGACGAGTTTGGGCCGCAATTCGAGGTTGATATTGCGCGCACCCCTAAGCTCAACAAAGTATTTGGACACTATCTCCGATATGATTCGCGGGTGAAAATCCGTATCGCGGATCGTCTAAATACGTGTTGGACGCGCTTGGTCATATGCAAGGAGATTATGCATCTTTTTTGCAGCAACTCCGAAGAGCATTACTCAACAGATCCGATTGAACAGCTGAAGAAGGCACTCGACCGCAACGAGCCTTCGGCGCTGGATCATGAGTTGCATGACGAAGATTTCGCGCTATTTGCCGCAATGGAATATCTTTATCCGTGGCATCTCCGGATAAAGCTCGCCGATATGAATGGCTACGACTATCTAGCCGTTGCTACAAAATTCCGCATACCGCAGATTGTAGTCGAGAACTACTTCATAACAGGGTACGGTTCTCTTTCAGAATCGGCTCACCAGCAGCTCTAGTTTGTTTGGTGACACCAAATCCCCCTATTGAGCCTCGACTGATGGCCAAAGCCCAGGCTGCGGCCTATTGCGGCCTTACTCCATCCGGGTTTTCGGCTTGGGTGAAGGCGGGAATAGTTCCCGGCCCCATCCCCGGAACGCAGCGGTACGACCGCAAGGCCATCGACGCGGCGCTAGACCGCCATAGCGGGATTGTGGCACCGGCCGAACCCACTTCTTACGACCCTCTTGAAGAATGGCTGAAAGAGCGTGGCCACCCTGCCCATTCAGGGGCAGGCCGCCCGCTTAGGCGGTGATCAACGGGCGGCCGCTCGTGTCTTTCAACCATGGCCGTGCCGCACGGCGAGTGGGCCAATCATGCAGTCTTCGCGCCTTTGAAGGCCTCGAAAAGATAGGCGGTATCGAGCGCCCCCTTTCCCTGGTCGACCGGCACCCTCATGACATCGAGGAGCGCCTTTGCGAACGCGGGATCGACACCGAGTTCGCTGGAACAAGCGAGCCACATCCTCGCCCCAGCCAGATCGGTTTGCAGCGCTGACTGCACGTTGGTGAAATCCCGCGCGCGAATGGCTTCGCGAAAGGATACCGAGCGCCGGTTTACGTCGGCTGAAAAGGAGGGCAGGGCGGCGAAGAACAGCTCGGGGTCTAGGCCCGCCGCCTCGCAAATCGCCGCACCGTGCAACATCGCCATAGGCGCCGCGAAGCAGTAGCTGAGGAAGGCACAATCGAGCATGGTCGGATTGGTGACGTTTTCTCCGGCGTAAATCGACTTGCCCGCCAGCGCGACGAGCGTCCCGACATGTTCCTCGAACGTGGCAGCGTCGCCGCCGTAGTAAATTACTGCGTCAGGCCGGCCTATGGTCGCGGGAAAGCAGCAAATCCGGCCGTCGAGATAACGGATGCCATGTCGGCCAGCCCATGCAGCTAGCTCCGTCGCATCGGCTGGCAGTCCGGTCGCGAGCTGCACGAGCGTCTTGCCCTTCAACGCTTCGATCACCTCAGGTCGGTCGAGGCTCGACCATGTGGCCGCGTAGTTGATCAGGCAGGAAACCACGAGGTCGGAGCTTTGAATCGCCTCGACGATACTGCCGGCGAGATTGGCTGACGAGGCAAAGGGTGAACCGCGCTCAGGCGTGCGGTTCCACAATGTCGGACGCATCCCGGCGGCGATAAGGGCGCGCGCTAGAGAACTGCCCATGGAGCCAAGCCCCAGCAGAGATACGGATGACGACATTGCACTCTCCCGATTTTGCCTCGGAGTGAATGGCAAGCGTCGTGCCAGCTATAATAAGGCGCGCCATCGCAGCAATTCAGCCTCAAGAAGCTGGTGTCCTCCACGCGGTGGGCCGCTGAGGCATGTCGACAATGCGATTCTCGGAATGTCCGTCTGCGACACATGAGACATATGCGACACTTCCAACTTCGGTCCGACCGCCGCGAATGCCGCAAGCGGGCTCCGCTTCATGGCCAATGGGATTGGCGGCGATAGCACGCCATCAGATTGAGGGCGTGTCCCTAGCAAAACTGGGCGCTGTTGCTGGATCCCTAGGCCTTCAGCTTGATAACCCGCCCGCCTTCGGCTGGCGCCTCGCCCATAGCCGCAGCGATATCGTTGCCGATGCGGTTCGCGGCCTTGCGCAGCGGGTCGTTGTCGAGGTGAGCATATCGCTCCGTCGTTGCCGTGTTCGCGTGCCCCAGCAGCTTGCCGATGATTGGCAGACCAAGGCCCGCTCCTGCGCCGACGCTGGCGTTCGTGTGGCGCAGGTCGTGCAGCCTTACGCCTTCCAGCCCGGCCCGCTTCGACACCGCCGCCCACGGCCGCTTAAGGTCCGCTCGCGGCTTCTCGTCCTTCGTGCCGGCATTCGCCCCGGCGATGACATAGGCACCGATGCGCGGCAGGCCCGACAGCACAGCAAGCGCAGGGGCGCTCAGGACAACGGCTTTCTTCCCGGTCTTGGAGTCGGGCAGCAGCAGCAAGCCCCGCTCAACGTCGACCCATTGCCAGCGCAGCCCTAGGATTTCCCGGAGGCGGGCGCCGGTCAGTAGCAGCAGGCGAAGGGCGCCTGCTGCGTGCGGATCAATCACGGTGCGGCGGTTCTCCTTTGGCACGTGCTTGGCCTTCTTGGTCGGGTCCGGCTCCCAGGGGATGCCAACCGTTTCGGCCTCGCGGATCGCTTCACCGAGGCGGGCGAGGTCTTCCGAGCTGAGGAACGTTTCGCGGCCATCCTCCCGGTACTTCTCGATATGAGCGGCGGGGTTCGTCCCGGCCGGCACCAGCTTGCGGCGCTCGGCAAAGGCATAGAGGCTGCTGACAACGGCAAGGGCGCGGTTCGCCCGGTACTTGGTGGCGCGCATCCGCGAATGAATGCGAGCTAAATCCGCCTCGGAAACCATGGCGGCTTTCTTGGAGCCTAGCTCTGGCAGGATGTGCAGTTTCAGCAGCCGGCGATAGTCCGCCGCCGTGGACGCCTTGCGCTTCACGTCGACATGATCCGCAAAGAAGAGGTCCGCCACCTCACGCAGCGTGAGAGCGTCACGCGCTTCCGCACGCTCCTCTGCCGGGTCGGCACCGAGCCGCACGCTCGCCAACATCGTGGCTGCCAGCTTCCGTGCCCCTTCCGGCGTCGTTTCCTCATAGGCAGCGACCGCGTGCCGGCGCTTGGACACGCCGCGCCCGCCCCCGTTAGGGCGGTACTCGACAATCCATGTCTTCCGACCGCTCGGCATGACGCGCAGGCCGAAGCCCTTAAGGTCTTCGTCGTAGAAGATGACCGGCTTATCCGCCACCGGCAGCGAAGACAGGTTCCGCCGCGTGAGCTTCAAGACCGGCATGTCACCTTCTCCTTTGTCGCCACCGTGTCGCCACCGTGAAGGCGAAACGATACCCCTCAGTATCACTCAGAGCCGCCGACACAACGAGAAAACGCCGCTTGCGGATAGTCAGTGGCAAAGAGTATCACTCAGTAGCAACGCGACGGCAAGACTACGAATCTGGGGGTCAGAGGTTCGAATCCTTTCGGGCGCGCCATTTTACCACGAGAGATATCAAGGCAGTACGCCGCCTGGCGGCCTTCTCTCCCGGATGCCGTTCCCCATGCCGTTCCCGGCAAGGTTCTCGCACCGTTCCTGCGGCTCGCGACGCGCAGCTCTGCGACGCGGCCGGACATCTTGAACGACGAGTGATTGTCGCGGCGCCCCCGGGCGCGCCCGGCGCTATCGGGATCCGGCCTTCGTCGGCAACGCCAGCGTTATGAGCCAGCAGATGAACAGCATCACCGCCGAACCGAGGAGGCAGGCAGTGATGCCCCCAAGCTGGTAGAGGAAGCCGGAGGCGAGAATGCCGAGGAAGCGGCCCGCCGCATTGGCCGCATAATAGAAGCCGACATCCTCCGCCGCCTTCTCCGAGCCCGCATAGGCGAGCACGAGATAGGAATGCACCGAGGAGTTCACCGCGAAGGCAATGCCGAACACGGCGAGCCCGACGACCAGCACCAGCGTCGGATCGGGCGGGGCGAGCGCCAGCGCGGCGGCGATCAGCGCCGGCACGATGGCCAGCGCCAGCGACCACCCGCGCGCCGCCGGTACCTCGCGCGACAGGCCGTCCGGGCTGCGGGCGACCAGCGAGGGCGCGCCCGCCTGCACCAGCCCGTAGCCGATGGTCCACAGCGCCAGGAAGGCGCCGACCATGGTGAAGGTCCAGCCGCTGGCATAGAGGAACACCGGCACGCCGACGACGAACCACACGTCGCGCGCGCCGAACAAGGCGACGCGGGCGGCGGCGAGCAGGTTGATGCCCTTCGACTTGGCGAAGAGTTCGCGCGCGCTGGCGCTGGCCTTGGCCTTGCCCATCATCGCCGGCAGCGAGAACACCACGCCGAGCATGACGAGGAACAGCGCTCCCGCCATCAGCCACAGCCCGTAGCGGAAGCCGACCAACTGGAGCAGCAGCCCGCCGAGGAAGAAGCCGACGCCCTTCATCGCGTTCTTCGAGCCGGTGAACCAGGCCACCCATTTGAACAGCCGGCCTTCCGCCTGCCCGCCGGCCTGCGATTCCGTGATCTTGATCGCCGATTTGGAGGCGGTCTTGGTCAAATCCTTGGCGACGCCGCACACGCCCTGCGCCAGCAGCACCCAGGTCACCAGCAGCGTGCTGCCCCATTCCGGCGACACCGCCGACAGCAGCAGGAAGCCGGCGATCTGCGTCACCAGCCCGACGGTGAGCATGCGGGTGATGCCGTAGCGCGCCGCCAGCCAGCCGCCGATGAAATTGGCGCCGATGCCCGCCGCCTCGTAGAGCAGGAACAGGAAGGCGAGGGTGAAGGGCGAGTACCCAAGCTGGAAGAAGGTGAACAGCACCAGCATGCGCAGGGCGCCGTCGGTGAGGGTGAAGCCCCAATAGGCCGCCGTCACGATGGCGTAGTTGCGCAGCCCGCTGCCTGAGGAGGCCGTCATGGTCAGATCCCGACCTTGTTCATGTGGCAGGCGAGATCGACCATGCGGCAGGCATAGCCCATCTCGTTGTCGTACCAGGCGTAGACCTTCAGCAGCGTCTCGTCGGTGACCATGGTCGAGAGGCCGTCGACGATGGAGGAGCGGGTGTCGCGGGCATAGTCGGCGGAGACCAGCGGGCGCGGCTCATAGCCGAGAATGCCGGCAAGCGGGCCCTGCGCGGCGGAGCGGAACAGCTCGTTCACCTCTTCCACCGTGGTCGGGCGCTTCATCTCGAACACCGCGTCGGTGAGCGAGGCGTTGAGCACCGGGGCGCGCACGGCATGGCCGTTCAGCTTGCCCTTCAGCTCGGGATAGATCAGCGCGATGGCGGTGGCGCTGCCCGTGGTGGTGGGCTGGAGCGACAGCATGGCGGATCGCGCGCGGCGCAAATCCTTGTGCGGTGCGTCGACGACCACATTGGTGTTGGTCGGGTTGTGGATGGTGGTGATCTGGCCATGGCGGATGCCGATCGCCTCATGGACGACCTTCACCACAGGGGCGAGGCAGTTGGTGGTGCAGGACGCCGCCGTGACGACGGGGTGTGCCGCCGGGTCGTAGAGGTGCTCGTTGACGCCGACGACGACGTTGAGCACCGAGGGGACCTTCACCGGCGCGGCGACGATCACCCGCTTGGCGCCGCGATCCAGATGGCCCTGCAGGACGGCCGGGGTCAGGAACTTGCCGGTGCATTCCAGCACGACGTCGATGCCGAGGTCGCCCCACGGGATGTCGGCCGGGGCGGCATGGGCGGAGAAGGAAATGCGCCTGCCGTCTATGGTGACGGCCTCGTCGCCCGAGGCCTCGATCTGCGCGCGCCAGCGCCCCTGCACGCTGTCGAATTCGAGGAGATGCGCGGTGGCTGCGGCGCCGCCCTTGATCTCGTTGAAATGGACGACATCGAGCCGGTTTCCGGCGCGCGGATCGCTGCTCTGACGCTCGGCGGCCCCCATCGCCGCGCGCAGCGCCAGCCGCCCGATCCGCCCCATGCCGCTGATGCCGACCTTCATGCCCGGATCTCCCTCGGATTGCCGATGACCCGGACGCTCGCCCGCTGTGGCGGCGCGCTTCCGGCCCCCTGCGCCGTACCAGCCGCGAATGACAGTTCGGTGACGGTCTGCGCGCCACGAGGGGGTCGGAATGGCTCAAGTTCGCCTTTTCCGTGATTATTATTTCGAGACATATCGACACGCCCGGGTGGCGTGCCCACCCGCCTACCGGGGAGCCTGCGTTCCCGTCATGGCGATGGTCGCGAGATCGGTTTCCGGCGCCGCCCTCTCCTGAACCGCCTTCAGGGCGGCTTCCCGGCGCTCGCTGTAGCGGCTGGTGAAATAGTCGCGGCGGTCGCGGGTCAGCAGGGTGAACTTCACCAGTTCCTCCATCACGTCGACCACGCGGTCGTAATAGGGCGACGGCCTCATCCGCCCGGCCTCGTCGAATTCCTCGAACGCCTTGGCCACCGAGGACTGGTTGGGAATGGTGATCATCCGCATCCAGCGGCCGAGCACGCGCAGCGTGTTGACCGCGTTGAAGGATTGCGAGCCGCCGGAGACCTGCATCACCGCCAGCGTGCGCCCCTGCGTCGGGCGGATGCCGCGATATTCCAGCGGCAGCCAGTCGATCTGGCACTTGAACAGGCCGGTGATGGTGCCGTGCCGCTCCGGGCTGCACCAGACCTGCCCTTCCGACCATTCCGACAGCGCGCGCAGTTCCTGCACCTTGGGATGATCCGCCGGCACGCTGTCCGGCAGCGGCAGGCCGCTGGGGTCGAAGATGCGCGTCTCCGCCCCCATGGCGGTCAGAAGACGCGCGGCTTCCTCGACCAGCAGCCGGCTGTAGGAGCGCGCGCGCAGCGAGCCGTAGAGCAGCAGGATGCGCGGGGGATGCGTCATCGGCGCGGCGGGCGCCAGCTTGTCCAGTTCCGGCCGGTCGAAATGGCCGGGGTCGAGCGCATCGGTGAAATCGTCGAAGGTGCTCATCGATCGGAAGCCTCAGGGCGTGGCCGCGCGGCGCGAAAGGAAGGCGGCCAGCCAGAAGCCGACGGCCACAATGACGGTCGTGATGACGATGCAGAACAGCACGCCATCATAGGAACCCGACATCGACCAGATCAGCGCGGCGCCGAGCGGGGTCAGCGCGCGCGAGACGGTGCTCGGCGCCGACATCGCCCCGTTTACCGCGCCATAGGCCTCGCGGGTGAGCATTTCCGGCACGGAAAGCCCGCGCACGATGGTGGTGATGCCGTTGGCCGCGCCATAGAACAGGGCGACGAGCGCGATCAGCAGGAAGCTCGGCGGCAGCACCTCCAGCGCCACCAGCGCCAGCGGGAACACCGCGACCGTGACCGAGCCGATCACCCGTACCGGCGCGCGCGGCGCGAACACCCAGATGGCGATGCGCCCGGCCACCTGCGCCGGGCCGATCAGCGTCATCGCCGCCACCACCGAGGCGGTCTCGAAGCCCTTCTCCACCAGCATCGGGTAGAGGTGGAAGGTGAACGCCGAGAAGGCGGCGGAATAGGCGGTGAAGGCCACCGCCAGCGCCCAGAACACCGGCTGGCGCGCCGCCCAGGCCACCGCCGCCCGCCCGCTCAGCGCCGGCGCGCCGGCCGAGCCCCGGTGCGGGGGTGCATCGGCGCCGGGGTCGATCACCGACCAGTAGCAGCCGGCGCAGACGAGGATGTTGATCGCCGCCAGCACCAGGAGCGCGTCGCGCCAGCCCACATGGTCGAGCAGGAACTGCACCAGCGGGATGAACACGGTGGAGGCGAAGCCGCCCCACAGGGTCAGCGCCGTGATCCCCGCCCGGGCATGGGACGGGCCGGAGCGGCGGGCAATGACGGCGAAGGCCGGATCGTAGAGCGTCGCCGCCTGCAGCGCGCCGATGCCGGCCACCGCGACATAGAACAGAGCGAGGCTCTCGACCTGCGACCACAGCACGAGGAGCAGCCCGGCCAGCACCGACCCAATGGTCATGATGGCGCGGCCATGGCCCCGGTCGATGGCGGCGCCGATGGGATAGGCGGCCAGCCCCGCGAAGGCGAGTCCCAGCGTCGCCGCGCCATAGAGCGCGCTCTTCGACCAGCCGAGCTCATGGCCCATCGCCTCGGCGATCAGCGGGAAGCTGTAATAGAGCGAGCCCCAGGAGCAGACCTGCCCGATGCCCAGCCCGGTGACGAACAGGCTGCGCGCGCCGGGCGGGCGATGTTCGCCGGCACTGGCGACGAGGACGTTTCCGCTCATGGCGCGGCGGACGGTTCGGCCGCGGCGGCGGGACAGTCCGCGTCGGCGCAGCATTCATCGGCGAGATAGCCGATCAGGGCGTTCATGGCGGGGTAGTGGGCGCGGCAGATCAGCGTCGTGGCGTGGCGCTCCTGCGTCACCAGCCCGGTGTCGACGAGGCGTTTCAGATGATGCGAGAGCGTCGAGGCGGCGATGCCGATGCGCTCCTGCACGCCGCCGACCGGCAGGCCGGCGTGACCGGCCCGCACCAGCGTCCGGTAGAGCTGGAGGCGGGTCGGGTTGCCTAGCGATTCGAGCTGGCGGGCGGCTTGTTCGAGTTTCATGGAAATAAGCTAGGGGCCCTCGCCGCCGGTGGTCAAGTCCTGTTTCGACAATTGTCGAAATAGTCCCCCGGCGCGTCCTCAGGAGCCGCCGGGCGCCGTCATGGGAAACCAGCGGCGGCCGAGCCGCAGGGCGACATGCACCAAGAGGATCAGCACCGGCACCTCGACCAGCGGCCCGATGACGGCGGCGAAGGCCACCTTGGAGCCGAGGCCGAAGGCGGCGATGGCGACCGCGATGGCGAGTTCGAAATTATTGCCGGCGGCGGTGAAGGCGATCGCCGTGGTGCGCGGATAATCCGCCTCGATCAGCTTGCCCATGGCGAAGCTGATGAGGAACTGGACGACGAAATAGATCGTCAGCGGGATGGCGATGATCACCGCGTCCATCGGCAGGCGCACGAGGTCGCCGCCCTTCAGGCTGAACATGGCGACGATGGTGAACAAGAGCGCGCCCAGCGTGATCGGGCTGATCCTCGGCAGGAACACGTTGGCGTACCACTCCGCGCCCTTGCGGGCGATGAGGATGCGGCGGGTGAGGAAGCCGGCGAGGAAGGGAATGC
This sequence comes from Ancylobacter sp. TS-1, assembly GCF_009223885.1. Taxonomy (NCBI): domain Bacteria; kingdom Pseudomonadati; phylum Pseudomonadota; class Alphaproteobacteria; order Hyphomicrobiales; family Xanthobacteraceae; genus Ancylobacter; species Ancylobacter sp. TS-1. The sequence goes on from NZ_CP045144.1 coordinate 3,685,931, forward strand.
CGAGATAGATCAGCACCGCCTCGGTGATGGTGCGGAAGCTGACATCGACGACGCTGCCCTCCAGCCCGAACAAAGGCGGCAGCACGGTGAGGAACAGCCACGCATAGGTGGAGAAGAACAGGATCTGGAAGATCGAGTTGAACGCCACCAGCCCGGCGACATACTGGCTGTCGCCCTTGGCGAGCTGGTTCCACACCAGCACCATGGCGATGCAGCGCGCCAGCCCGATCAGGATCAGCCCGGTCATGTATTCCGGGTGGTCGCGCAGGAAGATCACCGCGAGCGCGAACATCAGCGTCGGGCCGATCAGCCAGTTCTGCACCAGCGACAGCACCAGCACCCGCTTGTCGGCGAAAACGCGGTGCAATTCCTCATACCGTACCTTGGCGAGCGGGGGGTACATCATCAGGATCAGGCCGATGGCGATGGGTATGTTGGTCGAGCCGACCGACAGCGTGTTCAGCGCCTCCGGCAGGCCGGTGAACACCGTGCCGAGGCCGACGCCGAGCGCCATCGCCGCGAAGATCCACACGGTGAGGTAGCGGTCGAGGAAGGATAGCCGCGCGGGACGGGGCGCGAGCGCCAGGGTCTGGGACATGGGGGCTCCGGTTCTCGTTCAGGCGGCGCGGTTGCCGTGGGCGTCGACGACCAGCTCGCCGTCCTCCTTGCGGAACTCGCCGCGCTGCGGGGCGGGCAGCAGGTCGAGCACCGTCTCCGAGGGACGGCAGAGCCGGACGCCGAGCGGGGAGACGACGATGGGGCGGTTGATCAGGATGGGATGGGCCATCATCGCGTCGAGAAGCGCGTCGTCACCGAGCGCCGGATCGTCCAGCCCGAGATCGGCAAAGGGCGTGCCCTTCTGGCGCAGCACGGCGCGTACCGGCACGCCCATGCGGGCGATCAGCGCGACCAGCTCGTCGCGGCTCGGCGGGGTCTTCAGATATTCGATGACGGTCGGCGCGATGCCGGCATTGCGGATCAGGCCGAGCACGTTGCGCGAGGTGCCGCAATAGGGGTTGTGGTAGATGGTGACGTCGCTCATCGGGGCCTCCTCAGGCGACGTCGCGCCGGGGTTGGGTGGCGCCCTCGCTGCGGCCGATCTCGTTGAGCTTGGCGCCCAGCGTCATCGTGTCGAGGCTGCGGATCGGCAGGGCGGCGAAGGCGGCGATGCGGTTCTTGAGGTAGCGAAAGGTGCGCGCGAAGGCGGCCTCCTTCTCGATCTCGGCCCCCTCCATGGTGGCGGGATCCTCGATGCCCCAATGGGCGGTCATCGGCTGGCCCGGCCAGACCGGGCAGGTCTCGCCCGCCGCGCCGTCGCAGACGGTGAAGACGAAATCCATCACTGGCGCGTCGGCAGCGGCGAACTCGATCCAGTCCTTCGAGCGCAGGCCCTCGGTCGGATAATCGAGGCTGCGCAGCGTCGCCAGCGTCAGCGGGTTCACCGCGCCGCGCGGCCGGCTGCCGGCGGAGAAGGCGCGGAAACGCCCGTGACCGTCCTTGGCGAGGATCGATTCCGCCATGATCGAGCGGGCGGAATTGCCGGTGCAGAGAAACAGCACGTTGTAGATGTGGCCGGCCGGATCGGTGTCAGACATGGCGCGCCTCCTTGGCGGCATGAGTGCCTGGGGAATGAGTGCCTGTGGAATGAGGGCCTGCGGGGCAGCAGGGCTGAAGGTCGGTGATCAGCGGCGCGCAGATCTCGGGCTTTCCGCCGCAACACTCCTTCAACATGAAGGAAGCCAGATGACGCACTGTCTCCAGCTGCGCGCGGTAGATGATCAGGCGGCTGCGGCGCTCGGGCGCGATCAGCTCGGCGCGGGCGAGAATGCCGAGATGGGTGGAGAGCGTGTTGTGCGGCACGTCGAGCCGTCGCGCGACCTCACCCGCCGGCAGGCCCTCGGGCTCATGGGCGACGAGCAGGCGGAAGACGTCGAGCCGGGTCGGCTGCGACAGCGCCGCGAAGGCGGAAAGGGCGTTATCCGTGTCCATATGTCGACGATAGCCGACAGGTGGACATAAATCAAGCGGCAAGACACCGTTCGCTGGCAGCGCGCCGTCAGGCCGCCCGCGCGGCCAGCGTCATCTCGGTGGCGCCTTCCATCACCGCGATGTCGCCCAGCCGCGCCTTCAGGCTGGCGAGATCGAGGGTCTCCAGCGGCAGGTTGACGAAGGCGGACATGCGCGCGGCGATCTGCCGGTAGGTGCGCACGAACGCCACCCGCAATTCGTCGTCGGTTCCGCCGCCAGCGGCGGGGTCGGGCAGCCCCCAATGCGCCGTCAGCGGATGGCCGGGAAAATGCGGGCAGCTCTCGCCGGCGGCGGCGTCGCAGACGGTGATCACGAAATCCATCGGCTCGACGGCCCCGCCGGCGAACTCGTTCCAGCTCTTGGAGCGCAGATCCTCGGTCGTGTAGCCGAGCGAGCGCAGCAGATCGAGCGCCAGCGGATGCGGCACCCCGCGCGGGATGCTGCCGGCGGAGAAGGCGCGGAAGCGCCCGCGCCCCTCGCGGTTCAGCACCGCCTCGGCCATGATCGAGCGGGCCGAATTGTGCGAGCAGACCAGCAGCACATTGTAGGAGCGTTCCGCCGGCTCGCCCGGCCGCAGGCGCGGGAAGCCCGCGCCCCGGTCGGCCGGCGCCGGCAGTTCCCCGAGCAGCAGATGCAGGACCGATTCCGTCCGCCCCGGCGTCGCCGCGTAGATGATCGAGCGCCCTTCGCGGCGGGAGACCAGCAGGCCCGCCCGCTCCAGATGGGAGAGATGGGTCGACATGGTGTTGTGCGGCACGGCCAGCAGGCGGGCGACATCTCCGGCCGGCAGCCCGAAGGGGGCGTAGCGCAGCAGGAGGCGGAAGGCGTCGAGGCGCGTCGGCTGCGCCAGTGCGTCGAAGATACCGACCGCCTCGTCCGACAGGAGGCGCTTCACATCCACCGGCTGATCGCGTCCTGCCTCGCCCTGCATCGTGCCGTTTCCGTTTCCCGCGTCAGCTTCCGTGCCTGAACGTCGTCGCCCAGTAGTCCTTCACCTGCTGCACCAGCGGCGCCGGCAGCGGCACATAGCCCAGCCGCGATGCATAGTCGCTGCCCTCTCCCAGCGCAAAGCCGAAGAAGGACAAGGCGAGGCGGTTGCGCGCGGCATCCGCCGGGGCCTTGTACAGAAGAATGAAGGTGGTGGCGGCGATCGGATAGGCCTCGGGCACCGGGGAATCGTTGATGGTGGCGTAGAAATCGCGCGTCTGCGTCCAGTCCACGCCGAGCGCGGCGGCCTGGAACGAGGCCGCGCTCGGGGCGATGAACCGGCCCGCGCGGTTCTGGACCAGGCCATAGGTGAGCCTGGCCTGCGTCACATAGGTGAACTCGACATAGCCGATGGCGTTCGGCGTCCGCTGCACCTCGGTCGCCACGCCCTCATTGCCGCGCGCGCCGCTGCCCACCGGCCAGGCGACGGCGCTTCCCTCGCCCAGCGTCCGCTTCCATTCCGCGCTCGTCTTGGAGAGATAGGACACCCAGTTGAAGGTGGTGCCCGAGCCGTCCGAGCGATGGATGACGGCGATCAGGCTGTCGGGCAGGGCAAGGTCCGGGTTGAGCGCCCGGATCGCGGGATCCGACCATCGGGTGATCTTTCCCATGTAGATGTCCGCAAGCACGCTGCCGGTGAACCGCATCGTGCCCGGCGCGATGCCGGCGAGGTTGACGACCGGCACCACGCCGCCGAACACGATGGGGAACTGGCCGAGCCCGAGGCGTTCGAGGTCCTCGGGCTTCAGCGGCTTGTCGGAGGCGCCGAAATCGACGGCCTTGTCGCGGAGCCGACTCACGCCGGCGGAGGAGCCGACCGACTGGTACTCCACAAGGGTGCCGCTGGCCTCGCGATAGGCCTGCGCCCATTTCCAGATGATGGGATAGGCGAAGGTGGAGCCTGCGCCGCTGAGTTCGTCGGCGCGGGCGCCCGCCGTCAGGACCAGCAGGGCGGCAGCGATCAGGGGAAGGAGACGGCGCATCGGGACACCTTTATAGCAATACGTCGGGACATATCGACATATTATTAGGAGCGCTATGCGACACTTGCGTGACGGGACCGGCCGGTCCGGCGGCCCGCATGTGGACGGCGGCGGCCGGGTCGGTCCTTTTGCCGCCGGGCCCGGGTGCCGGGGCATCTTGTGCGCTGTTGTGGCGGGCCTCTAAACTGCCCCCGAGGAAACTGCCAATCCAAGAAAGGTGCCGACATGGCTGCTGGGGTCGCGGAACAGGAATCGGGCAACTATGCCTATGAGGAGCGCGAGGCGGTTGCCGTCTTCGCCGACGAGGCCTCGCTCAATGCCGCGGTGGATGAGCTGATCGAGGCCGGGCTGACGCAGGAGGATATGAGCCTGCTCGCCCATGCCGCCCGCCTCAGCGGCAAGACCGTCGAGGAGCTGGCGGAAAGCGGCGATGCGCCGCGCGCGGCCTTCGTCTCCAGCGACACGCGCCATGAGGGCCTTGCCGCCGTCGTCGGCGCGCCGGCCCTGCTCGCCGGCATCGGCGCGGCGGCCGTCATCGGCACCGGCGGCGCGGCGTTGATCCCGACGCTGGCGCTGACGGTGGGCAGCACGGCAGCCGGCGGCGCGGTCGGGCTGCTTCTGGCCCGGACCTTCGGCCGCAAGCATGCCAATGTCGTCCGCGACCAGCTGCTGAATGGCGGCCTGCTGCTGTGGGTGCACGCGCCCGACCCGGCGAGCGATGCCAAGATCGTCGGCATCCTCAAGAAGAACGGCGCCGATGACGTGCATATCCACGTCGTGACCCGCAGCTGGGGCATCGCCGACGTTCCGCTGCACGACCTGAACCCGGATCCGCTGCTGGGCTGACCTGCGGGCCGGCGGCGCGCGAGCGTCGCCGGGGTCCAATAGGTGACGGCATCGAATAGGTGACGGCGGCGCCGGTGTCCCGGTCGCCGCCGTCCTGCGTTTACGGGGCCGATGACGGGGGCAGCCGCGCCCCCGCCCGCCGGTCAGCCCTTGACGACGGCCTGGCGGGTGGCGCGCAGCGAGGACATCAGCGGATCGCCGACGTCCAGATGGCCCTTGACCAGATGCTTCGGCGTCAGGGCCAGCCAGTTGTTGAGCGAGACGTCGCGGTACACGCCGGTGTGGAACACGTTCAGCACCCGCACCGGCTCGTCGCCGGTGTTCTCGATGTAGTGGGCGAGCGTCTTCGGGACATAGCCGACATCGCCGGCCACGAAGTCGAAGGTGCGGGCATTGTCGACCGCGTCGAACACGGTCATGCGGGCCTTGCCGCTGATGTAGTACTGGATCTCGTCGGCGTCGGGGTGCCAGTGGATCTCGCGCATGCCGCCCGGTTCGAGGTCGATGAACAGCGCGGCGAGGTTGGTCACTTCGAACGTCTTCGAATCGACGACGGTGGTGGCGCCGCCGGGATAGGGGGTCGGGGCGACCTTCGAGGCGCGGAACACGTATTTGTCGGTGAAGGTCACGGCGCCAAGCTCGGCGCGGACCTGCTCGATCGGCGGCGGCACCGGCTGGCGGAAGATGTATTTCTCCTCGGCGGGGATGCCGTCGAAGGCCTCGACCGGCACGCCGAAATTCTTCGCCAGCACCTCGCGCGGGGTGTGCGCGAAAAGCTCGGTGACGAGAAGGGTCTGGTTCTCCGAGAAATTGCCGTCATTGAAGACGAGCACGAACTCGGTGCCTTCCTCGAGGCCCTGGATCGCGTGCGGGAAGCCGGCCGGGGCGAGCCAGAGGTCGCCGGGTTCGAGGTCCTCGACCAGCGTCTGGCGCTCGTCGTCGATCAGGTAGAAGCGCACCCGGCCCTTGAGCACATAGGCCCACTCGGCCTCCTTGTGCCAGTGCATCTCGCGCACCACACCGGCCGGCAGGCGCATGTTGACGATGGCAAGCTCCTTGAGGGAGCCCATTTCGCGCTGGGTGACCTCGCGCGCCCAGCCGCCGTCCTCGAGGCGGTTATGCGCCATGGCGAAGGGGAATTTGAGGTTCGGGATGCCGCCATGGTCGGTCAGCGGCGGAATCAGGATATCCGGGTTCTGCGCCTCGACGTCCGGGTTGCGCGGCCCGACGATGTCGGCGCCCTTGCTGCCCACGATCGGCTGTTTCAGGTCTGTCATCGCAGTGTTCCTGGTTGAAATGGATGGAAGCGTCGCCGCAGGCGGTCGTGGCGCGCCGGCCGGCGGCCGGCGGCGGTCGTGGCACCCGCCCGGAAGGCCGGGCGGGCGCGCCGGTCAGGCGAACTGGCCGCCGGCGGAGGGATCGACTGCGCCGGGGGTCTTGCGCTCCCTCAGGGCGAGGATGCCGAGCAGGCCGGCGATGGCGGCCGGCAGCAGGATGGCGCCGCTGTTCAGCACATAGTCGCCGATCAGGAAGCCGATGCCGCCGCCGGCGGCGAAGCCGAGCAGGACCAGGAAGAACAGGCCGGACCAGTAGAGGTTGGGCTCGCCATTGATCCCGTCGCGCCGGAACAGCCCCTGAATGAGAAAGTTGAACGCCATCTGCACGACGAAGGTCACGGCGACGTTGCCGTAGAGCATGCCGTGGCTCTTGTGGAAGGCGTTGCCCTGCATGCCGGCGACGAAGCTGATCGCATAGGCGATGTAGTGCGGGTCGATCGCGGCCGCCGGGTCGGCGACCTTGTCGTGCGCCAGGTACCAGAGAACCAGTAGCATGATCGCCTGCAGGAACAGGACGAAGGGCGTGAAGACGCGCCCCTTGCGCAGCGCTGTGGTCATCAGGATGCCGCAGAAGGCGGAGCCGAGGCCGAAGGCGATCACCGAGAGGAAGGGGAAGGTGAACTTCTCGAACTCGCCCTGGGCGAGCCAGAAGCCGCTCTGCACCACATTGCCGGACTGGACGGTGGCGAAGGTTTGCGCGTTGGGAAGCGTCCACGCGTTCATGGAACCGGCCATGACGGCCAGAAGGAAGCCGACGAGCGGCTGTTCCATGAGGGGATAGCGGACCCTCTCAGGATGATCGTGAATGACTGACTGCTGCAAGAGACGCCTCCTGTCGAGGTGTCACCGGCCCCCGGTGACCGCAAATCCAGGCAGGCGGAACAGTCGGTCGCGACCGAACGTAGCGGAAACCCGTGACGGATTGGTATCCGCACGCGTTTCTCGATAGTCAGGCGGTCGTCAGCTCAAGCAATTCCAGCCGCGTCCTGGGCGAATATTTATCGCAGCCGGATGTTCGTCGGGCAATATCCCGAACTGGATAAGTTTCGCGAAGACCCGCTGATATCGCTATGCTTTTTTACGTGTTTGCCTGACGCGAGGCGCTCCGGCGGTCAGCCGGGCCAGAAGCTCGCCACCAGCGGCACGATCATCGAGGTCAGCAGCGCGGCGATGCCGATCGCCATGCCGGCATAGGCGCCGGCGGTCTCGTTGATCTGGAGCATGCGGGCGGTGCCGAGGCCGTGGGCGATGGTGCCGACGGCGAGCCCGCGGGCGCGCCAGTCCTTCACCCGCGCCAGCCGCATCACCGGGCCGTGCAGCAGCACGCCGGAAAGGCCGGTGAGCAGGGTGAAGGCCGCCGCCAGCGCCGGCACGCCGCCGACCTCCTCGGTGATGCCCATGGCGATCGGGGTCGTCGCCGAATGGACGGCGAGGGAGAGCGAGACCTCCCGCGACGCGCCGAGCAGATGGCCGATCGCCAGCGCGCTCAGCGAGGTGGTCAGCGTGCCGATGGCGATGGCCGGCAGGATCGCCCGCGCCGAGCGCCGGATCGAGCCGAGATTGTCGAAGAGCGGCAAAGCGAGGGCGACCGTCGCCGGCCCGACGAAGACGCCGACATACTGGGCGCCGCGCAGATAGTCCGCATAGGCGATGCCGCCGAGGCTCAGCAGCAGCACGATCACCGTCACCGACACCAGCACCGGATTGAGCAACGCGATGCCGCCGCAGCGGCGCTGAAGCCAGCTCGCGCCGACATAGACGCCGAGCGTCAGGCCGAGGCCGAACAGCGGGGAGGTGCTGATGGCGGACAGGGTGGAGGCGGCCGGCACGCTCACGACGGCTCGCTCCGGCTCAGGAAGCGCATGGTGAGCGCCGTGGCGATCATCCCCAGCACGGTCGAACCGAGAATGGCGGCGGCGATCGGCCCGGCCTGCGCGATCAGGCGCGGCAGCTCGTTGACCAGCCCGACGCTGGCCGGCACGTAGAACAGCGCCATGTTCCGCAACAGTCCCTGGCAGGTCTGCTGCATTTCCGGGGCGGGGCCGCGCCGCAGGACCAGCAGCGCCAGCAGCAGCACCATGCCGATGACCGGCCCCGGAAGCGGCGCGCCGGTGACGAGCCGCGCCGCTTCCCCGAGCACGAGGCAGGCGACGATGATGGTCAGCGATTGCAGCATTCGGTCCCCTCACGGCCGTCGGATGTCACCGGGCGTCGGCGCGGGGAAGGGTCTACAGGCCATGGGCGCCATGTGAAGCGAATTGATGTGATGGCAGCAATTCGTCGCGCGTCTGGACGGGCTACTCGCCGCGCGGAAAGCGCTGGTTCTCTTCCAGCACGTTCAGGTCCATGTGGTTGCGCATGTAGCGCTCGGACGCCTTCTGGAGCGGCTGGAAGTCCCAGGGGTAATAGGCGCCGTTGCGCAGCGCCGCGTAGACGACGTGGCGTCGGGCCTGGCTCGCCCGCACCTCGGCATCGAAGCGCCGCAGGTCCCAGCGCGCGCGCATGGTCGCCATCATTCCGGCCAGCACCTCCGCGCAGGCGGGGTCGTCCGCGCGGTTGACCCGCTCGTGCGGGTCGTCGTCGAGATGGGTGAGGATCGGTGGGTCGAGTTCGCACAGGACGAGCTTCCACGGCCCGTCGCGCAGGGCGACGAGCGGCGCGTAGGAGCCTTCCGCTGCATATTCCATCGGCACTGGCCCGCGCGGCGGCCCGCCCGTGGCGGTCGGCACCAGGCTTTCGCCATCCGTCCACGGCATGACGCCGGAGAGATCGAGCGCGGCGAGGTCGGCCAGCGTCGGCAGCACGTCGAGCGTCGACACCGGCCGGTCGACGCGCCCCGCCGGCAGGCCGGGGGCGGCGATCATCAGCGGCACGCGCGCCGAGCCCTCGAGGAAGTTCATCTTGAACCACAGGCCGCGCTCGCCGAGCATGTCGCCATGGTCGGAGACGAACACGACCACCGTGTTTTCCGCCATCCGGCAGCGCTCGAGAATGTCGAGCAGATCGCCGATCTTCTCGTCGATATAGGAGATGTTGGCGAAATAGGCCCGGCGCGAGCGGCGCACGTCCTCGGGCGTGACATGGCTCTTGGCGTGGTCGCTGGCCAGCATCAGGCGCCGGCTGTGCGGGTCCTGAAGCTCGAAGGGAATCGGCGCCACCTCGGGGTCGAGCGCCGGGCAGTCCTCGTACAGGTCCCAGAACCGCTTGCGGGCGACATAGGGGTCGTGCGGGTGGGTGAAGCTGACCGTGAGGCACCAGGGGCGCCCGCCTGCCTGCCCCACGTGCTGCCCGTCCTGCCCGCGCGCGAGATCGTAGAGCTTGCGGCCGGCGTGATAGGCGACCTCGTCGTCATATTCGAGCTGGTTGGTGATCTCGGCGACCCCGGCGCCGGTGACGGAACCGAGGTTGTGGTACCACCAGTCGATGCGCTCGCCCGGCCGCGTGTAGTCCGGCGTCCAGCCGAAATCGGCGGGGTAGATGTCGGTGGTCAGCCGCTCCTCGAAGCCGTGCAGCTGATCCGGCCCGACGAAGTGCATCTTGCCCGACAGCGCGGTGTGATAGCCGGCGCGGCGCAGATGATGGGCGAAGGTCGGGATGTCGGAGGTGAACTCCGCCGCATTGTCATAGACCCGCGTGCGGCTGGGCAACTGCCCGGACATGAAGGAGGCGCGCGCCGGCGCGCAGAGCGGGCTCGCCGTGTAGCAATGGGCGAAGCGGGCGGAGCGCGCCGCCAGCGCCTTGAGATGCGGCGCGTGGAGGAAATCGGCCGGCCCGTCCGGGAACAGCGTGCCGTTCAACTGGTCGACCATGAGGACGAGAATGTTCGGCTGGGCCATGGTCCGCCTCGTGAGGGCACGCGTCTGCGATATCGGAGAAAAGGCGCGGCCGCCGGGCGTCGCGACACCGGCGGCCGCAGGAGGTCACAGGCCGAGCGAGGTCTTCACGGCGGGCAGGCCCGGCTTGCCGTCAAGGGTGGTGACGCCCTCCAGCCACGGGCCGAGTACCTGCGGATTGGCCTTGATCCACGCCTTGGCGGCGGCCTTCGGCTCCATCCCCTCGTCGAGGATCTTGCCCATCATGGCGTTCTCGGTCGACAGCTCGAAGGTGAGGTTCTTGAACAGCTGCGCGGCGTTGGGGCACTGCGCGGGCCAGCCGGCGCGGGCCAGCGTGCGCACGTCGGCGCCGCCGTAATTGGCGCCGAAATAGCTGTCGCCGCCCGAGAGATAGGTGAGCTTGAAGGTCTCGTTCATCGGGTGCGGCGCCCAGGCGAGGAAGACGATCCAGCCCTTGCCGTTCTGCGCGCGCTTCACCTGCGCCAGCATGGCCTGCTCGCCCGACTCGACCAGCTTCCAGCCCTTCAGGCCGAAATCATTGGCGTCGACCATCTTCTGGATGTTCTGGTTGGCCGGCGCGCCGGGCTCGATGCCGTAGATCTGCTTGTCGAACTTGTCGGCGTTGGCGGCGAGGTCCTTGAAGTCCTTCACCCCGGCCGCCGCCACGTAGTCGGGCACGGCAAGGGTGAACTTGGCGCCTTTGAGGTTGGTGCCGAGCACCTCGACCGCCTTGGCCTCGTTCAGCGCGTCGATGAACTTCTGCTGCGCCGGCATCCAGTTGCCGAGGAAGACGTCGAGATTGCCGTTCTTCATCGACTCGTAGCCGATCGGCACCGAGAGCGTCTTGACGTCCTGCTTGTAGCCGAGCCCGTCGAGCAACACACCGGCAAGGGCGTTGGTGGAGGTGATGTCGGTCCAGCCGGGGTCCGACATGCGCACGACCTGGCAGGCCGGCGCGTCGGCGGCGGCGAGCGGGCCGGCGGAGAGGAGAAGGCAGAGGGCCGAAGCGGCCAGAACGGAACGGTTCATCAGGGTACACCTCTGGAAGGAGCGAGAGCCGTGAGATGTTCAAGCAGCCGCCTTGTGAAGCCTGCGGCCTTCCTTGCGTAAGACCATCAGACGATTAAATGCTGCGCCCTGTGAAGTTGTTCATTTTCGATGATCGGCATAAACTAGGCTTATGTCTGAAGCTCGCCTCGACCTCGGCTGGGTTCGCGTCTTCGAAGCGGTGGGGCGGCGCGGCAGCCTGACCGCGGCGGCCCATGAACTCGGACTGTCGCAGCCGGCGGTGAGCTACACGGTACGCATGCTCGAACAGCAACTCGGCACCCGCCTGCTGGAGCGCGGCCATCGCGGCAGCACGCTGTTGCCGGCGGGCGAGCGGCTGCACCGCGCGGCAAGCGCGGCGGTGGCCGAACTCGATGCCGGCGCGCGCGCCATCCGCCGCATGAGCCGGCAGCCGGTGGTGCGGCTGTTCACCGATTACGGCTTCGCCTCCTTCTGGATGATGCCGCGCGTGGCGCAGTTCCGGCGGGTGCGCCCCGATACCGAGGTCCACATCATCGCCTCCGCCGCCGCCGATCCCGGCGCCGACGAGGCGGAGGACGTGGCGGTGCTGTTCGGCACCCGCGCCGATTTCGGGGCCGGCGCCACCCAGCTTTTCGAGGAGCGCGTCTTTCCCGTGTGCAGCCCGCATTTCGCCGCCCGGCACGGGCTGAGCGAGGACCCGCGCCGGCTCGCCAACCTGCCGCTGCTGCATCTGGACAGCACGCCGCATCCACGCTGGTTCGCCTGGCGCGACTGGTTCGCGGCGATGAGCGTGAGGCGCGAGCCGGGGCCGGGCGATTTCAGCCTGAACACCTACGGCCTCGTCGTGCAGGCGGCCATTGCCGACCAGGGCGTGGCGCTCGGCTGGGCCGGGCTGATCGACGGCGCTCTCGCCGACGGCACGCTGGTCGCCGTCGGGCCGCCGCTGGCGCGGCCGGAAAGCGGCTACTGGCTGCGGCCCGGCCCCGAGCCCTCCGGCCCGGCGCGCGAACTGATCGACTGGATCATCGGCGAGGCGTGAGGGGCGGGCGCGGCTAGGGCGCGGCCTCGTCGCGCAGGCGGCGCACAAGGTCGAGAAAGGCCTGCGCCGCGCGGGTGACGGTGCGTTCGCGGTGGCGCAGGGCGAGGAATTCGCGCGAGGGCAGCGGCAGGTCGATCGGCACCACGGCGCCGGCGCGGATGGCGCTGCCCACCACGCGGCGGGAGATGACCGTGGCGCCGCTGCCGGCCTCCACCGCCGCGCGGATCGCCTCGTTCGAGGGATATTCCAGCACGATGTCGATCTCGGAGGGGCGCACGCCACGCTCCGCGAGATAGGCCTCGAAGAGCGCCCGCGTGCCCGAGCCCGGCTCGCGCAGCACCCACGGTCCCGCGCGCAGTTCCGGTGCCGAGCGCGGGGCCTGTCGCGCCCAGGGATGCGTGACCGGCGCCACCAGCACCATCTCGTCCTCGGCGAGCGGCAGGACGGTGAGGGCGGGGTCCTCGATGCGCCCCTCGACGATGCCGAGATCGGCGCGGCCATCGTGCACGCTGGCCGCCACCTCGTCGGTATTGCCGATTTCCAGCCGCACCTCGATGCCGGGATGCAGCGCGCGGAAGCGCTGGATGATTCCTGGCAGCCAGTAATTGGCGACGGTCTGGCTTCCCGCCAGCGCCAGCCGGCCACGTGCGAGGCCGGAGAGGTCGACCAGCACCTGCTCGGCCGCCGCCACCTGCGCCAGCACGGCCCGCGCCTCCACCAGCAGCAGCCGGCCGGCCTCGGTGAGCATGATGCGCCGGCCCACCCGGTCGAACAGCTTCGTGGCGTGGTTCGCCTCCAGCGTGGCGATGGCGGCGCTGGTCGCCGACTGGGTGAGGTTCAGCGCCTGCGCGGCCTTCGTCAGATGCTCGCGCTCGGCGACGGCGACGAAGATGCGCAGCTGCTCAAGGGTCATGGTGCCTCAATAGGTCATCTTCACCAGCATTAGGCTGAAGCCGGCGATGAAGGCAAAGGCCGCGAGGCCGAGAAGGAACGGGCGCAGCCCCTTCGCCCGCAGCTTGGCGATGTCGGTTTCCAGCCCCATCGCCGCAAGGGCCATGGAGAGCAGGAAGGTCGTCGCTCCCACCAGCGCGCCCTTCACCTCGGCGGGAATGGTCACGACGCTGTTGACGGCGATCATCGCGATGAAGCCGAGCACGAACCACGGCACCGGCGGGCGGGCGCCCGCGCCATGCCCGCGATGGCTGGCGCGGCGGCTGGCGATGAAGCCGAGCGAGAGCACCACCGGCGCCAGCAGCATCACCCGCGAGAGCTTGGCGATGGTGCCGAACTTGCCGGCCGCCTGCCCGTCCTGATAGGCGGCGGCCACCACCTGCGCGATCTCGTGGATCGAGGCGCCGGCCCACAGGCCGTAGGCGTGGGCGTCGAGGCCGAGCAGCCCCGGCAGCAGCGGGTAGACGAACATGGCGAGCGAGCCGAACACCGTCACGCAGGCCACCGCATAGGCGACATCCTCGTCCGGGGCGCGCGTCACCGTGTTGGTGGCGATCACCGCCGAGGCACCGCAGATCGAGGTGCCGGCGGCGATCAGCTCGGCGAGCCCGCGCTCGACGCCCATCAGCCGGCCGAGCGAGGTGGTGAACAGGAAGGTGGCGACCAAAGTCAGCGCGATGACCGCGACGCCGCTGGCGCCGACCTCGGCGATCTGCGCGGCGGTGAGCTGGAGGCCGAGCAGGACGATGGCGAAGCGCAGGATGCGGCGCATGGAGAAGGCGACACCCGCCTTGGCCCGCGCCGGAGTGCCGATGAGGTTGTGAAAGCCGATGCCGATGACGATGGCGAGGATCATCGGGCTGAGCAGCCCCAGCATCGGCAATTGCCGCAGCCCGAAGGCGGCGGCGGCGATGGCGCCGGCCAGCAGCAGGCCCGGCAACAGGCCGCGCAGATGCCCCGGCAACAGGCCCGGCGCCTGCCGGGGTTTCGCCGTCGCCGCGCCGTGGCGCGGTGCGATCGCCTGTGACGTTACGCTCATGATGCCGCCTCCTTCGTTGACGGCGACGAGATGACATGCAGCAGATCGTTCGATCCAACTCATAATTATATATGTTTCGTTCGATAAAAGCGAACGAATGGAGTCGATACGCGTGGGTGTGGGATTCCCGGGGGGCCGTCGCGGGCGCCGCAGGAGCACGCGTCAGCGTTTATACTTATCAAAAAACGATTGCATAAAATCGTAACTATTATAGCTCTTGCCGTGGCAGGAACGGACCTGCCGTGCTCATCAAGGTGCCCGGACATGACCCGCAATATCGGAACCATCGACCGTACGCTGCGCGTGCTCGTCGGCCTTGCGCTGCTGTCGCTCCTGTTCGTGCTGGAGGGCAATCTGCGCTGGCTCGGCCTGATCGGCTTCGTGCCGCTGCTGACTGCGTTCCTCGGCAACTGCCCCGCCTATTCGATCCTTGGCGTCTCGACCTGCCCGCTCGGCGCGCGCAAGTGACGTCCTCGGCGATCCGGGAGGCCACATCATGACCCAGAAGCCCGACGTCACCGGCTTCTTCGACCCCCGCACCTGGTCGGTGCAGTACGTCGTCGCCGACCCGGCGACGCGGCGCTGCGCCATCGTCGACCCGGTGCTCGACTTCGACGAGAAGTCGGGCCAGACGGCCAGCCTCAGCGCCGACCGGATCCTCGATTTCGTGCAGGCGCAGGGCTACGCGGTCGAGTGGATTCTCGACACCCACCCGCACGCCGACCATTTCTCGGCCGCGCATTACCTGAAGGGCAAAACCGGCGCCCCCACCGCCATCGGCGAGAAGGTGAAGGACGTCCAGACGCTCTGGAAGGGCTATTACAACTGGCCGGACTTCCCCGCCGACGGCTCGCAATGGGACCGGCTCTTCGCCCATGGCGACACGTTCCGGGTCGGCGACATCGACGCGAAGGTGATGTTCTCGCCCGGCCACACGCTGGCCTCCGTCACCTATGTCGTCGGCGACGCCGCCTTCGTGCACGACACGCTGTTCATGCCCGACAGCGGCACCGCGCGGGCGGATTTTCCCGGCGGCAGCGCGAGGGTGCTGTGGAAGTCGATCCGGGACATTCTGGCGCTGCCGGACGAGACGCGTATCTTCACCGGCCACGACTACCAGCCGGGCGGGCGCGCGCCGATGTGGGAATCCACCGTCGCCGAGCAGAAGGCCGCCAACATCCACATGACGCGCTGCCGGACCGAGGAGGATTTCGTCGCGATCCGCGAGGCACGCGACCGCAGCCTGCCCATGCCGAAGCTGATCCTGCAATCGCTGCAGATCAACACCAATGGCGGACGGCTGCCGGAGCCGGAATCCAACGGCGTGCGCTACCTGAAGATCCCGCTCGACCTGCTGAAAGGCGCCGCGTGGGACTGAAGCCTTTGGGACGGATACCCTCGGGGACGGCGACCATGCTCGATACGCTCTCAAGCGAGACGGCGCAGATGAAGGCGCGGGTGGACGAGGCCTCCGCCTTCCTCAAGAAGCTGTCCAATCCCGACCGGCTGATGGTGGCCTGCGCGCTGGTCGATGGCGAGCGCTCGGTGCGCGAGCTGGAAGACCTGCTCGGCATCCGCCAGCCCGGCCTGTCGCAGCAGCTTGCGGGCCTGCGCGAGGCGGGTCTCATCATCGGGCGCCGGCACGGCAAGCAGGTGTTCTACCGGCTCGCCGACCCGCGCGTGGAAACCTTCATCACCACCATGCACGCCCTGTTCTGCGCACCGCAGGGGGAGAGTTCATCGTCATGACCACGTTCACCCCCTTCGCCTCCTTCGCCGGCGGCCTGCTGATCGGCGCCTCCGCCGTGCTGATGCTGCTTCTGGAAGGGCGCATCGCCGGCATCAGCGGCATCGCCTCCCGGCTGCTCCCGCCCTGGCATGACCGGGAATTCGCCAGCGCCTTCGCCGGCCGGCTCGCCTTCGTCGCCGGCCTGGTCGGCGCGCCCTTCCTCGTCGCCGCCGTCACCGGCGCGCCTGTGGTGCAGACCGTCTCTTCCGATCCCCCGCTCATGGCGGCAGCGGGCCTGCTCGTGGGTTTCGGCTCGGTGTGGGGTTCGGGCTGCACCTCGGGCCATGGCGTGTGCGGCCTCGCCCGCCTGTCGCGGCGCTCCTTCGTGGCGACGGGCGTGTTCATGGCGGCGGGCTTCCTGACCGTTTTCCTGACCCGCCACGTCATCGGAGGCTGAGCGATGTCGATCCTCGTCAATCTCGCCCTCGGCCTGCTCTTCGGCGTCGGGCTCGTCATCTCGGGCATGAGCAACCCGGCCAAGGTGCTGAACTTCCTCGATCTCGCCGGCACGTTCGATCCCTCGCTGGCCTTCGTCATGGGCGGGGCGGTGCTGGTCGCCTTCCTCGGCTTCCGCCTCGTGCTGGCCCGGCGGGCGCCGGTGCTGGCCGAGCGGTTCCAGCTGCCGACGCGCACCGACATCGACGCGCGGCTCATTATCGGCCCGGCGCTGTTCGGCATCGGCTGGGGGCTCGGCGGCTTCTGCCCCGGCCCGGCCTTCACGGCACTGGGGCTCGGCGCGCCGGGAACGCTGGTCTTCGTGCCGGCCATGCTGGCGGGCATGTGGAGCGCGCGGCTGCTGGCCGAGCGGGCGGGCTGACCTCGCGCCGCGCGCCCGGCGGCCCTATGGTCGCCCGGCCCTCCTGCTCCGGAACATGGAAATCCCCCGATGCCGCCCGCGCGCCTGCCTGTCGTGCCCGTCTCCTTTTTCGGCATGGTGCTGGGGCTGATCGGCCTCGGCGGAAGCTGGCGCGCCGCCCATGCGGTCTATGGCGCCCCGGCCGTCATCGCCGAGGCGATCCTGCTGGCGGGAACGCTCGTCTGGGCGGTGGTGCTGGTGCTCTACCTGCTTAAATGGCTGCTCGCCCGCCCGCTCGCGCTACAGGAGATCGGCCATCCGGTGCAGTCCGGCTTCGTCGGGCTCGCCGGCGTGGCGACGCTGCTGGTCAGCGTGGCGGCGGCGCCCTATGCGCGCCTTCCCGCCATTCTCCTGCTGGTGGCGGGCGCCGGCTTCACCCTCGGCTTCGGGGTCTGGCGGACCGGAGGGCTCTGGCGCGGCGGGCGCGACCCCGCGGCGGCGACGCCGGTGCTGTATCTGCCGACGGTCGCCGGCTGCTATGTGATGGCGATCGCCTGCGGCGCGCTGGGCTTCACCGACTGGGGCCAGCTTGCCTTCGGCGCCGGCCTGTTCTCCTGGCTGGCGATGGAATCCGTGCTGCTTCAGCGTTTCCAGCACGGCGAGGCGCTGCCGCCGGCGCTGCGGCCGACGCTCGGCATCCAGCTCGCCCCGCCGGTGGTCGGCGCGTTCGCCTATCTGAGCGTCACCCAGGGCGCGCCGGACCTCTTCGCCCGCGCGCTGATCGGCTACGGGCTGCTGCAATTGCTGCTGGTCGCCCGGCTGCTGCCCTGGATACTTCAGCAGCCGCTGTCCCCGGCCTACTGGGCCTTCACCTTCGGCCTCACCGCGCTGGCGACCTCGGTGCTGCGGCTCGTCGAGCGCGGGGAGACCGGGGCGCTGGCGCTGCTGGCGCCGTGGCTGCTCGCCATCGCGACGCTGGTGGTCGCCGGCACCTCGGCGCATTCGCTCTGGCTCCTGCTGCGCGGAAGGCTGCTGCCGCGCTGATCCCTTCGTGCCGCCCGGGGCTGGACACCATGTCCAATGGACGCGCCGGCCCTGCCGGCGGGAAAGCTGCCGGGCGGGCCGCAGGCAGGACGGAAGATGCACATGAGGCGGGCACGGCGGATGATGGCGGCGGTCCTCGCGCTGGCGGCGATGCTGACGGTGCCTGCGGGCGACGCGCTCGCGCAGGAGGGGGCCGGGCCGGGCGCCGAACCTGGCGCGGCGGCGGCGCTTTCCCCGCGCGCCGCGCTCGGCCGCCGGCTCTTCTTCGACGCCGACCTGTCGCGCGCGCGCACCCAGTCCTGCGCCACCTGCCACGATCCGGCGAGCGGCTTCGCCGATCCGCGTGGCGGGCCGGTCTCGGTCGGCGATGACGGCACCTCGCGCGGCGTCCGCAACGCGCCGACGATCAGCTATGCCGCGCTCGCCCCGCACTTCGGCCGCACGGCCGAGGGGCATTTCGCCGGCGGGCAGTTCTGGGACGGGCGGGCGCGCACGCTGGAGGAGCAGGCGGGCCAGCCGCTGCTCAACCCGGTCGAGATGGCGATGCCCGACAAGGCCAGCGTCGTCGCCCGGCTGAAGGAGAAGCCGTCCTATGTCGCCGCCTTCCGCGAGACCTTCGGTCCCGGCGTGTTCGACGACGACGCGCGCGCCTTCGCCGCGCTGGCCGAGGCGGTGGCCGCCTATGAGCGCAGCCCCGAGGTCTCGCCCTTTGATTCCAAGTATGACCGCCATCTGCGCGGCGACTACACGATGACGCCGCAGGAGGAACTGGGGCGGGTGCTGTTCTTCTCCAACCAGTTCACCAATTGCAGCCAGTGCCACAAGCTCACCGCGTCCGGCGGGGAGGGGGAGGCGTTCTCCAATTTCCGCTTCCACAATATCGGCACCCCGGCCAATCCGGAGCTGGCGGCGCCGGTCGACCACGGGCTGAAGGGGCGCAAGGACATCAGGGCCCGGCGCCATGACGGCCAGTTCAGGGTGCCGGGGCTGCGCAATGTGGCGGTGACCGGACCCTATATGCACAATGGCGTCTTCAAGGATTTGAGGACCGTCATCCTCTTCTACAACAAGTACAATTCATCCTCCCCCGCGCGGCAGACCGATCCCGCCACCGGCCGGCCCTGGGCGCCGCCCGAGGTGCCGGGCACGCTGTCGCTCAAGGAGCTGGAGAGCGGCCCCGCCCTCGACGACCGGCGCATCGACGCGCTGGTCGCCTTCCTGAAGACGCTGACCGACCGGCGCTACGAGACACTGCCCGAGCCCGTGCCACCTTCCGCGCCGCCTCCCGCGCCCGCCGCTCCGGGCGGGTGAGCCGCGCCCGGCCCTCTGCGGGCGGGATAGAACCAATCTTTGCCATTGCCGCCGCCCGTCCGGGATGGATCTAATCCGCCCGGGACAAGGCAGGGGGACGGCATGGCGGAGACGGGCGGCGCGAGCCTCAGGCGCAAGCTGGGGCCGGTGGAGGCGGTCGGCCTCTCCCTGTCGGTCATGGCGCCGACAATGGGCATGGCGCTCAACGTCACGCTGGCGGTCGGGGCGGCCGGCATCGCCGCGCCGCTGGGATTCGCCATCGGCACGCTGGTGGTCGGTCTGGTCGGGCTTTCCTTCATCTTCTTCGCCAGCCGCGTGACCAGCGCCGGTTCCGGCTTCGCCTATATCGGCAAGACCTTCGGCCCGCGCGCCGGCTTCATCGCCGGCTGGTGCATGGTGCTGCTCTATATCGCCGGCGGATCGGGCAGCGCCGCGCTGGTGGGCGACTTCCTGCGCGCGGCGCTCGACGATCACGGCATTCATCTGGGCGGCTGGTGGCTGCCGGTCGCGGTCCTCGCCCTTCTGGGCGGCACGGCGCTGGCGTGGCGCGATGTCGGCCTCGCCACGCGGCTCATGCTGGTGATGGAACTCTCCTCCATCGCCGTCATCGTTTATCTCGGCGTGCGCATCCTCACCGCCGTCCATGCCGAGGGCGGCCTCAGCCTCGCCCCGTTCCATCCCGACCCGACGATCGGCTGGTGGGGCGTCGGCTACGCCATCGTCTTTGCCGTGCTGTCCTTCGCCGGCTTCGAGGCGGCGACGACGCTGGCCGAGGAGACCGGCCGGCCGGGCCGCTCGATCCCGCTGGCGCTGTTCGGCTCGGTGGTGCTGGCGGGGCTGTTCTTCGTCTTCGCCTCCTATATCCAGGTCATCGGCTTCGGCCTCGGCGACATGAAGGCGCTGGCGGCGAGCGACGCGCCGCTCAACACGCTGGCGCTGCGCTACGGCAACATCCACATCGCCACCGCGCTCGACCTTGCCGCCGCGGTTTCCGCCATCTCCTGCGTGCTGGGCACGCTGTCGGCCGGGGCGCGCATGCTGTTCGTGCTCGGCCGGGCGGGCCTGTCGCCGGCCATGGCCCGGCTTCACCCGCGCCACGGCACGCCCACCACCGCCGTCGCCATTGTGAGCCTGGCCATGCTGGCGGGGGTGCTCGCCTGGGCGCCCTTCGTCGGTCCGACCGACTATTACGACGCCGTGGGCACCATCGGCGTGCTGGCGCTCATCGTTGCCTATCTCGGCGTCACCGTGGCGGCGGCGGTGCACGCGGTGCGCGCCGGAAGCCGCCTCTGGCTGGTGCTCGGCAGTCTCGGCACGCTGGCGATGGCGTGGCCGCTCTACAATTCGATCTATCCGGTGCCGGCCTTCCCCGACAATCTGTGGCCCTATCTCGTGCTCGGCTGGATCGCCGCCGGCGCGCTGCTGCTGGTGATGCGCCCCGAGGTCGGGCGGCAGGAGGCGCGCTAGACGCGGCGAGGGGGCGGCATCGGACGGGCGGCACTGGGCGGGCGGCACTGGCCTTGCACGGCGGGCTTGCGCTAAAGCACGTGCCATTAAAGTACCTGCCATCCCACCCGCACCCGGCGAAAGTGACCGCAACCCGTGCCCGATCTCGACCGCGTCGTCCGTGAAATCGCCGAGGAAATGCGCGCGCGCGCCGACCGCGGCGACGTCGCCACCTATATTCCCGAGCTGGCCCGTGTCGACCCCGGCTGCTTCGGCATCGCCGTGGTCGGGGGCGACGGCGAGGTGGCGGTGGGCGGCGACGCCGACATGCCGTTCTCGATCCAGAGCGTCTCCAAGGTGTTCACCCTCACTCTGGCGCTCGGCAAGATCGGCAACCTCCTGTGGAAGCGGGTCGGGCGCGAGCCCTCCGGCAGCCCGTTCAACTCCATCGTCCAGCTGGAGAACGAGCACGGCATTCCGCGCAACCCCTTCATCAATGCCGGCGCCATCGCGGTGACGGACGTCATCCTCTCCGGCCACCAGCCGCGCGAGGCGCTGGGCGAGATCCTGCGCTTCATGCGCTTCCTGAGCGAAGACCCCTCGATCAGCATTGACGAGGTGGTGGCGGCCTCCGAGCAGCGCACCGGCTTTCGCAACCGGGCGCTGGCCAACTACATGAAATCGTTCGGCGTGCTGGAGAATCCGGTCGACTACACGCTCGGCGTCTATTTCCACCACTGCGCCATCACCATGAGCTGTCGGCAACTCGCCATGGCGGGCCGGTTCCTGGCCCATAACGGGCGCAACCCCTCGACCGGCTTCTCGGTGGTGTCGCCCGAGCGGGCGCGGCGCATCAACGCCATCATGCTCACCTGCGGCCATTATGACGGCTCGGGCGAATTCGCCTATCGCGTCGGTCTGCCGGGCAAGAGCGGGGTGGGGGGAGGCATTCTCGCCGTCGCGCCGGGCCGGGCCTCGATCGCGGTCTGGTCGCCGGGGCTGGACGCCAGCGGCAACTCGCATCTGGGCCGCATCGCGCTGGAAGAACTGACCCGGCGGCTGGGCTGGTCGATCTTCGGCTAGCGGCGTCGTTCAGGCGCCTGCGCGGCGCCGGATATGACAAGAGGGCCGGACGGTGGGTCGCGGCCCTCTTGCGGGGGTAAATCGCAGGCGCTGTGCGCAGAACATCGTCATTTCCCGTCGTGCGATCGACGGTGTCAGTTCGTGCGCCCGCTGTCTTCCTTGATCGCCTCTTCGTGGTACCAGCTCCCGATGATGATATGGGGCGCTACCTTGAGGGTCTCGGAAGAAAGCAGCTCGGCGCGACGGGCGGCGAGGCCGGCACGGCCGCCGGCGGGGAACGGGACGATCTGGGCGCCTTCGCGCCGGATTTCGGTACTCGAATGATTGGTCATTGCACGTTTCTCCTTACCGGCTGCGCGTTCCTGCGTCAGCCTTATGAGGCCTTATAACACATTTTGCTTGGCGTTTGCGCAAGATGCACATTTTACAATCACAATGAGCATAGGAATTGTGCAGCGCCAAAGACCCTCGCAAGGGTCTGTGGCATAATGAAACTTGCCCCCGTCCGGTTCCCGCGCCGGGTGCGCCGCCCGCGTCCCGCCGGGGCCGGGCAACGGCACCAAAGCCTGCGGAATTCAGGCGAATCACGCTTTGCCGGGGGGGCGGAGCCTCGCCCGCGCGCGGCTAACCTCGCGCCCGCGATGCCGGTCCGGGCGCCGGCCCGGCGCCGGCGGGGCCATTTGGCACGCCACATGCTTGTAGGAAGTCCAGCCGTTGGCGGCCGACCATCCTCGCGCGGCCGGCAAAGCGACCTGGGTCTTCGGCGCCCGGTCTTAAGCTATGAGAGACACGCAATGACGAAGTACAAGCTTGAGTACATTTGGCTGGACGGCTACACGCCGACCCCGAACCTGCGTGGCAAGACGCAGATCAAGGAATACGCGGAATTCCCGACGCTCGATCAGCTGCCGCTGTGGGGCTTCGACGGGTCCTCGACCATGCAGGCCGAAGGCCGCAGCTCCGATTGCGTGCTGAAGCCGGTCGCGGTCTATCCCGACCCGGCCCGCACCAATGGCGCGCTGGTGATGTGCGAAGTGATGCTGCCGGACGGCGTTACCCCGCACTCCACCAATGCCCGCGCCACCATCCTCGACGACGAGGGCGCGTGGTTCGGCTTCGAGCAGGAATACTTCTTCTATAAGGACGGCCGTCCGCTCGGCTTCCCGACGCAGGGCTACCCCGCGCCTCAGGGCCCGTACTACACCGGCGTCGGCTATTCGAACGTCGGCGACGTGGCCCGCAAGATCGTCGAGGAACATCTCGACCTCTGCCTCGAGGCCGGCATCAACCATGAAGGCATCAACGCGGAAGTCGCGAAGGGCCAGTGGGAATTCCAGATCTTCGGCAAGGGCTCCAAGAAGGCGGCCGACGAAGTGTGGATGGCGCGCTACCTGCTGCAGCGCCTGACCGAAAAGTACGGCATCGACATCGAGTATCACTGCAAGCCGCTCGGCGACACCGACTGGAACGGCTCGGGCATGCACGCCAACTTCTCGACCACCTACCTGCGTGAGGTCGGCGGCAAGGAGTATTTCGAGGCGCTGATGGCGCAGTTCGACAAGAACCTGATGGACCACATCGCCGTCTATGGCCCGGACAACGACAAGCGTCTGACCGGCAAGCACGAGACCGCGCCGTGGAACAAGTTCTCCTACGGCGTGGCTGACCGCGGCGCCTCGGTTCGCGTGCCGCACTCGTTCATCAAGAACGACTACAAGGGCTATCTTGAGGATCGCCGCCCGAACTCGCAGGGCGACCCCTACGCCATCGCCTCGCAGATCCTGAAGACGGTCTCCGAAGTCCCGACCAAGGCCGCCGTCGCCGCGGCGTGAGGATGACGCGTCCGGGGCCGGGCCGTGCGCCCGCCCCGCCGCCACCAGCCTCCTGAGACGGTCCCGGAGACGGGCCACTGTCTCCCTCAAGCCAGTCCCGGAAACGGGGCTGGCTTTTGTTTTGCGCGCGTCCGCGTGCTTCGCGGCCGGCCGCGCGGGCGCCTTCCTCCGATCGTCATCCCGGCCGGAGGCGCAGCCGCAGAGCCGGGATCGCCGAAGAGTCTTGCGCTGGGTCCCGGATCGGCGTTCCGCCTGCGGCGTCACTTGTCCGGGAGACGAAGCCCGTGCGGCACCCATGTTTCCCGGACAAGCTGCGCGCAGCGCAGCGCCGATCCGGGACCCAGGACAGAACGTTCTGGCCGGCCACCGTCATCCCGGCCGGAGGCGGAGCCGGAGCGCCGGGATCGCTCTCCATTCCTTCACGCGATCCCGGATCGGCCTGCGGCCGTCCGGGATGACGACGCAGCAAGGGCCGGATGACGATGCGGGCGGGTCCGGCAGGGGCGGCGCGGGATGGGCGCCTCGGCTGGCTCGGCTCACAGATAAGGCGAGGCCAGCCAGATCGCCCGGTTGCGCAGCCGTGTGAGGAACGGGCGGGCGGCCAGCGTCGCCAGCGTCTCGGCGCGGCCGCCGGCGATCATGGCGCCGATGCGCGCCTCGATGGCACCGGCGACGGCGGGATCGTAGAGTTCGAGATCAAGCTCGAAATTCAGCCGCAGGCTGCGCGGGTCGAGGTTGGAGGAGCCGGCATAGGCCCAGCAGCCATCCACAGACAGCAGCTTGGAATGGTCGAACATGCCGCCCGCCCGCCAGACGCGGCAGTCGCCGGCCAGCACCTGGTCAAGCTGGGCGGTCATGGCGTAGTCGACCAGCTTCAGATTATTGGCCGAGGGGATCACGATATCGACCTCGACGCCCCGCCGCCCGGCCACGGCGAGGGCGCCGATGAGCTGCTGGTCGGGCAGGAAATAGGGCGAGCAGATGCGCACCCGGCTCTGCGCGATCGACAGCGCGCCCATGATCATGCTGTGCGCGCAGGCGAGGTTGCGGTCGGGCCCGGAGGGCACGACGCGCACCGCCACCGGGCCGCAGGGCGGGGCTTCCGGCGCCTCGGCCCAGGCCGGGCCGTCGAGAAACTCGTCGGTGGTGAAGGACCAGTCCTGGCTGAACACGGTGAGCAATTGCTCCACCGCGCGCCCCTCGACGCGGAAATGGGTGTCGCGCGCGGGATCGTCGCCGGCATGGGCGCTGGTGAACTGGGCGCGGATGTTCATCCCGCCGGTGAAGCCGAGCGTGCCGTCGACGATCAGCATCTTCCGGTGGCTGCGCAGATTGGCATAGGGCAGGCGCAGGCCGATGAGGTTGCCCATGAACAGGTCGGTGACGACCCCGCCCGCCGTCAGCCGGCCGACGATGGAGGGGCGCGAATAGCGCGCGCCGATGGCGTCGATCAGCACCCGCACCGCGACGCCGCGCCGGTGCGCCTCGATCAGCGCGTCGGCGAACTCGACGCCCACGGGGTCGTTGTCGAAGATGTAGCTGGAGAGCGCCACGTGCCGCTTGGCCCCGCGAATGGCGGCCAGCATCTGCGGATAGGCCTCGTCGCCGCTGTCGAGCAGGCGCACGGCGTTGCCGGTCGTGAGCGGGAAGGCCGCCACCCGGTCGCCGAGCCGCTTCATCGCCGAGAGGCTGGGCGAGAGCGAGATGGCGATGGGCGGGCGCTCATGGTGGCGGCGCCGGTCCTGGCTGGCGCGGCGCCGGCCGGCCGCGCTCTGGCGGATGCGGTTGATGCCGGCCACGAGGTAGAGGCCGGCGCCGATCAGCGGCGACAGCAGGATGACGCCGACCCAGCCGATGGCGGCGCGCACGTCCTCCTTGGTCATCGCCGCATGGATGGCCGCCACGATGCCGACCGTGCCGCTGGTGACGAGGACGATGTGCGGCCAGTAATGCGACCAGAAGCTTTCCATCGCCGCCGTCCAGTGACCTTGTGCCGGCTCGCTCTCTAGCCGGAATCCGGCGCGCGGTCATCATCGCCCGGGGAGGGGAAGGGATGGGAAGCCGCCGTCCCGGATCGCTCCGGGACGGCAGGGGGGTCGCGTAGGATCAGCTCGCCGCCTTCAGCGGCGCCGGCGCCTCGGCCTCGGGGGCCGGCTCCAGCGCATTGGCGATGGCCTCGTCCACCCGCTCCAGCCAGACGAATTCCAGCCGGTCGCGCGCGTCCTGAGGAATGTCCTCATAGTCGCGCCGGTTGCGGGCGGGCAGCATGACCCTCGTCAATCCGGCCCGTGCGGCCGCCACCACCTTCTCCTTGATGCCGCCGACCGGCAGCACGAGGCCGCGCAGGCTGATCTCGCCGGTCATCGCCGTATCCTTGCGCACCGTGCGGCCGGTAAGCAGCGAGACGAGGGCGGTGAACATGGCGACACCCGCGCTTGGCCCGTCCTTGGGCGTGGCGCCGGCCGGCACGTGCACATGCACGTCGCTGGTGGCGAACAGCGCCGGGTCGATGCCAAGCTCGACGGCGCGGCTCTTGACGAGGCTCCACGCCGCCTGCGCGCTCTCCTTCATCACGTCGCCGAGCTGTCCGGTGAGGATCAGCCCGCCGCGTCCGGGAATGCGGGTCGCCTCGATGAAGAGGATGTCGCCGCCGACCGGCGTCCAGGCAAGGCCCGTGGCCACGCCCGGCACGCTGACGCGCAGCGCCACCTCGTCCTCGAAGATCGGCGGCCCGAGCAGGTCGGGCAGCGTGTCGACGCCGATGCGCCGGTGCGTCGCCTTGCCCTCGGCGATGTCGACGGCGACATGGCGGATGGCGCGGCCGACCTCGCGTTCGAGGTTGCGCACGCCCGCCTCCCGCGTATAGGCGCGGATGACGGCGCTGAGCGCCTCGTCGTCGAAGGCGACCTGCTCGGGCGTGACGCCATTGGCCTCGAACTGGCGGCGGACCAGATAGCGCCGGGCGATCTGGAGCTTTTCCTGATCGGTGTAGCCGGTCAGGGAGATGATCTCCATGCGGTCGCGCAGCGGGCCGGGGATGGTGTCGAGCATGTTCGCGGTGGCGATGAACACCACGCGCGACAGGTCGAACGGCACGCCGAGATAATTGTCCCGGAAAGTTCCGTTCTGCTCGGGGTCGAGCACCTCCAGCATCGCCGCCGACGGGTCGCCCTGTATGCCGGAGCCCATCTTGTCGATCTCGTCCAGCATCATCACGCAGTCGCGGGTGCCCGCCTTGCGGATGCCCTGCACGATATTGCCCGGCAGCGCGCCGACATAGGTGCGCCGGTGGCCGCGGATCTCCGCCTCGTCATGCACGCCGCCGAGCGAGACGCGGATGAACTTGCGGCCCATGGCGCGGGCGATGGACTGGCCGAGCGAGGTCTTGCCAACGCCCGGAGGGCCGGCGAAGCACAGGATCGGCGCCTTGCCGTTCGGCGCCAGCTTGCGCACGGCGAGATATTCGACGATGCGGCGCTTGATCTTGTCGAGGCCGAAATGGTCCTCGTCGAGAATGCGGCGCGCCTCGGCGATGTCGATCGCCTTCTCCTCGGGCAGCTTCCACGGCAGCGCGATCAGCCAGTCGAGATAGGTGCGGATCATGCCGTATTCGGCGCTGGCGTCCTGCATGCGACGCAGCCGGCCCAGCTCCTTGCGGGCCATCTGCTCCACATCCTCCGGCATGCCGGCATCCTTGATGGCGCTCTCCAGCTCGGCGATCTCCGCGCTGTTGCCGTCATCCTCGCCGAGCTGCTTCTGGATCGCCGCCATCTGCTCGCGCAGCAGCACCTCGCGCTGGCGCTCGTCCAGCGAGGCCCGCGTCTGCTTGCC
Organism: Ancylobacter sp. TS-1; assembly: GCF_009223885.1. Lineage (NCBI taxonomy): Bacteria > Pseudomonadati > Pseudomonadota > Alphaproteobacteria > Hyphomicrobiales > Xanthobacteraceae > Ancylobacter > Ancylobacter sp. TS-1. The sequence goes on from NZ_CP045144.1 coordinate 3,713,135, forward strand.
GATCTCCTGCGACAGCCGCAGCACCTCGATGCGGTGCGCCAGCAGCCGCGAGATCTTGGTCATGCGCGCGGCGATGTCGACCGTCTCCAGAAGCTCCTGCTTCTCCTCCGGCGAGATGTCGGCATAGGCCGCCACCAGGTCGGCGAGGCCGGCGGGCGAGTTGGAGCCGCGCACGGCGGCGGCCAGCTCGGCCGGCACCTGCGGCAGCAGTTCCATCACCTCATTGGCCTGTCCCTGCAAATGGACGAAGCGCGCCTCGACCTCGGGGCTCTGTTCCTCGCTCTCCTCGATGCGCGCGACCCGCGCGATGAGGAAAGGCTTCTCGCGGGCGAACTGCTCGACATGGAACCGCTGCTCGCCCTGCAGCACGAGGTGGTGCGTGCCGTCCGGCGCGGTGACGTAGCGCAGGATGTTGGCGACCACGCCCATGCGGTGCAGGTCGGTAGGGCCGGGCTCCTCGACGCTGGCGTCGCGCTGCATCAGGATGCCGACGGGGCGCCCCTCGCGCACCGCCTGCTGGGCGGCGGCAATGGAGGCCGGGCGCGCAATGGCGAGCGGCATCACCACGCCGGGGAACAGCACGAAATTGCGCACCGGCAGCACGATGAGCTGGTCGGCGGGCACGCTGCCATTGGCGTTGCCATTGGTCCCGCTGCCGCCGGCATCGGCCATGCGGAGCGGCGAATATCTGTCGAAATCGGGGTGTGTCATGTCTTTGTCCCCCTTCCTCAAACCTTGCGCAGCACAATGGCGAGGCAGCCATTGACCATGCGCGGGCGGATCACCTCGTAGCGGCCGGGCGGCAGCGCCAGCTGGCGCTCGAAACGGCCCTGCGGAAGCTCCATGCGGTGGATGGTGGCGCGGCGCAGCTCGGGCGGCAGCACGCGCTCGCCGGCGATGGTGAGCACTCCGTTGTGGATCGCCACGCTGATCTGGTCCGGGTCGACGCCCGGCAGCGCGGCGAGCACCAGCAGTTCGCTCTCATCCTCGATCATGTCGACGGGCGGTTCCCAGCACGGGGCGCGGCGCACGCTGGCGCCCGGACGCGCGGCCGGCTGGAAGATCTGCCGGTGCATGCGCTCGGCGCGGCTGAGCGTCTCGAGGGCTTCCGACCACATCCACAGGCGGGGGTCAGTCTTCGTCATGAACATCTCCTGGCAGGCCCCGTTTCCCGTGAGGGTGGGGACCCGCGAGGCTCATATGGTGTCGCCCGGAAGCAACACCAGAGGCCCTCGCCACCCCCGGAGCCGGCCGGGGCGGGCGTCCGCGCAAACGGGCGGATGCACGCACGCTTTAGCGCGGTTGCCCGGTGCGCGCGCCGCCCGGTTCCCACAAGGCACGCAGCGCGTTGAGGATGGCGGCGACGTCGATGAGTTCCTGCAACAACGCGCCCTGCACCGGCGCCAGCCAGCCGAAGGCGGCGGCGATCATGCCCGCGAGCGACAGGCCGATGCCGACATAGACGCTCTGCAACGCCACCGCGCGGGCGCGCCGGGCGATGCGCATGGCGTCGATCAGCCGGTCGAGCCGGTCGACCAGTATGACCACATTGGCCGCCTCCGAGGAGGCCGCCGAGCCGCGCGCGGCCATGGCGACGCCGATATCGGCGGCGGCCAGTGCCGGCGCGTCGTTCACCCCGTCGCCGACCATCATCACCGGGCCGTTGCCGCGCTCGGCGATCACGCGGCGGGCCTTGTCCTGCGGGGTCAGTTCGCTGGCCACGGCGTCGAAGCCGAGCCCCTCGGCGATGGCCTGCGCCCGCTCGCTCTCGTCGCCGGTCGCCAGTATGACGCGCCGCACGCCGGCCTGCCGCAACTCGTCCAGCACTGCGCGGGCCTCGCCGCGCAGTTCGTCGGCCAGCAGCAGCGCCCCGGCCAGTTCGCCGTCGATGGCCACCACCACGGCGACCGTTCCCGGCCGCAGCGTCCAGCCGACCAGACCGTCATCGGGGGCGGCGCCGGTGGCGGCGGCGACGAAATCCCAGCCGCCGAGCGCCACCTCGCGGTCGCCGACCCGCCCGGCGATGCCGGCGCCGGGGGATTCGCGCACCTCGGACGGCACGTCCAGCGCGAGGCCCCGCTCGGTCGCCGCCATCACCAGCGCCTCGGCGACGACATGGGCCGAACTCTGGTCGAGCGAGGCGGCGAGCCGCAGCAATTCGTCCTCCGCCAGCCCGCCCCGGCTGCGGATGCCGACGATGCGCGGGCGCCCGCCGGTCAGCGTGCCGGTCTTGTCGAGCAGCACGGTACGCACCTTGGCCAGCGTCTCCAGCGCGCCGCCATCCTTGACCAGCACGCCGTGGCGGGCGCAGCGCGAGATGCCGGAGATGATCGCCACCGGCACGGCGAGGATGAGCGGGCAGGGGGTCGCGATCACCAGCACCGCGAGCGCGCGCACCGAGTCGCCGCTTATCGCCCAGGCGAGGCCGGCCATGGTCAGCGTCACGGCGAGGAAGCCGAGCGCGAATCGGTCGGCGAGGCGCGCCATCGGCGCCTTGGACTGCTGGGCGCCCGCCACCAGCCGCACGATGCCGGCATAGGTGCTGTCCGCCGCCGCGCGGCTGGCGAGCAGGTCGAAGGCGTCGCCGGCATTGGTGGAGCCGCTCAGCACCTCCTCGCCATGCAGGCGGCGCACGGGCAGCGATTCGCCGGTCAGCGCCGACTGGTCGAGCGCGGCGGCCGGGCTTTGCAGCCAGCCGTCCACCGGCACCACCTCGCCGCGCCGGACCAGGATGACGTCGCCCGGCACGAGGGCGTCGAGCGGCACCTCGTGCAGCCGGCCGTCCTCGCGGCGGGTGGCGCTGCGCGGCAGCCGGCCGAGCAGGGCGGTCATCTCGCGCGCGGCGCGGCTGTGGGCGTAGGCTTCCAGAGCCTCGCCGCCGCTGAACATCAGCGCGACGATGGCGCCGGCGAGGTTCTCGCCGAAGGCCAGCGCCCCGCCCATGGCGAGCGCGGCGATCAGGTCGAGGCCGAACTCCCCGCGCCGCAGGCTGCCGGCGATGGTGACGAGGAGCACGGCGAGGACGGTGCCGGTGGCGCCGATCCAGATCCGCTCGGCCAGTTCCGGCCGCCCCGCCAGCCAGACGACGGCGCTCGCCGCCAGCGCCAGCGCCAGCGCCGGCAGCAGCAGGCGCCGCAGCCGGGTCCCGACCGTTCGGATTGCGTCCGATATCGCCGACGATTTCACCCGCGCGCTCCCCGCGACATGCTGGCGCGGTTCGCCCGCGATGTCATTGACTGCCTTTTCGTCGTCCGCCTGCCTCGCCGCCATCGGTAGGACACCGCATCCGCAGCAAGACGGAGGATCCGGCACCCGGATCGGGTTGTGGGGGCGGCGTTAATGAAATATTACCTAAGGTCGGATATTAACCGATTTGGCTTGGGGGCCGTCGGCGGACAATGGCTTGGGCGCCGACGTTGAACGCAATCGAAGGCCGTTGCCGGCGCGTGGAAGCGCATATGTGCTCCTGCGCCCGGCGGTCGTCTGTTCAGAGATGCCTATGCGGCTGATTGGATCTTTCCTCATCGGTTCTGTGAGCTTCGTCGGTGTGGCGGTCGCGGTGGCGTGGGTGTCGAGCACCTCGCTGCCGACCCCGGCCGACGCGGCGCGCGTCGATCCTTCGCTGCGCCTCGCCCCGGCAGGCCCGGAGGTCGCGAGCGCGATCGAGGACGGGCCGTCGACGCCGCCGCAGCGCTCCGTCACGGATGTGCGCAATTTCCATCCCGCCGGCGAGATCGCGCAGGGCGACGACTGGCTGTTCCGCCCGGCGATCATGCCGGTGCGGCCCGCCCTGCTTGCCGCCATCCCGGTGCCGCCGGCTGCCGGTCCCCCGACGGTGGAGACGGTGAGCACGGTGCCGCTGCCGATGGCCAACCCGCTCGTCGCCGGCCGTGTGATGCCGGGCGATGCGCCGGACGATTCGGTCACGCTCGCCCCGCTGCCGCCGCGCAAGCCGTCCGCGCAGATGCTCGCCTCGCTGCCGCCGCCGATGGAGGAAGATGCCGCCCCCGAGGAGACCGCTCCGCAGGAGCAGGCCGCCCCCAAGGACGAGCTGCGCTACCCGACGTCCGAGGACAGGTTCGCCATCTACGACATCCGCGCCAAGAAGCTCTATCTGCCGAACGGCAAGAAGCTGGAGGCGCATTCCGGCTATGGCGAGAAGTTCGACGACATCCGCTATGTGCATGTGAAGATGCACGGCGTGACGCCGCCGAACCGCTACAAGCTGCGCATGCGCGAGGCGCTGTTCCACGGCACCGAGGCGGTGCGCATGACCCCGGTCGGCGACCAACCCATGTATGGGCGCAACGGCTTCCTGCTGCACCCCTATCTGCTCGGCCCGCGCGGCGATTCCAACGGCTGCATCTCGCTGGCCGACTACGACGCCTTCCTCAAGTCCTTCAAGAAGGGCGAGATCGACGAGGTCATCGTGGTCGAGGCGATGCCGAAATCGGCCGAGCCGCCCAACCCGCTGCTGTCCTGGCTGACCGGCAAGCGTAGCTGAGGCCCGGCGCGACGCGGTTCCCGGCGCAATGGCCGGGACCTGCCGCCCACCGCTTCCCTCCCGGAGCCGCCCCCCATGTCGACCCTGCACGCCGGCTACTTCACCGATGGGCTCGACGCCGATCCCGAGCTCGCCGCCGCCATTCGCGGCGAGGAGGCGCGCCAGCGCGACGGGATCGAGCTGATCGCCTCGGAGAACATCGTCTCCCGTCTGGTGCTGGAGGCGCAGGGCTCGGTGCTCACCAACAAGACCGTCGAGGGGCTGCCCCATGCCCGCTATTATGGCGGGGCCGAGTTCGCCGACGTCATCGAGGCGCTGGCGGTGGAGCGCGCCACGCGGCTGTTCGGCTGCCGCTTCGCCAATGTGCAGCCCCATTCCGGCTCCAACGCCAATGGTGGCGTGTTTCTCGGCCTGCTCAGGCTCGGCGACGCCATCCTCTCGATGAACACGGCGGCCGGCGGCCATATCAGCCACGGCCACCCCGCCACGCTGACCGGCCGCGACTACCGCATCCTCACCTATGGCGTGGACCGCGAGAGCGAGCGCATCGATCTCGACGAGGTGCGCGCCGTGGCGCTCGACCACGAGGCGAAGCTGATCGTGGCCGGCGGCTCGGCCTATCCGCGCGCCATCGACTTCGCCGGGCTGCGCGCCATCGCCGACGAGGTGGGCGCCCTGCTCATGGTCGACATGGCGCATTTCGCCGGACTGGTGGCCACCGGGCTGTATCCGCACCCGTTCCCGCACGCCCATGTCGTCACCTCCACCACCTACAAGTCGCTGCGCGGGGCGCGCGGCGGGCTGGTGCTGTGGAACGACGAGGCGCTGAGCGACCGCATCAATTACGGCATCTTCCCCGGCGTGCAGGGCTCGGTGATGATGCACGCGGTAGCTGGCAAAGCGGCCTGCTTCGGCGAGGCGCTGCGGCCCGAGTTCCGGCTCTATAACGAGGCGGTGCTCGCCAATGCCCGCGCCATGGCCGCCACGCTGGCGGCGGCCGGCGTGCGCATCGTCGCCGGCGGCACTGATTGCGGGCTGATGCTGGTCGACCTTACCGATCTCGGCGTCACCGGCGATATCGCCGCCAAGGCGCTGGAGGCGGCGGGGCTGGCGGTGAACAAGAACCTGATCCCGTTCGATCCGCGCCCGCCGGAGGCGCCCTCGGGGCTGCGCCTGTCCTCCAATGCCGGCACGGCGCGGGGCTTCGGCGTCGGCGAGTTCGAGACCGTTGCCGGCTGGATCGCCCGCATCGTCAAGGCGCCGTCGGACAGCGCCGGCATCGCGTCGATCCGCGGCGAGGTCGAGGCGCTCTGCGCCCGCTTCCCGATCTATTCCTGAGGCGGCTCAGCCCGGCTCGCCGTCCCGCTCCCGGGCCGGCGCGGGTGCTTGCGCGACGCCCGGCAGATGCAGCGTGTCGGGCAGGAAATCCGCGCCGCGCCGCGACAGGAACTCGGTGAGCGCGGCGGCCGGCGGAGTCAGCCGCTTGGCGGTGCGCTTGACGACGAACCATTGCCGCACCTCGGGCAGCCCCTCCACGTCGAGCACGGCGAGCCGGCCGTCCGCCACCTCCGCCGCGATGGTGTGGGCGGAGATGAAGGCGAGGCCGAGCCCGGCCATGACCGCCTGCTTGATGGTCTCGTTCGAATCGATCTCCATGCCGATACGCGGGTCGATGCCGGACTGCTGGAAGAACCGCTCCATAAGCCCGCGCGTGCCCGAGCCCGGCTCGCGCGACATGAAGGTGGAGCCGGCCAGCGCCGAGGCGGGGATGCGCCTTCCGAGCAGGGGATGGTCGGCCGGGGCGATCAGCACGTGCGGGTGATCGCCGATCAGCGTCTTGTCGACCTCGATGTCGAGCGGCGGGCGGCCCATGATGGCGACGTCGATGGCGTCGGCGCGCAGGCCCGCGATGATTTCCTCGCGGTTGCCCACGGTCAGCACCACGTCGATGCCGGGATGGGCGCGGGTGAAGGAGCCGAGCGCCGCCGGCACGAAATATTTCGCCGTCGAGACCAGCCCGACCGAGACCCGGCCCGAGCGCAGACCCTTCATCGAATCGAGCGCGGCGCCGCAATCGGCCAGCGCCTGCTCGATGCGGGCGATGGCGGCCAGCACCTCGCGCCCGGCGGCGCTGGGCTGGAAGCGCTCGCCGGCGCGGTCGAGCAAGGGCAGACCGAGATGCTGCTCGAGCTGCTGCACCTGCATCGTCACCGCCGGCGGGGTGACGTTCAGCTTGCGGGCGGCGCCGGTGACGCTGCCGGTCTCGACGATGGCCGCAACGGCCCGGAACTGCTTGAGCGTGGCATTACGCATGGAACATTACATTTCAGTTAAATTGAAGAGATAGGTAAGATTATTCGAA